>JBBQQI010000047.1:0-18440 GCA_038216085.1 Gaiellales bacterium | reverse complement strand
CGCGACACCCTCGAAGCTGGCGAGCCCGCACAGACCAAAGCGCTCCTACGGCTGCTGATCAAAGAGCTCCGCGTCAACGGCAGGTCGGAGATCCTGCCGACGTACCGCGTCGTCACACCCGAGGTTTGCGCAACGACAAGTTCAGTGGGCGCACCTGGGATCGAACCAGGGACCTCTCGCGTGTGAAGCGAGCTCTCTCCCGCTGAGCTATGCGCCCGGGAAAAGTCCGCGGCACCGGTGAGGGCTCCTTAGGGCTGCTTCCTTCCGGATCTGACCCGGTTCGGAACCTCACCGCGCCGCGGGCCTGGTCAGTGTACCGCCGCGCCTACTCCGGCTAGCCCGCCTTTGCCTTGTTGATGCACGTCTTGATGTCGGCGAGCTCGACCTTCGAGATCTTTGCGGGCGGGGCGCCCGCGTAGGGGGACGGGTTGCCGCGGAAGTCGACGACGCCGTTCTCCACGACCGCGGTCGTCTTCGGGTTCTTCTTCGCAGCTGCGGCCTTGGCGGCCGCCGGCGTCGGATACAGCGTCAGCGTGAACGTGACACCGCCCGGCGACTGACCGTCCACAGACGTCTGGCTTGGCTGGACGAGGAAGTCGTCGTCGATGTTCAGGCAGTTGCCGACGGAGATCCCGTTCGCGCCCTTGCCGCCGTTCGAAGCCTGGCCCTTCTTGCCGCCGCCGCCGTTCGCGCTCCCACCTCCGCCGCCACAACCGGCGGCGATCACCGCGACCGCGAGCAGGACGAGGAGTGGGGGCGTTGGCTCGAACATCGGCTTGGGGCCTTTCGGTCGGAAAAGGGAGCGCGAGCGTAGCGCGGAGCCCAGGGTTGCGCAAAAGCGGAAAGACCCGCACAATGACCCGAGTTCCCGTCGACGAGGAGGTGGTGCCGAGATGAAGCGAGTCATGCCGTTCCGCGTTGTCCGCGCCGCAGCCCGTCGCATCCTCGTCTAGACCACTCCTGACGCCCGTGCGAGGGGTCGCGCGCCTGCATCCGACCCACACGCAAAGGAGCTTTGGTTGACACTTCCGGTTACGGAATCGTTGCTACATCGACTCGGATGGGACGAGGGCTGGGAAGCCGCGTTCGCCGAGCACCGTGCCACGGGGCTGGACCCCGCCCGCGTCTCGATCCAACACAGGGGCGCCTACGACCTGATGGCCGATGTCGGAGAGCTGCGCGCGAGCGCCGCGAACCGGCTCGTCCACAATGACGAGTTGCCGGCGGTCGGCGACTGGGTCGGCTATGACCCGGCGGGACGCCGCATCGAGACCGTCCTGCCGCGGCGAACGTCGATCTCCCGTAAGGAGGTCTGGAACGCCGTGCGCGAGCAGACGCTCGCGGCGAACATCGACGTCGCATTTCTCGTGCAGGCTCTGCCGCTCGACTTCAACCTCCGCCGGCTTGAGCGGTACCTCGCGATGGCGTGGGAGAGCGGCGCCCAGCCTGTCGTCCTGCTGACGAAGACCGATCTCGTCGAGGATGTCGCGCCGTACCTCGCCGAGACGGAGACCGTGACGCTCGGCGCGTGCCCGGTGCATGCCGTCTCCGCGGTCACCGGCGAAGGGCTCGAGGAGATGCGCCGCTGGTTCGAGGGCAACCGCACCGCCGTCCTGCTCGGATCATCCGGCGTCGGGAAGTCGACGATCGTGAACCGGCTCGCGGGCGAAGAGCTGCTCGCGACGCGGGAGGTGCGGGCAGACGACCACCGCGGCCGTCACACCACGAGCCACCGCGAGCTGATCCTGCTGCCGACCGGGGGCGTCGTGCTCGACACTCCGGGCATCCGGGAGCTGCAGCTCTGGGACGCCGACCTCGACCAGGCCTTCGGCGACGTCGAGGAGCTCGCCCGCCGCTGCCGCTTTTCCGACTGCGCCCACGGCCAGGAGCCGGGGTGCGCTGTTCGCGAGGCGCTCGAGGAGGGCGCGCTGTCGCGGGAACGCTGGGAGAGCTACGCGAAGCTGCAGCGCGAGCTAGAGGCGATCGAGGCCAAGCGAAACCATCTCCTACGTTTGGAACGCGTCAGAGAGCACAAGATTCGCGCACGTCAGAATCGACCGAAGAAGAAACGCTGACCTCGCCGCGCGTCTCGCACGACTCGGTCGAGTTTCAGCTGCCCGACCCAGAGCACCGCTTCGACGAGGTGCTGCTCGGCCAGGACGTGACGCGGCCCCGGCCGGGGCCGGCCTTCGCCTGGGACGACGGTGCCTGGCGGCTCGCCTTCGAGCGGCCGCCGCTCGACCGCCTCGAGTACATGGTCGGCGTCGACGGGAAGTGGTCGACCGACCCTACGAACCCACACACCGCGCCGGGGCCGTTCGGCGACAAGTCCGTGGTCGAGTGGCCCGAGTACACGCCGCCCGCCTGGCTCGCGACGGACGCGGACGCCGGACCGGTCGAGGAGATCGAGATCCGCTGCCACCGCCTCGTCGCACGCGTGCGCGTGATGATCTATGCGACGCCCGAGCCGCCCAGCTCGGAGGCGCCCCTGATCATCGTCCACGACGGCCCCGAGTACGCCAAGTACTCGGCGCTGACCCGCTATCTCGACGCGATGAGCTGGGGGGAGCAGATCCCGCCGCTCCGTGCCGCACTGATCCAGCCCGTCGACCGCAACGAGACGTACTCGGCCTCGGCGCTCTATGCGGGCGCCCTGGTGCGCGAGCTGATTCCCGAGATCGCAAAGCGCGCGCCGCACGGCAAGCGCATCGGGATGGGCGCGAGCCTCGGCGCGCTCGCCATGCTCCACGCCCACGTCAGGCATCCGCGTTCGTTCGACGGGTTGCTCCTGCAGTCGGGGAGCTTCTTCCGACAGCGCTCGGACAAGCAGGAGTCGGGCTTCGAGCGCTATCGCCGCATCACACGGTTCGTCGGCCGCGTCATCCGCGGCGGCGTCGCCGAGAGCCCGATCCCGATCGCGTTCACCTGCGGCAAAGCCGAGGAGAATCGTGCAAACAACCGCGCACTGGCGGAGGCGCTCGTCGCGCAGGGCTACCCCGCGTGGCTTGCCGAGGTTCGCGACGCGCACACCTGGACGTGCTGGCGCGACTCCGTCGATCCGCATCTCCCGGCCCTGCTCCAGGCTGCCGCGTCATGAAGCAGACCGTCTGATGCAGCGCCGTGCCGTCGAGGTCGACGGTGGGACTGTCCTCGCCTACGGTCACTACGGCAGGCCTGTGCTCGCGTTTCCGTCGGAGAACGGCGCAGCGGGCGACTGGGAGGAGCGCGGCATGATCGAGGCGCTCTCGGAGCTGCTCGACGGCGGGCGGATCAAGCTCTACTGCCTTCCCTCTTTCGACCAGGAGAGCTGGACACGCGGCGACCTGACACTCGAAGAGCGCGCGCGACGCCACGGCCACTACGAGTGGTGGCTCCTCTCACGACTCGTGCCGTTCGTGCAGGTCGACTCGCATTCGCACGAGCTGATCGCCACCGGCTGCTCGTTCGGGGCCTACCACGCCGTCAACGTCTGCCTGAAGCGCGCCGATCTGGTTCCGGTCGCGGTCGGCATGAGCGGCGTCTACGACGTGTCGGTGCAGGGCGGCGGCGAGCGGGGAGAGGCCGTCTACTTCAATAACCCGATGGACTACGTCGCGAACCTCGAGGGAGACCATCTCGCCTGGCTGCGCGAGCAGGCGACGCTGGTGCTCGTCTGCGGGCAGGGCCAGTGGGAGGACACGACCGGCGCCCTCGACTCGACCCGGCAATTCGGCGAGCTGCTCGCCGCCAAGGGGATCCGGCACGAGGTCGACCTGTGGGGGCACGACGTGCCGCACGACTGGCCGTCATGGCGGCGGCAAATCGCTCATCATCTCTCTCGCCTTGCCTGAATCGACGATCGGATTGCTCCTCGGCACCGAGGAGGACTGGCCCGCCGCGTTCGAGGCGCTCGTCTCGCGCCTCGGGCCGGTCGGCGGTACGACCCTGCACACCGAGCGGATCTTCAACGAGCCCTTCGACCTGCGCTCGAGTCCTCGCTACTCGGTGGTGATCGACCGCCTCGCCTGGTGGTACGACCTCCCGCGAGCGTGGCTGAAGAAAATCTCGCTGATGGACGACGTCTACCTGCTGAACAACCCGTTCACGTTCCACGCGATGGAGAAGCACTCCGCCTACTGCGCGCTGATGCGGCTCGGCATCCGCGTCCCCGAGACGTGGCTGATCCCGCACAAGGTGCCGCCCGCGAACGAGCGCTTCCAGCCGACGGCGGAGCGTTACAACGCCGCCTTCGACCTCGAGGCGATCGGCGAGCACGTCGGCTATCCGCTCTTCATGAAGCCGTTCGACGGCGGCCAGTGGGTCGGCGTCTCGCGCGTCACCTCCCCGGAGGAGCTGCGCGCACGCTACGACGAGTCGGGCGAGCGGATGATGCACCTGCAGACGGCGCTCGAGGACTTCGACGTGTTCGTGCGCTCGCTGTCGATCGGTGCCGAGACGATGTCGATGTGGTTCGACCCGTCGAAGCCGATGTACGACCGCTACCACGTCCGGCACGACTTCCTCACCGAGTCCCTCGGGGACGAGATCGTCTCGATCGCGCGTCTCGTCAATGCGTTCTTTCGGTGGGAGTTCAACTCGTGCGAGACGATCGTCAAGGACGGCGTCGCCTACCCGATCGACTACGCGAACGCGTCGCCCGACGTCGCGCTCACGTCGCTCCACTACTACTTCCCGTGGGCGATCGCTGCGCTCGTTCGCTGGAGCGCTTTCTGCGCCGTGACGCGGCGCAAGATGCACATCAACCAGAACTCGCACGACTACTTCGCATGGGGAGATCGTGACAACCTCTCCTACGACGAGAAGCTCGCCGCCTACCGCGCGCTCGCCGACAGCTACTTCCAGATCGACGATTACAAGGAGTTCTGCGACACCCACCTCGCCGACCTCGACGCAATCGCGCACGAGTGGTTTTCGTCGGCGGAGTTCGACGGGGTGCTCGTTCGCACCGTCCAGTCGACGTTCCCCGCGCATGAGCACGAGCGGTTCGTCGCTCACTACCGGGGCCTGCTCGGGTCGTGGGTGAGCGACAACGTGGGTTGACCTGACGGCTTCGCCGCTGTAGAACAACCCGGCGGCACTTGCGGTCTCTGCGGAGGAGATGTCCGGAGACAAGAGGAGGGCCCGTCATGACCACGACTGCGATTGCCGCCGGAAAGCTCGGCAAGCTCCCCGTCCGCACTGACGTTCGCACGATCTCGATCGGGCGCTACGTCGACCGTGCCAAGCTGCCGCCGCCGCCCGAGACGCTCGACCTCACCGTGCGGGTCGCGGAGTGGCCGATGTACGGAAACGACGAGCGCGGAGATTGCACGACCGCGGCGGCAGGGCACATGATCGAGGCGTGGACGGCGGCGGCGCGCCGAAACGCGGTCGAGATCAGCGAGTCAGCCGTCCTGAGCGCGTTCGAGCACGTGAAGGTCGTCGACCCGGCCACCGGCGACGAAGGGGCGTACGAGCTCGATGTCCTGCGGTACTGGCGCGCGAGCGGCATCGGGCGGCACCGCATCGGCGCCTACGCGCGCCTTTCCGTCCATGACCACGAACTCGTTCGCGCCTGTGCCTGGCTCTTCGGCGGGCTCTACATCGGCCTTGCGATGCCGATCACCGCCCAACGACAGCCGACGTGGGCCTGGACCGGCTCGTTGAGCGGCGACGCGAAGCCTGGCTCGTGGGGTGGGCATGCCGTCGACGTCGTCGAGTTCGACGCCGCAGGGCTGACCGTCGTCACCTGGGGCCGGTTGCAGCGGATGACGTGGAGCTTCTGGGATCGCTACTGCGACGAGGCCTATTGCATCCTCGCGAACGACTTCCTCGAGCACGGTCGCGCGCCCAACGGCTTCGACCTGGAGGCGCTGCGCGCCGACCTGCTGCTCGTCACTGCATAGTCTGAGCGGGTGGCCCAGGCCGCAATCCTGGTCGTCGACGACGACGCGCCGATCCGGCGCATGCTGCGGCGCACCCTCGCCGCCGAGGGGTACGCCGTCGACGATGCAGCGGACGGAGGCGCCGCGCTCGTTGCCGTCGAGCGGTCCGCTCCCGACCTGATCGTGCTCGACGTCGCGATGCCGGGCCTCGACGGGCTCGCGGTGTGCCGGCGCGTGCGGGAGCGAGGCCTTGCGACGCCGGTGCTCCTCCTGACCGCGAGGGACGCGCTCGCCGATCGCGTCGCCGGCCTCGACGCGGGCGCCGACGACTACCTCGTCAAGCCATTCGAGACGGACGAGCTGCTCGCGCGCGTGCGTGCGCTTCTGCGCCGGGGCCGCCCGCCCGAGGCGATGCTCGCGCTCGGCGACCTTCAGCTCGACGTCGAGACGCGCACTGCGACACGGGCGGGCCGGGCGCTCTCCCTCAGCACACGTGAGGCCGACCTGCTCGAGCTGCTGATGCGAAACGCGCGCCGCGTCGTCAGCCGCGAGCAGGCGATCGCGCAGATCTGGCAGGGGGCCGCCCGCGCGAACGTCGTCGACCGTTACGTCTCGAACCTCAGAAGCAAGCTGGGCGAGCCGCCGCTGATCGAGACGGTGCGCGGCGTCGGGTTCGTGCTCGGGCGATGAGCCTTCGCCTCCGCTCGATTCTCGCCGCTGCTGTCGCGACGATGATCGCGGTCGTCGTCCTCGGCTCCGCGGTCGATGTGCTCGTCGCGCGGCACCTGCACCGCGAGCTCGATCGAACGCTTCGCGCGCGAGCGATCGAGGTGGCCCAGCTTGCCGCATCCGCGCCCGCGCTGCTGACGACGCCGGGCTCGCTCGACTCGCCCGTCGGAGCGACGCAAGCGATGGTCGAAGTCGTCGACCGCCGCGACCGGATCGTCGCTCGCTCGCTGTCCCTCGGCGGCCGCGTGTTGCCGCGCGACCTCGCTCGCGACGCCGTCACCGGCGGCAGGTCGGGCTATCACTCCGTCACGTTCGACGGCATCGACCTGCGGATCTACGTGGCGCCGCTCGCAACGGTCTCCGGCCCGGCGGGCGGCGGTGCGGTGCTGGTCGCGGCGTCGACGGCTGACGTCGGCGACACGATCGCCACGCTGCGCGCGCTGACCCTGATCGCTGCGCTCGCAGCGGCAGCAGTCGGTGCGATCGCGATCGCGCTGCTGATGCGCGGCGCGCTCAGGCCGCTCGCGCGTCTCGCGACCGCTGCGGGGGAGATCGGCCGCACCGGAGACGCACGCCGCCGGCTGCCCGACCCGCACCGCGCCGACGAAGTCGGCCGGCTCGCGGCAACTCTCAACCGGATGCTCGACAGCCTCGAGCGGGCCCGCGACTCGGAGCGGCGGTTCCTCGCCGACGCGTCGCATGAGTTGCGCACACCGCTGACAGCTCTGCGCGGCAACGTCGCTCATCTCGCACGACACGGGGCGACGCCCGAGCTCGTCGCAGATCTCGAGGCCGACGCCGACCGCCTCGCGCGCCTCGCCGACGACCTGCTCACCCTGTCGCGGGAAGAGGCCGCCGCGCCGCTCGAGCACGAGGTGCGTCTCGACGAGCTCGCACGGGCGGCGGCTGCCGCAGACATCGATATCAGTGCGGCGGAGGTCTCGGTGCAGGGCGATGCCGCCGCGCTGGAGCGTGCCCTGTCGAATCTGATCGAGAACGCACGAGTCCACGGCCCGGCAGGCGGTCGGATAACGCTCGCCGTCGAATGCCGCGGCGACACCGCGCTTCTCAGCGTCGAAGATCAGGGGCCGGGCCCGGGCGACGCGAACGGCGACCACGCCTTCGAGCGCTTCTGGCGCGCAGGGCAGGGCGGCGACGGCTCTGGGCTCGGCCTCGCGATCGTGCGCGCGACCGCCGAGCGTCACGGCGGGCGGGCGACAGTGGCCGGATCGCGGTTCACCCTCGAGCTGCCCGCCCTCAGGAAAGCCTCAGAATCCATCGGCACCCTCTCGAGTACGAACCTCGAGAAAGGACCGTCGTGAAGAAGTTCCGCACACTCTCGACCACCCGCCTGATCACCGTCCTCGCGGCGGCCTGCATCGTCCTCGTCGGTGGAGCCGTCGCCGTCGCCGCCGCCCGCGGTGGCGGCGGCGCGACCCCGCCTGCGAAGCCGCTCGCGCAGGCAATCCACGACGGGCTCGCCGCGGCGAAGCCGGACGGCGTCACGGCGCGGATCGCCTTCACGAACAAGCTGTTCCCTTCGGGCGCGCTCGTGGGTGCGACCGCTTCTGCGCTGATGTCGGGTGCAGACGGACGCCTCTGGGTGAACGCGAACGGCGGCCGGCTCGAGCTCCAGTCGACAGCCGGTGACGTCCAGCTGACCTGGAACGACACGAAGGCGACGTTGTACGACGCCTCCTCGAACACGGCCTACACGTTCGACCTGCCCAAGCAGAAGGCGGATGCCCCAGGCACTGCCGGGGCGCATACGGTGCCGTCGCTCGCCGACATCTCGACGTTCCTCACCGACTTCACGAAGCACTGGACCGTCTCCGACGCACAGCCTTCGAACGTCGCGGACAAGGAGGCCTACACGGTCGACGTCTCGCCGAGTCACGACGGCGGACTGCTCGGCAAGGCGCAGCTCGCCTGGGACGCGCTGAACGGCGTGCCGCTGCGGATCGCCGTGTACGCGCAGGGCGCGTCGTCGCCGGCGCTCGCCCTCGAGGCGACCAGGATCTCGTTCGGCAGCGTGCCGGACTCCGACGTGCAGGTCGCTCCGCCCCCCGGTGCAAAGGTCGTCGATCTCTCCTCGCAGGCGCAGAGCGCCGGCGGCACGGGAACGCACTCGGCTCCGGTGACGGGGCTCGCTGCGGTGCAGGCTGCGGCCGGGTTCACTGTCACTGCGCCCGATACGCTCGTCGGCCTGCCGCGCCAGGACGTCCGCCTCGTCGGTCCGAGTGACTCGCGCGCGGCGCTCGTCGTCTACGGCCAAGGTCTCGGCGCGATCGTCGTCGTCGAGCGCGCCAAGGATGCGAAGAGCAGCGGCGCAGCCGGTGCGCTCACCGGCCTGCCGACCGTCTCGCTCGACGGCGGCGCGGTCACGGGCCACGAGCTTGCGACGCAGCTCGGGACGGTGCTCACCTGGGATCGCAGCGGCGTGACGTACGTGCTCGCCGGCTCGGTGCCGAGCGGAGCAGCCGAGCAGGCCGCCGGCTCGCTCAAGTGAGCGACGCCGGTGGGACCGACGACGGAGCGCGTGAGGCGCCGCCGGTCGAGGCGCGGGCCCTCGTCAAGCGCTACGGCGAGATCGTCGCGGTCGACCGCGTCGACCTGAGGGTCGAGCGCGGCGACGTCTTCGGCTACCTCGGCCCGAACGGCGCCGGGAAGACCACGTCACTGCGCATGCTGCTCGGGTTGATCCGGCCCACAGAGGGGAGCGCCCGCCTCTTTGGGCGCGATCCCCTCACCGACGGCGCGCGCGCACTTGACGGCGTCGCCGGCTTCGTCGAAGGCCCGCGCTTCTATCCCTACCTGTCCGGCCGCAAGAACCTGCGACTGCTCGCGGATCTCGACGGCGGCCATCCGCCGGCGCGGATCGACGAGGTGCTCGAGGTCGTCGAACTGCGCGACCGTGCCAAGGATCGCGTCGGCGGCTACTCCCACGGCATGCGCCAGCGGCTCGGCATCGCCGCCGCCTTGCTGCGCGAGCCGAAGCTCCTCCTGCTCGACGAGCCTGCGACCGGCCTCGACCCCGCGGGCATGCGGGACATGCGCGAGCTGATCAAGCAGCTCGCCTCGAACGGGATCACGATCCTGCTCTCGAGCCACATCCTCGCCGAGGTCGAAGAGCTCTGCAATCGCGTTGCGATCATCCGGCGCGGCACGATCATCTACCAGGGCCGCCTCGACGCACTACTCGAGAGTGCGGGCAGCGGCTTCCGGTTGCGCGCGTCCGATCTGGAGCGCGCTCACGCGTTGCTGCTCGCGCACGCGGGCATCGAAGCCGTCACGAGCGTCGACGGCCACGTGCGCTTCCAGGCAGACGACGCGTCGCTCAGTGCCGCCACGATCGCCCTTGGCCGCGCGGGCATCGGCATCACCGAGCTCGTCTCGCAGACGACGTCACTTGAGGAGCTGTTCCTGACGATGACCGGCGGCGAGACGTCGGACGCGGACGCCGAGGTGGCGGCGGCATGACCCGGGTGTACAAGTGGGAGCTCCTGAAGCTGCTCGCGCAGAAGCGGACATATCTCGGTCTGGGTACGGCAATGCTCGTGCCGGTTGTCTTCGTCGTCGTGCTCCTCGTGCAGAAGGGCGGCCCGAACGACATCCCGCTCGGCCGCTACATCCGGCAGACCGGCCTCGCGACACCGTTCGTGGTGCTGTTCTTCATGTCGATCTGGGCCTTCCCGCTTCTGACCGCGCTCGTCGCCGGCGACATCGTCGCGGCCGAGAGCCAGAACGGCACGTTGAAGACGATCCTCACGCGCTCCCGCAATCGCGGCGAGATCTATGCGGGGAAGATCCTCGCCTCGATCACCTATACGGCGCTGATCCTGCTCGCGATGGGGACGGTCGGCGTGATCGCAGCGAGTCTCGCCTGGGGGTTCAATCCGCTCACGTCGCTCTCGGGCTCGACGGTCAGCTTCAACCACGGGCTCGGACTGCTCGCCGCGAGCCTCGGGGTCTACCTGTGGCCGATGACCGCGATCGCTGCGTTCGGGCTGATGCTCTCGACGATCACCCGCAACAGCGCGGCGTCGGTCGTCGGCACGCTGATGTGGGCGCTCTTCATGCAGCTGCTCGGTGTGCTGCCGGGCACCGAATCGATCCGGCCATACCTGCTCGCGACGCAGTTCGACGCGTGGCACGGCTTCCTGCGCACGCCCGCCGACTGGGTGCCCGTCGTGCGGGCGCTCTGGGTGTGTGCGATCTACATCGCCGCTCCGCTGACGGTCGGCTATCTGATCTTCCTACGTCGCGACGTCGCGGGCGAGTAGCGCCCGGCCGACGATCGCGGCTTCCGCGCCGGCGGCGGCGAGCGCATCGACGTCCTCGGGGGAACGGATGCCGCCCGCGGCCAGCACACGCAGCCCGGAGGCGGCGACCCCGCGCACGAGCTCGAGATCGGGGCCGCTGAGGGTGCCGTCACGGTCGATCGCCGTCACGAGCACGCGCGCTCCCTGCGCGCGGGCGACCGCCTCGGCGACCGACAAGCCGGACGATTTCGTCCAGCCCGCCGTGCGCACGTGGCCGTCGTGCACGTCGAGTGCGAGCACGAGCGCCTCGCCCAGCTGGAACCACGGCTCGGGATCCGGCCACGCGGCCGTGCCGACGACGACGCGGTCGGCTCCGGCGGCGAGCAGCGCGTGCGCGTCGGCCAGGCTGCGGATGCCACCCGAGGCCTGCAGCAGGGCCGGCGCGACCCTGGCGGCGACCGCTCGCACGAGCGCCGGCCGGACACGGCCGTCACGGGCGCCGTTGAGGTCGACGAGGTGCACACGCGTCGCGCCCTCGGCGGCCCAGCGAGCAGCCAACTCGAGTGGGTCGGCGGCCTGTTCGACGATCTCCTCGTAGGAGCCCCGATGCAGGCGGACGGCCTCGCCGCCGAGCACGTCCACCGCTGGAATCACTTCGATGCTGCAGCTTGTCCACATGACGCCATGTTAGCGTGCTATCATGAAGGTTGTATGACGGACAGGAGTCGACACCCATGGCGGACGAAGGAGATGCGAGATCTCTTCGACGCGATCCTCGCGTTGGAGAGCAGGCCGGAAGCCGAAGCGTTCTTCCGCGACCTCTGCACGCTCTCGGAGCTCGAGGCGATGACGCACCGCTGGCAGGTGGCGCGCCTCCTCGAGCAGGGGCTGCCGTACCTGGAGATCGCCGAGCGGACGGGCGCGTCGACGACGACCGTGACGCGAGTCGCCCACTGGCTCAGGCACGGAGAGGGCGGCTACCGGCGCGCGCTCGACCGAATGACCTCCTGAGGGTCGCCGTCCCGGTCAAGGGCCGTCTCCGCGCGCCGTCATTCACGCTGCTCGAGGACGCAGGCCTCGGCCCGGAGCAGCCGGGTGAGCGCGCCCTCGCGTTCCCCTGCCGCAACGCGCCGGTCGAGGTGCTCCTGGTGCGCGCCGCAGATGTCCCCGAGTACGTGCAGGACGGAGTCGTCGACTGCGGGATCACCGGCATCGACCTCGTGCGCGAGCGTGACGCGGACGTCAGCGAGCTGCTGCCGCTCGGCTTCGGCGGCTGCCGGCTCGAAGCCGCGGTCCCGGAGGAGTCGGATGTGCAGTCGCTTGCCGGGCTCGAGGGTTCGACCGTTGCAACCGTCTATCCGCACCTGACACGCACACTGCTCCCGGTCGAGGTGAGCCTCGTCGACGTGACCGGCTCGGTCGAGATCGCGCCCAGGCTCGGCCTGGCCGATGCGATCGTCGATCTCGTCTCGTCCGGGAACACGCTGCGCACGAACGGCCTGCGCTCGCTCGGCATGCTGCTCGAGTCGCAGGCGGTGCTGATCGCGCGCGACGAGGCGGTTGCCGCGCCGTTCGCGGCGATGCTGCGCGCGGTCGTCGAAGCGCGGCGGCACCGCTACGTGATGCTGAACGCTCCGGAGTCGGCGCTGCCCGCGATCACGAAGCTCGTGAGCCCGCGCGTGCCGAGCGTCCTGCCGCTGGCCGAGGCGGGCATGGTCGCGGTGCACGCGCTCGTGCCGTCGGCCGAGGTCTGGCGTCTGCTGCCCGAGCTCGAGGCGCTCGGCGCATCATCGATCCTGATCGTCCCAGTCGAGCGGATGGCGGCGTGACGATCGTCTCGGAGGTGAAGGCGGACGGGCTCGACGCGGTTCGGCGCTGGGCGCTCGAGCTCGACGGGGTCGAGCCGGCCCGCGCGCTCGCTGACCCGTCGGCGCTGCCGCGCGAGGCGATTCTCGCGCTCGCCGACCGCGTGCGCCGCTGGCACGAGGTGCAGCGCCCGGCCGACGTGCGCCTCGAGGTCGAGCCCGGGGTGCAGCTCGAGCGGCGGTGGGTGCCGCTCGACACGGTCGGCGTCTACGTGCCACGCAACCTGATCTCCACGCTCGTCATGTGCGTCGTCCCTGCGCAGGTCGCCGGTGTGCGGCGACTCGTCGTCTGCACGCCGCCCGCCGGTGCCGGAATGGTCGCCGCGGCGGCCGAACTGCTCGGCGTCGAGGAGGTGTGGGCGCTCGGCGGGCCGCAGGCGATCGGGTTCCTGGCCTACGTCGAGCGCGTGCACAAGATCGTCGGCCCCGGCAACGACTACGTGAACGAGGCAAAGCTCGAGGTCTCGCGCGACGTTCCGATCGACCTGCCCGGCGGGCCGTCGGAGGTCGTCGTCCTCGGAGACGGAGATCCTCGCGTCGTCGAGCTCGAGCTCGCAGCGCAGCGCGAGCATGGCCACGAGGCTGTCTGCCGGGAGGTCGGCACGCTCGAGGAGGCGGAAGCGATCGCGCCCGAGCACCTCGTGCTGCTCGGCGAGGCGGAGCCGCTGGCCGACAGCGTCCGCAACGCCGGCACTGTCTTCGTCGGGCCCTGGTCGCCGGTCGCTGCGGGCGACTACGCGACGGGAGGCAATCATGTGCTGCCGACCGGCGGTTGGGCGCGCTCGGTGGGGGGGCTCGGGCTCGAGACATTCCTGAAACCGGTGACCGTGCAGCGGCTGACCAAAGCGGGGCTGGCGCGCCTACGTCCGACGGTCGAGGCGCTCGCAGCCGCCGAAGGGATGCCCGCGCACGCGGCGGCGGTGCGACGGTGAGGGCGATTGCGCCGGAGTTCAGGGCGTACGCGTGGTCGGCGCCGACAGACGAGGTGGCGCGCATCGCAGGGATCGACCCGTCGCAGGTGTTGCGGTTCGACCAGAACACCGCGCCGCTGCCGCTGCCCTCGACGCGCCCCGGTGCGATCGCCGGCGCCCTCGCTCGCGTCAACGGCTACCCGGCGGGGGGCTACCGCGCGCTCCGATCCGCGATCGCCGGTTACGCAGGCGTCGAGCCCGAGAACATCGTGCTCGGCGCGGGCGCCGACGACCTGATCCTGCTCTGCGCCCGGGCCCATGCGGGCCCCAGCGACACGATTGCGATCCCGGCAGGGCCGACGTATCCGCTCTTCCGGATCGCGGCGCAGCTCGCAGGAGCGCAGGTGGTGAGTCAGCACGACGTGCCGGCAGCGGTGCTGACCTTCGCCTGCCGGCCGAACAACCCCACCAGCGAGCTCGGCCCGTTGCCGGAGGCGCGCCCGCTCGTCGTCGACGAGGCGTACTTCGAATACAGCGGTGAGACCGCGGTGCCGCTGATCGACGAGGGGGTGATCGTGCTGCGAACGTTCTCGAAGCTGTTCGGGCTCGCGGGTGCGCGCATCGGCTACGCGATCGCCTCGCGCGACGTCGCCAACGAGCTGAACGCGCGCCAGGCGCCCGCGCCCGTGTCGACGATCTCGGCCGCGCTCGCGCTCGCGGCGCTCGCGAGCCCGCCCGACGTCAGGCCCGTGCTCCAGGAGCGCGCTCGGCTCGCGTCGTCGCTCGCCGCGCTCGGACTGACGCCGCTGCCCTCGCAGGCGAACTTCCTCTACGTGCCGGTCGACGACGGCGTCGTGCTCGGTGACGCGCTGCTGCGCCACGGCATCGTCGTGCGCGCGTACGCCGAGGCGATCCGCGTCTCGGTGCTCGACGCGACCGACGACGACGCGCTCGTCGAAGCGCTCGCGCGCGTGCTCGACCGGCCGTCGCCGGTCGCCGCGGCCGGCGGCCGGCGGGCTCGAGTGCTGCGCGCGACCGCAGAGACGCGGCTCTCGGTCCGGCTCGCCCTCGACGGTGCGAGCCGAGTCCACGTCGCGACGGGAGCGGGACTGTACGACCACTTCCTCGAGCAGCTCGCCTTTCACGCAGGGCTCGACCTGACGATCGAGGGCGCGGGCGATCTCGAGACAGGCGACCATCACACCGCCGAGGACACGGCCCTCGCCTTCGGGCAGGCGCTCGACGAGGCGCTCGGCGACCGGCGCGGGATCGCGCGTTACGGTGACGCCGTCGTGCCGATGGACGATGCGCTCGCGCGCGCCGCGGTCGACCTCGGCGGGCGCGCGCACGCCGAGCTGAAGATCGAGCACGACCCGGGGCTGGCGGCGCACATGCTCACGAGCCTCGCGCAGGCTGCGCGGGCGTCGATCCACGTCGAGTCGTCCGGGCGCGACGGCCACCACGTTGCCGAGGCGGCCTTCAAGGCGGTCGGCCGCGCCCTGCGGGTTGCGGTGCGCCGCGAGAGCGACGGGCTGCCGTCGACGAAAGGACTGCTGTGAGGTTCGCGATCTGCGAGTACGGCGCCGGCAACGTCCGCTCCGTCGAGCTTGCGCTGTGCCGCCTCGGCGCCGAGCGAACCGATGACGTGCTCGGCGCCGACCTCGCGGTCCTGCCGGGTGTCGGCTCGGCGCGCGCGGCGATGGACGGATTGCGAGTGCGTGGTCACGACCTCGCGCTGCGCGCGCGGATGGCGGCCGGACGGCCGATCTTCGGCATCTGCCTCGGTCTGCAGCTCGCGCTCGACTGGACGGCGGAGGACGGCGGCGTCGCGGGACTTGCGCTCGTGCCCGGCCGGTCGGAGAGGTTGGGGCGCGGGCGGGTGCCGCGCATGGGCTGGGCCGAGGTCGACGGGCGCGGAGCGTTCTACTTCGCACACTCGTACGCAGCTCTGACCCCGGCCGCGACCGCGTGGTCGGAAGGCGTCGTCGCCGAGGCTCGCTCCGGCGCGTTCCTCGGCTGCCAGTTCCACCCCGAGAAAAGCGGCCCGGCGGGCGTCCGCTACCTGACCGCCGTCATCGAGGAGGCGCGATCCCTTTCCCTCGCCTGATCCCGTGCCTCGATGTCGCAGGTGGCCGCGTCGTCAAGGGCATTCGCTTCCAGGAGCTGCGCGACGTCGGCGATCCCGTCGAGCTCGGAGCTGCGTATTCGGATGCCGGCGCGGACGAGCTCGTCTTCCTCGACGTGACGGCGACACTCGAGGGGCGCGCGACGCTCGTCGACCTGGTGCGCCGCGTTTCGGAGCAGCTTGCGATCCCGTTCACGGTCGGCGGCGGCGTGCGAATGATTGCCGACGCGGACGAGCTGCTCGCGGCGGGCGCCGACAAGATCGCGGTCAACTCGGCGGCCCTCGAGCGCCCCGAGCTCGTGACCGAGCTCGCCGCGTCGCTCGGCGCCCAGGCCGTCGTCGTCGCGATTGACGCCGAAGGTGGGCGGGTGCGGTCCCGCGCGGGGACGACCGATACGGCGCGCACGGCCGTCGACTGGGCGCGCGAGGCCGAGGGTCGGGGCGCGGGCGAGATCCTGCTCACCTCGATCGACGCTGACGGCACACGGGCCGGCTACGACCTCGAGCTGACGCGCGCCGTGTCGGAGGCGGTGAGCGTTCCGGTGATCGCCTCGGGGGGCGCCGGGGGCGCGCAGCACGTCGCGGACGCGCTCGAGGTCGCACAGGCAGCGCTGCTCGCGTCGATCCTGCACGAGGATCCGGCCCGGCTTGCCTCACTGCGCAGGGAGCTGAGGACGCTTGGTGTTGGGATCCGTTATGCGGCTTAAGGGGCAGTCCGAAAGGTGGTCGCGGTGGATGATGCGCGGCACGGGACGCCTGTGAGCCGCCCCGATCCACCTTTTGGACAGGCCCTCAAGCCGGCGATCGTGCAGGACTCGGCAACCGGTCGGGTGTTGATGCTCGCGTGGCTCGACGAAGAAGCCGAGCGGCTGACACGCGAGACAGGTGAGGCGTGGTTCTGGAGCCGCTCGCGCAGGCGGCTCTGGCGGAAGGGCGAGACCTCGGGCAACACGCTCGCCGTCGACGAGCTGCGCGACGACTGCGACGGGGACGCGCTGCTGCTGCGCGTCACTCCTGCCGGGCCAACCTGCCACACCGGCAGCGTCTCGTGCTTCGCGCCGGAGCTCTGGCGAACGATCTCGCAGCGGTCACTCGAGCGGCCGCCGGACTCCTACACGAGCGAGCTGCTCCAGGCCGGAGTCGGCGCCTGCGCGCGCAAGGTCGGGGAGGAGGCTGTCGAGGTGACCGTTGCCGCGCTCGACGAGAGCGACGAGCGCGTCGTCGAGGAGGCGGCCGACCTCGTTTACCACCTGTACGTGCTGCTGGCCGCGCGCGGCCTCGACGTGTCCCAGGTGGACGACGTGCTGCGGGCCCGCGCGAACTCCTGAACCTCGTCCTGAACCAGGTTCAGGTGTTGGGGTACGCGCTCGTTGACGAGTGACCAGCGGTCAGCAGTGCGATGCGACAGGCCCGCCCGCGTGCGACACGACCACGTGTCGCGCGCGGGCGAGTGCGTCGAGCCGTTGCCGGTAGCCGACCATATCCGTGTGCTGCCAGTCCCCGTGCGTCTGGCACCGCCACGGCGCGTAATGCTCGCGGTGGTAGCGGCTCGTCAGACTCTCGGCGTGACCGATCACATTCGGGAGTGAGATGCGGAAGCGCGTCATCAGCCACAGCGTCAGGTCGAGCGAGGCGCGCAGCTGGCGCGGGTCGTTGAGGATCGAAGCATCGCTCGTGCCGACGTGCTCGATCCCGATTGCGGTCCAGTTCAGGCCGACCGTGTGCCGGCAGATCGTCGTCAACGGCACGAGCTGGTAGATCGTTCCGTCGCGGTCGATCACGAAGTGCGCGCACGTCCCGGGCTTCTCACCAAGCTCCGGGTCGGGAGTGTCAGCCGCGAACGTGTTGAAGACCGACGAGAACGAGTTCGTCGCCGTGTAGTGCTCGACGATCACGTGCGGGCGGAGACGCCAGGTCGCGACCCCGTAGTGCTTCCGGGCGTAGGCCGTGGTCTCCGCGCGCCGCGCGGCGCCGAACGGAATCGGCTTGGCGACGATCGCGGGGCGAGGCGCCACGAGCACGCTGCCGGCCAGCATGCTCAACGGCAGTGCGATTGCGAGGAGGGCCCGCACGCGCCGACCGTAGCTCGCCGGCGACGATGCGCGCGGGTCCTCCTCACGTGTGAGCCTCTAGATGTGCGTGCCGCCTGAGATGCGGTAGCCGCTCGAGGGAGCGCCCGCCGGCAGGGGCCTATCGTGGTCCCGCGTGCCGTTGACGAGGTCGGTGAACCGCGCCTTCAGGTCCGTCGTGACCTGGTCGGCCTGGGCCTGGGTGATGTCGCCGGCCTTGACGGCTGCGGCGAGCTCGGTCTTCTCGGCTGTGACGAGTGCGTCGATCAGGCCGGCGCTCGACTTGCCGCTGGTCGCATCCGCGACCTGGGCGAGCGTCTTGCCGGACTGGAGCGAGGTGACGAGCGCCGCCTGGGTGACGCCGAGATAACTCGCCGCCGCGGCCAGCTCGTCGCCGTGACCGCGCCCGTCGTGCCGCCCGCCGGGGTCGCCGCGGAACGTGCCGTTGACATGGTCGGTGACGCGCGCCTTCAGGTCGGTGGCGATCCGGTCGGCCTGGGCCTGGGTGATGTCGCCGGCCTTGACGGCTGCGGCGAGCTCGGTCTTCTCGGCTGTGACGAGTGCGTCGATCAGGCCGGCGCTCGACTTGCCGCTGGTCGCATCCGCGACCTGGGC
>JBBQQI010000046.1:0-18554 GCA_038216085.1 Gaiellales bacterium | reverse complement strand
CAGGTAGATCGCGGCGAGAGCGACGGGCCGCCGATCGTCGCGACGGCGAAGCCGAGGAACAGCAACGGCGGGATCGGGGATCCCGCCGTTGCGTCAGAGGTGTTGCGGAGCGTGAGGTCTAACCCCAGGCCGCGCCGCCTTCGGTCGTCGTCGCCGGCGTCGTTGTCCCGGCGCCGCCGTAACCGTTGTTCTTGATCACAAACCGGGCGGGGCCAATCACGCTCTTCCGGCTGCTGAGCGCAAGGTGATACTCCGTCTCCTTGACAATGATGGTTGTCGTCTTGCTCGCCGGCTTGTCCGCCGTCGCGTGCGCCACGACTCCGGCGAGCGCGGCGCCGATCAGTGCGACCACCAGAGCGGCAGCTGCGATGAATGCGCGGTTGAGCTTCATGTCGTCCCTTACGGAGACCGCGGCGGATCGGATTAAAATACCATCGCCCGGCCTGTGGCCCTCCTTGACCGCGTGATCGTCCGGCTTCTGCCCGCCGTCCCGAGGACGGTCGTGCGGCGGCTCTCGTCTCGTTACATCGCCGGGCCGAGCCTGGACGATGCCGTGCGCGTCGTTCGTAGGTTGAACGCCAAGGGCAAGCTCGCCACGGTCGATGTCCTTGGTGAGGAGATCACGGGCCCAGACGAGGCGCGCGCGATCGCCGGCCAGTATCACGATGCGCTCGCACGGATCGATAGTGAAGGGCTCGACGCGAACGTTTCGGTGAAGCTGACGGGCTTCGGTCTCGAACTCGACGACGACCTGTGCTGCGAGAACCTCGAGGCGGTGGTCCTCGATGCGCACGCACGAGGAATCTTCGTGCGGATCGACATGGAGGACTCCTCGACGACCGACCGCACACTGAAGCTCTATCGCCGGCTGCGCGCCGCGGGCAGCGAGAACGTCGGGGTGGTCCTACAGGCCTATCTCCGTCGAACGGTCGACGACATCGACGGTCTTGACAACGTGCGCCTCTGCAAGGGCATCTACGTCGAGCCGGAGGAGATCGCGTTCCGTGAGTTCGAGGAGGTGCGGGCGAACTACGTGCGGTCGCTCGAGGAGCTCGTCGCGCGTGGCGCGTACGTCGCGATCGCGACTCACGACGAGTACCTGATCGGCGAGGCCCTGCGCATCGTTTCCGACGTGCCGCGCGATCGCTACGAGTTCCAGATGCTGCTCGGCGTCAGGGCTGATCGCGCGGACGAGCTCGTTGCCGACGGCCACCGCCTGCGCGTCTACGTCCCATACGGGACGCAGTGGTACGAGTACTCGATTCGGCGGCTGCAGGAGAACCCGAAGATCGCCGGCTACGTGGCCGCCGACACCGTCGGGCGCGCCCTCCGGCGCCGCTAGCCAGGTTCTCGGAGAAACGGCGGCAGCCACCGTCACGGGACTGTCACGCCTGTTCGGAGAACCGCACAGCTGACCCGGATCGATGGTGTGGAAACGGGGTGTGGAAACGGGGTGTGGAAAAGGTGGCAGCCTCCGTTACGGAAGTGTCACGCGAGCAGGGAGAAGCCGCCGTCGACGATCAGCGTCTGGCCGCGGATCATCTTGGCATCCGGCGAGCAGAGGAACGCGACTGCGCCGGCGATGTCCTCGGGCTCGACAATCCGGCCGACCGGGTTCGCCAAACCGGCGGCGAGCATCTCTTCGCGGTTCGGGAAGGCGTCGAGCGCGTCCGTCTCGACGACGCCGCCCGAGACGCAGTTGACCCGGATCACCGGTGCGAGCTCGACCGCGAGATAGCGAACGAGTGCCTCGAGCGCCGCCTTCGACGTGCCGACGAGCGTGTAGTTGTCGAGCACACGCTGAGCTCCCAGCGACGAGATCGCGACGATCGACGAGCCGTCGGGCATGCTCGGCGCGGCGACGCGCGCCAGCTGGAGCAGCGCCCGCGCGTTCGTGTTCATCGTCCAGTCCCAGTGCTTGTCCTCGGCCTCGAGCGCCGGCCGGCTGACGCCTGACGCGGCGTTGTGCACGAGCACGTCGAGCGGGCCGAGTGCGGCCACTTCCTCCAGCACCCGGTCGGAGCCGATGTTGCCGCGCACCAATGTCGGTTCGGCGCCGAGCGCGCGCAATTCCGCTGCGGTCGCCTCGGCGGCCCGGTCGCTGCGGAAGTAGCCGATCGCGACCCGCTTGGCGCCGTCGCGCGCGAGGCGGAGGGCAATCGCGCGACCGATCCCTCGCGACCCGCCCGTGATGAAGACGTTCATGCGCCGAGGATCAAAAGCCGCGCGGCAAGGGCTGGTCGGCCGTCGCAGACGACGGGATCTCGTCCCAGCCGAGCCGGTTCGGCGACTCGTGCGGCCCTTCGTCTGCCTTCGACGAGGCGTGGCCGAGCCGGTCGAGCCGCTCGATCGCCTGCTCGGCGTGGGCGCGCACTGCGTGCCCCTCCGGCAGGTCGGCGACGAGCTCGCGCACGCGTGCGCGCAGCTGGTAGGCGAAGTGGGGCGTCGCGGGCCCCACGAGAGCGTCGATGTCGTCGCGAGTCGGCTCGGCCATGACGCGGGCAAGCGTATCGCCATCTACCCTCCGGCGCGTGCGCCGAGTGAGCCCCGTCGATCTGATGCTCCTCGGGACCGTTCTCCTCTGGGCGCTCAACTCGACCGTCACGCGCTATGTCGTCACGCACGGCTTTCAGCCGCTCGCCTACGCGACGATCCGCTACGGAGCAGCGACGATCCTCTTCTGGGCGTTCACTTACGCGCGAGAGGGCAGCTTCCGGATCGCGTTGCGCGACATGCGCCTGGTCGTGCTCGCGGCGCTGACGATCTTTGCGAACCAGCTCTGCTTCGTCTACTCGATCGACAAGACGTCGGCCTCGACCGTGACGCTCTTCCTCGGGATGACCCCGATCTTCATGGGCATCTTCGCGAGCGCCGTCGGGATCGAGCGGATGGGCCGCGCATTCTGGATCGCGACGGCCGTCTCGATCGTCGGCGTGGGTTTCGTCGCCTCGGGCTCGGGTGGCTTCTCGGGGAACATCCTCGGCGACGGGCTCGCCATGCTGACTGCCGGCACGTGGGCCGCCTACTCGGTTGCGATCACGCCGCTGATGCGCCGCTACTCGCCGTTTCGGATCAGTTCGCTCGTGCTGGCGATCGGCTGGGTGCCGCTCGCGATTGCCGGCGCGCAGCAGACCTCGCACCAGAGCTTCCACTTCGGAACGCTGATGTGGTTCGCCTTCGGCTTTGCCGTGATCGGGCCGCTCTTCCTGACGAACATCCTCTGGTTCACAGCGATCAGCCGTGTCGGCCCCTCGCGGGCTTCGCTCTTTTCGAACCTGCAGCCGCTCTTCGGGGTCGGCTTCGCACTCGTGCTGCTCGGCGAGCACCTGACGCGCTGGGAGCTCGTCGGCGGCGCCGCGATCCTTGGCGCCGTGCTCGTCGAGCGGCTCCGGCGCACGGCTCCTCAGCCGCCAGCTGATTAACCTCGTTAACCTTCGACGGTGAGTCTTCGAGATCGTCTCGCCCGCCAGCCGCCCGGCTACAACTTCACGATCGGGCGCATCCTCGCGATCTACGCGGGGCTGATGGTGACGCTGATGCTCGCGGCGCTCGATCAGACGATCGTCGCGACGGCGCTCCCGAGGATCGTCAACGACCTCGGTGGCATCACCCAGTACTCGTGGGTCTTCACTTCGTACATGCTGACCTCGACCGTCACTGTTCCGCTCTACGGGAAGCTCGGCGACGTCTACGGACGCAAGAACCTCTTCCTCTTTGCGATCGTTGTGTTCCTCGTCGGCTCGGCTCTCTGCGGTGCTGCGGAGTCGATGACCCAGCTCGTGATCTTTCGCGCCGTGCAGGGCATCGGCGCGGGCGGTCTCTTCCCACTCTCGCTCGCCGTGATCGGGAACATCGTCCCGCCGCGCGACCGCGGCCGCTGGCAGGGCCTGATCGGTGCGGTCTTCGCCGCATCCTCGATCATCGGGCCTGCGGTCGGCGGGTTCATCGTCGACAACGCGAGCTGGCGGTGGGTCTTCCTCGTGAACCTGCCCGTCGGTGGGATCGCGCTCGCCGTGATCTCGATCACCATGCCCCGGCGGGCGCCGCAGACCGACCACACGATCGACTGGCTCGGCGCGGGTGTGCTGGCGGCCGGGATCGGATCGCTGCTGCTCGGGCTCGTCTGGGGCGGCAAGGAGTACCCGTGGACGAGCCCGCAGGTCATCGGAACGCTTGGCGCGGCAGTCGCTCTGTTGCTCGTGTTCGCGGTCGTGGAACGCCGATCGCGCGAGCCGATTCTCCCATTCGAGATCCTGCGGAACCCGATCGTCGCCGGCAGTGTCGCCTGCATGGCGCTCGTCGGGATGGCGATGTTCGGGACGATCTCCTACGTCCCGCTCTTCGTCCAGGGCGTGATCGGCACGTCGGCCACCTCGTCCGGTGTGGTGCTGACGCCATTGATGCTCGGCGCCGTGGCGACGTCGCTCGTTACCGGTCAGCTCGTGTCGCGCACCGGTCGGTACCGGTGGAACGCGATCCTCGGCCCCCTCGTCCTGACCGCCGGGATGCTGCTGCTCTGGCGCATGAACGCCTCGACCACCAACGGTCAGGCGGCGCGGAACATGGTGATCGCAGGCATCGGGATCGGATCGATGATGCAGGTGTTCGTCCTGTCGGTTCAGAACGCCGTGTCGCGGTCGCACATCGGCTCGGCGACGGCGCTGACGCAGTTCGGGAGGCAGATCGGGGCGACGCTCGGCGTCACGATCATGGGTGTGATCGTCAACCACGGCCTGCCGCCGGGCGTCCGCGTCGGCGCCGAAGGCAGCGGAATCCATCGCCTGCCACGCGCCGCCCGGGTCGGGCTGGCGAATGCGCTCCATCCGGCATTCCTCGCGGCGGCGGCGGTTTCGCTTGCGGTCTGGGTGATCGCCGTCATCTGGGTGAAGGAGCAACCGCTGCGCCGTTCGCTCGACGAGGTCTCGCCCGTGGAGGGAGCAGCGGCCACCCCCGCGACAACGGCGGTAGAATCGGCGTCATGAGCGAAGACTTCATGCCTCTCGACGGTTGGGATCACGTCGAGCTCTGGGTCGGGAACGCGAAGCAGGCCGCCTACTACTACGAACAGGCCTTCGGCTTCCGCTGCACGGCGTACGCGGGGCCCGAGACGGGCGTGCGCGACCGCGCGAGCTACGTCCTCGAGCAGAACGAGATTCGCATCGTCGTCACGAGCGCGCTTCATCCCGACCACAAGGTGGGCGACCACGCCAACACCCACGGCGACGGCGTCAAGGACATCGCGCTTCGTGTCCCCGACGCCGGTGAGGCATACAAGCAGGCCGTTGCACGCGGCGCCCGCGGCGTGCACGAGCCGGCGATCGTCGAGGACGAGTTCGGCAGCGTCGAGCTCGCGACGATCGCGACGTACGGCGATGTCGTCCACACATTCGTCGGGCGCAACGGCTACGAGGGCGCGTACCTCCCGGGCTACGTCGCGCGGGAATCCACGAACGGTGTCGAGAGCGGCGTCGGACTGCTCGCGATCGACCACATCGTCGGCAATGTCGAGCTCGGGCACATGGACGAATGGGTGTCGTTCTACGAACAGGTCTTCGGGATGACCGAGATGATGCACTTCAGCGACGACGACATCTCGACCGAGTACTCGGCGCTGATGTCGAAGGTGATGACGGACGGCAACGGAAAGATCAAGTTCCCGATCAACGAGCCGGCCGAAGGAAAGCGCAAGAGCCAGATCGACGAGTACCTCGAGTTCAACCACGGGCCGGGGGCACAGCACATCGCGCTGCAGTCCTCGAACATCGTCAAGGCCGTCGAGGGGCTGCAGCAGCGCGGCGTCGTCTTCCTCTCGACGCCGGACGCCTACTACGAGGAGACGCCCGAGCGGGTCGGCGAGATCGACGAGGACTGGGCCGACCTGCGCAGGTTGCGCATCCTGGCCGACCGTGACGACGACGGTTATCTGCTGCAGATCTTCACGAAGACCGCGCAGGACCGGCCGACCCTGTTCTTCGAGGTGATCGAACGGCACGGCGCACGCGGCTTCGGAGACGGGAACTTCAAGGCTCTCTTCGAAGCGATCGAGCGCGAGCAGGCGCTCCGCGGAAATCTCTAGCACCCTCGAAGAGCTTTAGCCTCCGACGGGTGACACCGCAACGGCGCTCAGCGCTCGTCTCGGTCGCCGCTGCCGCGGCGCTCGTCATCCTGAAGCTCAGCTTCGGCCTGACGAC
The DNA here is from genome assembly GCA_038216085.1 of Gaiellales bacterium. Lineage (GTDB taxonomy): Bacteria > Actinomycetota > Thermoleophilia > Gaiellales > Gaiellaceae > PALSA-600. The sequence continues at coordinate 12,363 of JBBQQI010000046.1, read as the reverse complement.
GCACAGCCTCGGTCTCGTCTCGGAGGCCGCGCACTCGGGCACCGACCTCGTGGCGGCTCTGCTCACGTACTTCGCGCTGCGCGTTGCAGCGCGTCCCGCCGACGGTGCTCACCAGTTCGGGCACGGGAAGGCCGAGCACCTCTCGGCGCTCGCCGAGGCTGCGTTCCTCTCGCTCGCCAGCGTGTTCATCTCGGTCCGCGCGATCGAGCGGCTCGCAGGCGTCACGCACGGAACGGTGCGCACGCCCTGGTACACGTTCGCCGTGATCGGGATCGTGATCTCGATCGACGCGAGCCGGTCGATCGTCTCGTGGCGCACCGCGCGGCGCTACCGCAGCGCAGCCCTTGCTTCGAATGCGCTGCACTTCGCGAGCGACTTCGCCGGGTCGATCGCCGTGCTCGTCGGGTTGCTCTTCGCGCGGTCGGGGCACCCCGACGGCGATCCGATCGCGGCTCTCTTCGTCGGTGTGCTCGTGCTGCTGGCGGCCGCTCGGCTGAGCAAGGTGAACGTCGACGTCCTGATGGACCGCGCGCCGGCGGAGGCAGAGGCTGCTGCCCGCCGGGCGATCTCGGAGCAGCTGCCGGGCATCGAGCTGCGGCGTTTGCGCATGCGCCAGGCCGGCGGCCGGCAGTTCGCCGACGTCGTGATCGGCGTGTCGCCGGGGGCGGCTGTCGGCCAGGGCCACGCGGCCGCCGACGCGGTCGAGGCGGCGGTCGAGCAGGCTCTCCCGAATGCCGACGTCGTCGTGCATGTCGAGCCGATCGAGGAGCTGTCGACCTTGCGAGAGCGCGCGCATGCCGCGGCGATCAGCGTGCGTGGCGTGCGCGAGGTGCACAACCTCTCGCTCGTCCAGGTTCAGGGGCGAACCGAGCTCTCGTTGCACCTGAAGCTTCCCGGGGAGTTGCCGCTCGAGGAGGCGCACGAGGTCGCCGAGGAGCTCGAGCGTGCGATCCGCGCGGCTGTGCCCGAGATCACCGGCGTGCAGACCCACCTCGAGCCTTTGGCTGAGGTCGCCAAAGGGCGCGAGGTCGAGGAGGACGCCGCGGTCGTGGCGCGCGTCGTGCGCGAGGCAACGGGCAGCGATCCGCGGGAGCTCCGCTTCCTGCGCACGGACTCGGGCCTCGTCGCCTTTCTAACGCTCGGGCTCGACGGAACGAGCAGGCTCGAGGACGCACACGCGCGGGCGAGCAAGATCGAGGAGCAGATCCGTCGCGAGCGGCCCGACATCGCGGACGTGATCGTCCACACCGAGCCCTGAACGCACGCACCGCGCAGGCGGTCCCACCGTCGTTAGGGTCGAGCACGTGAAGCTGTGCATGTTCACGCCCAGGGAGCTCGCGCTCGAGCGCGGCTGGCCGGGTCGCGTCGAGGGTGACCGCGTGATCCAGCTCGCCGCGCAGACGCTGCAATCGTTCTTCAGCGGGGGCGGCAACGCGCGCGAGCACGCGGAGTATGCGCTCGCCGACGTCGATCTTCGCTCACCCGTGCTCTATCCGCCGACCGTCCGCGACTTCATGGCGTTCGAGGAGCACGTGGCGAACGCGCGTCGACAGCGAGGCTCGGAGGTGCCGAAGGAGTGGTACGAGGTGCCGGTCTTCTACTTCTCGAACCCGGCGGCGATCTACGGGCCTGAGCAGGACGTGCCGTACCCCGAAGGGACCCTGGAGCTCGACTACGAGCTCGAGTGCGCCGGTGTGATCGGGGCGAACGGTGCGATTGCCGGGTTCACCGTGCTGAACGACTGGTCAGCCCGCGATCTCCAGCGCCAGGAGATGCGCGTCGGCCTCGGGCCGGCGAAGGGCAAGGACTTCGCAACCTCGCTCGGGCCCGTGCTCGTGACCGTCGACGAGCTCGACGGCTCGAGCGGCGAGATGATCGCGCGTGTCAACGGTGAGGAACGCTCTCGCGGCAACCTCGCCGCGATGCACCACAAATGGGAGGCGCTCGTCGCGCATGCCGCGCGCAACACCGAGTTGCGGCCCGGCGACGTGATCGGGTCGGGAACCGTCGGCAGCGGCTGCATCCTCGAGCACGGCGATGGACGCTGGTTGCAGCGCGGCGATGTGATCGAGCTCGAGATCGAGGGCATCGGCGTCCTTCGCAACCGGATCGTCTGAGGATGATCACGCCGGACGATGTTCGTCGCGCCGCCGCCGTGCTTGCCGGTGTTGCGCACCGAACGCCACCGATCACCTCGCGCACACTCGGCGACCACGTCGTGCTCAAGCCGGAGAACCTCCAGCGAGCGGGTGCGTTCAAGTTCCGCGGCGCCTTCAACAAGATCGCCTCGCTGCCGCCGGGCACGCCGGTGCTCGCCTACTCCTCGGGCAACCACGCCCAGGCGGTCGCGCTCGCCTCGAGGCTGCTTCGGACGCAGGCGACGATCCTGATGCCCGAGGACGCACCGGTGTCGAAGGTTGACGCGACGCGCAGCTACGGCGCCGAGATCGTCACCTATGACCGCTACACCGAGGATCGCGAGGCACTCGGCCAGGCGCTGGCCGCGGAGCGCGGGCTCGAGCTCGTCCGCCCGTACGACGACCTGCTCGTGATGGCGGGCCAGGGCACGGCGGCCCTCGAGCTGATCGAGGACGCAGGCCCGTTCGACACCCTCGTCACTCCGGTCGGCGGCGGCGGGCTGATCGCCGGCACGGCGACGATCGGCCGTGCGCTCGGCGTCTCGCGCGTGATCGGCGTCGAGCCAGAGGCGGGCAACGACTGGCAGCAGTCGCTCGCTGCCGGTGCGCGCGTCAGCATCGACGTCCCGCGCACGATCGCCGACGGCTTGCAGACCCACGCGCCGGGCGAGCTGACGTGGGAAGTCGGCTCGCGGCTCGTCGACGAGATCGTGACCGTCACCGACGAGCAGATCATCGAGGCGATGCGGTTTGCCTTCGAGCGGTTGAAGCTCGTGGTCGAGCCGAGCGGCGCCGTCGGGATCGCGGCTGTGCGTGAGGGGCTCGTCTCAGGCGGGCGGATCGGTGTGATCGTCAGCGGCGGGAACATCGGTGCGGCGCGCTTCGCCGATCTGCTGTCGTGAAGCTGCGACACGTGCTCGCTCGTAGCTGAGCCGGAACAACTCGACCACGTCGTCGTCGTAGGCTCGCGAGACCCAACCGGTGACGCCGAAGCGGTGCGGCTCCGCACGCCCGGTCTCGACGAGCATCTCCCTGATCCGACGCGTGAACGGCAGGTCGGCCCTGGTCTCGTGCAGGTGGCCGAGCTCGCGCTTCCCGAGCCGGAACTCGACGCCGCCGAAGCGATGGGGGTGGACCGTGACGCCCTCCCACGCGCCAACCTCCTGCCGGATGCGCTCGCGGATATCCTCCATGCATGCCGTTCTACCAGCGCCTAGGAGACCTGCCGCGGAAGCGCCACATCGTGCACCGCGACAACAGGACGCTCCTCACCGAAGAAGTGATGGGCTTCGAGGGGTTCTCGGGCCTCGAGTCGATCCTCTATCACCTGCAGTCGCCCTGTCGCGTGATCGCCTGCGGCGCGTTCGAGCCGATCGTGCGCGAGGAGTGGGTGCCCGACGCGCATGCGCACCGGCATCTGAAGACGTGGGATGTCGCTCCCGGCGGCGATGCGGTCTCGGGGCGGCAGCTTCTGATGTGGAACAACGACGTCGAGATCTCGCTTGCCCGCCCGACAGAGGAGATGGACTACTTCTTCCGCAACGGCGAGGGCGACGAGGTGATCTTCGTCCACGAGGGCTCGGGGACGCTCGAGACGATCTTCGGTGACCTGCCCTACGTGCCCGGTGACTACATCGTCGTCCCGCGCGGCACGACCTACAGGTTCAAGCCAGAAGGAGAACAGAGGCATCTCGTGTTCGAGACGCCGGGTCTGATCACGATCCCGAAGCGCTATCGCAACGAGCACGGGCAGCTGATGGAGCACGCGCCGTACTACCACCGCGACATCCACGCGCCGACGGATCTGCACACGCATCGCGACCGCGGCGAATACGCGGTCAAGGTGCGCGTGCGCAGCGGCTACCAGACCTACGTGATCGACTACCACCCCTTCGACGTCGTCGGGTGGGACGGGTACGTCTACCCGTGGACGTTCTCGATCCACGATTTCGAGCCGATCACCGGTCGCATCCACATGCCGCCGCCGTCGCATCAGACCTTCGCGGGCCCGAACTTCGTCATCTGCTCGTTCTGCCCGCGTAAGCTCGACTTCGACCCGAATGCGATTCCGATCCCGTACCACCACTCGAATCTCCAGAGCGAAGAGATGATCTATTACGTCGACGGCAACTTCTCGTCGCGTAAGGGAATCGAGGTCGGATCGGTGACGCTCCATCCGTCGGGCCTCCCGCACGGGCCGCAACCTGGGCTCGCGGAGAAGTCGCTCGGCATGACCGAGACGCACGAGTACGCGGTGATGTGCGACACCTTCAATCCCCTGAAGCTGACGCCGCTCGCAGCCGACCTCGACGACGGCAAGTACATGTTCTCGTGGGCGGAGGATCCCGCGTCGAACGGCCGCACGCCGGACGACGATCCCGCCGGCGTCACCTCACATTTTTAGTGCGGTAGTGAAGCTCGTCCTCGACTGGGACGGCACCATCACGGTGCAGGATTCGCTCGTGGCCGCGGTTCATGCGCTCGGCGACGGCTCGATTTACGACGGCGGCCTCCAGGAGGCGTTCGCGAGCTACGGCGAAGCGCTCGCTGCCGAGGTGGCGACGATTCGGGCGACGCCGGAGGAGGTGGCCGCCTGGGCAGTCGAGAACGTCGAGGTGAGAGCCGGCTTCCACGAGCTCGCCGAGCGGTACGCCCCGGTGATCGTCTCGAGCGGGTTACCGCAGCTGATCCTGCCCGTGCTCGAGCGCGAAGGTGTGACGCTGGAGGTGCGCGCGAACGACGCCGAGCCTCATCCCGACGGCTGGCGGGTCATCTTTCGCCACGCAGGCGTCTGCCCAGTCTGCGGCGACCGCTGCAAGCGCCGCTCGTTGCCCGATGAGCATCCGATCGTGTTCGTCGGCGACGGCTGGTCCGACCGCTGTGCGTCACTCGCCTGCGAGCGCGTCTTCGCCCGGGCGGGCCTCGCGCTCTATCTCGACGAGCAGGGGGTTCCCTACGAGCCGTACGACACCTTCCACGATGTCGCTGCTGCACTTACCTGAGCCGTTCGACTTCGCGCTCTCGACGGGCCGTTTCCGTGCGTTCGGCACCGACCTCGCAAACCGGCTCGAAGGCGATGTGCTCTTCCGCGCAGTCGCGGGACGCGAGGTGCGCATCCAAGCGCATGCGGGCGGCGTCGACGTCGATCCGCTCGACGACGAAACGCGTCCCGTCGTCTCGCACCTCCTGGGAGCGCCGTTCGAGCTCGACCCGTTCTACGCCTGGGCAGGCGGCGACCCGCTGCTCGCGCCGATCGTCGAACGGCTGCGCGGTTTTCGCCCGCCGTTGCAACCGAGCCCGTTCGAAGCCTTGATCACGTCGATCACGGCGCAGCAGGTGTCGCTCTTTGCGGCGGTCGCGATTCGTAACCGTCTCGTCGAGCGCTTCGGCGTTCCAGTCGGCCGGGCCTGGGCGTTCCCTTCGCGTGATCGGATAGCCGCCGCCGACGAGCACGAGCTGTTCGAGGTCGGGTTCACCCGCCGCAAGGCCGAGTACGCCGTCGGGCTCGCGCGCAGCGAGCTCGATCTGGACGCCCTGGCGGAGCTCGACGACGACGAGGTGCGCGCCCGGATCACCGCGCTGCGCGGCCTCGGCCCATGGACCGCCGAGTGGTTCCTCGCACGCCATCTCGCCAGGCCGCGCGCCTGGCCGGCCGGAGACCTGGTGCTGCGGAAGGCCGCCCGAGATCTCTACGGTGTCGAGGTGACAGAGCTCGGCTCCCGCCTCGACCCGTTCCAGAACCTTTCTGCCCACTACCTCCTGCTGGGGGTGTTGACGAAGCCGTGACGATCCGGCGCGCCACCGAGGCAGACGAGGCGATCCTCCGCGAGCTCTGGGAGGAATTCGAGCGGGAGGTTCCCTTCTCGATCGGCGAGAGTGAGACGTGGGAAGAGGAATGGCAGGACACGCTCGACGACATCCGCGGCGGCGGTGTCTTCATCGCCGAGGACGAGGAGGGGCCGCTCGGCGTCGCGCGGATCGAGGCTCCCGAGCACGGTCGCGCGCACGTGCAGCTCGTGCACGTACGGCCCCGCGCCCGGCGCCAGGGAGTTGCGAAGGCGTTGTTGCGCGAGTGCACCGAGGACGCCCGTGCCCGCGGCGCCGGGTTCGTCAGCCTCGAGTCGCTGACGACGAACTCGGCGGCGATCACGGTCTGGCGGCGGCTTGGGTTCGAGGACGCATGGCTCGGGATGGCGACGCGGCTCGATGCGCTGGAGGAGCGGCTCGATCGCCCGGAGAACGACAAGAGTCTCGCGACGACGCACGTCCAGGCAGACGACATGGTCTCGGTCGGACGGGCAGTCGCCCAGTTCATGCCGCGGCTCGAAGCCCCGGATGTGCGCGCGAACGGTAGTTGGATCCGCGTCGCCGATCCGGTGCTCGATCGCGACCGCGAGGCGCATGGCCGGTTCGCGCGCGAGCTCTCGGAGCGGCTGGGAGCGGTCACCGTCGCGCTCGCACTGGAGGGGGCGGTGGTGCGCTTCAGGCTCTACGAGCGTGGGCGGATGGTCGACGAGTATCTGTCCGTGCCGACCTACTACGGTGAATTGTCGAAGGGTGACGAGCTGGCGCTCGCGGCCAACCCGACGCTGGTCGCGCGTCTGACCGGCGCCGACCGCGAAGAGGTGCGCCGGGTCGCCCGCACCGCGCTCACTCCGGCCGAGCTGGCGCCTGCGCCCGAGCTGTATGAAGCGATTGCAAAGCTGATGGGGCTCGAAGCGTGAAGCTGATCGACGCGCCGCGCTGCCCATATTGCGCGCGGGTGCGCATCGCACTCGCCGAGAAGGGCCTCGAGTTCGAGACGACGGTGATCGACCTCGGCGACCGTCCCGGGTGGGTGTACGAGCTGAATCCGTCCGGCCGCGTCCCGATTCTCGACGACGGGTTCGCGCTGCCTGAGTCGGCGGTGATCATGGAGTACCTCGAAGAGCGGTTCCCCGATATCGCGTTGCTCCCGGAGGGCTTGGAGAACCGCGCCCGAGCGCGACTGCTCGTCGACCGCTTCGACGACAACCTGGGCACCGACTACTACGCGTTTCGGCGCGGAGATGCGAACGCGCTCGCCGAGAAGCTCGAGGCACTCGACGTGGGGCAGAGCCTCTTCGCCGACGTCGGCTACGCGCCGTGGGTGATTCGCGCCCGCGACATGCTGGGCGTCGACCTGCCGGCACGGGTCGCCGAATGGCTTGCCGGCCTCGAGCGTCGTCCGTCGATCGCGGCCGAGGTTGCCGTGGTGCGCTCGCTGTGAGCGAGAGCGAGAGCGAGATCGAGATCGAGCTCGACGAGTTGCGAGGGCAGCTCGGCGCAGTCACGATCGTCGACGTGCGCACGCCGCACGAGTTCGACGGAACGCTCGGCAAGCCGTGCGACCCGCGCCAGGGCCACATCCCCGGCGCGACGAACGTCGACATCTATCGCCTGATGAACCTCGACGCGAGCGAGATCGCGTCCGAGCTCGGTCTCGAGCCGGGCAGCGAGGTCGTCGCGTACTGCCACAGCGGCTCGCGCTCCGCGATCGCGACGCAGCTGCTGCGCGGCCTCGGCTACGACGCTCGCAACTACGCCGGCTCGTGGCACGAGTGGTCGCGCCACGACGACCTTCCGGTGGAGAGTTAGTAGATCGTCTACTCCTTCGGCGGGAGCGAACGGGCGTAGGTCACACCGAGGCCGACCCACTTCGCAAGTTGAGATTTCGTCCGAAGGTCAGCCAGATCGACCCGCATCCAGCCGCGCATCTGTCGTCCGCGCATCTCGACGAGGCGCGCGTTGGTCGTGGCGAGCAGCGCCTCTGACTGATCGGGATCGACACGAACCATCACTCCGCCCTGGCCACTTGCCGCGACCGCCATGTTGCCGCCGATCAAGAACGCGAGACCGCCAAACATCCTCTTCTCCGTCAGACCCGGTTCGCTCGCGACGAGATCGCGGATCCGACCTGCGATGGCTTCGTCATAGGCCATCGAAGCCATCCTAGAACGGCCGGGAACTACGGTGCCTGAGTCCCTCCGGTTTCCACGCGGGTCAAAGCAAGAGGCCCATGTCGATGGCATCCCAGAGCTCACCGTTCAACCGTCGGAACTGCTTGACGCGACGACCTTCCTCGACGAATCCGAGCTTGCGGTACAACCCGATCGCGGCGGCGTTATGCGCAAAGACGCTCAGGCTGAGCTTGTGCAGGTCGCGCTCGCGCGCCCAGTCGATCGCCCCCGCCATCAGCGCGGTCCCCACGGCGCGCCCACGCCACTCGCGAGCGACCGCCATCCCGACTTCTCCGAACCCGTGCCGGCTCGCGTCGATGTGGATCGACCCGATGACCTCGGTGCCCGCAACCGCGACGAGCGTCCCTTCGAGCGTCCAGCTCGCGGCGCGCTCCTCGACATCGACAGGCGGCTCCGTCGCGATTCCGTCACGTTCCTCCGCGACCGCCGCGAACAAACTCGCCAGTGGCAGGCGGTCACCGTCGCGCGCCGGACGGATCTGAAAGAGCGGCGCAGGCACCTGTCGACTCAGTCGCGGCACCAGATGTCGCGCTGTTCGATCACGAGCCCTCCGGCGCCGAATTGGAGGAGGGAAACACCGCTGAGGTTTTCTTCACCACCGTCTCTGAGGTGGGTGTGTGCCTGCCAGTCGACGACGGCGCGATCTCCTTCGACGAGCGGCTCGCCAAACACGGGCTCGGCGGACACTTCTTCGGCAAAGACTCGCTCGACGTAACTCTGTGCGGGCTCGGGATCGCGGAAGGGATGTGATTGAAAGAGGGCATCCTCGGCGTAGAGCGCGCAGATGGCGGCGGCGTCATGGGTCTCCTAGCCGACGCGCCAAATCTGCGCCCAGCGCCGTGCGGCTTCGCGCGTCTCCACACATTCAAGTATGGCGACAGAGCTGTCTCCCAGTCCGAAAAGCGTCAGCTGACGGACAGGAGATCCACGACGAAGACGAGCGGCTCGTGCGGCTTGATCACGACGCCCGCCCCGCGCGCGCCGTAGGCCATCGCCGACGGGATCGTCAGCCTGCGGCGGCCGCCGACCTTCATGCCCTGGACGCCGGCGTCCCAGCCGGGAATCACCTGGCCCTTGCCGAGCTTGAACTCGAACGGCTGATTGCGGTTCCAGGATGCGTCGAACTCCTCGCCAGAGGAGAAGGCGACGCCCACGTAGTGCACCGTCACCTTCTTGCCGCTCGTCGCCTCGTCTCCGTCGCCGACGACGAGGTCTTCGATGCCGAGCTCGAAGGGGATGTCGCCTGCGGGCTTGTCGATCTGAGGACGCTCGCCGGCGGAAGACACGGCTCCCACCCTAACGGGCGGTGCGCTTTCGGCTGCGAGGTAGCCTGAGCCGCGTGCGCTCGGAGCTGCGGAGAGTTGTCGTAACCGGTCTCGGCATGGTCAGCCCGATCGGCAACTCCGTCGAGGATTCGTGGACTGCCTTGCTTGCGGGCGAGTCGGGCGCAGGCCCGATCACGCAGTTCGACGCCGCCGAGTTTCCCACTCGCTTTGCCTGTGAGGTGAAGGACCTCGACGTGAGCGCGTACATCGATCAGAAATCGGCTCGGCGAATGGATCGGTGCACGCATCTCGCGCTGGCGGCGGCGCGCCAGGCGGAGGCGGACTCGGGCCTCGACGTCAGGCGGATCGCCGAACGTGCCGGTGCGGCGATCGCGACGGCGATCGGCGGGATCAGATCGTTCGAGGAATGTGTGATCCAGATCACCAAGCGCGGCCCGGGGCGTGTGAGCCCGTTCGCGATCGTGCAGACGCTGCCGAACCTCGCAGCAGGGTGGGTCTCGATCGAGCTCGGGACGCGGGGGCCGCTCGTCTCGGAGTGCACGGCGTGCGCCGCGTCGAACATGGCGCTCGGGGACGGACTGGACGCGATTCGGCTCGGCCGGGCGGACGTGATGTTCTGCGGCGGCACCGAGGCGCCGATCACGCCGGTGGGCGTCGCAGGGTTCGGCGCCATGCGCGCTCTCTCGGTGCGCAACGGCGACCCGGCCGCGGCATCGCGACCATTCGACCGCGAACGCGACGGGTTCGTGATCGCAGAAGGTGCAGCCGTCGTCGTGCTCGAGGAGCTCGAACACGCGCTCGCGCGCAACGCACACATCTACGCGGAGCTGGTCGGTTACGGCATCTCCTCGGATGCCAACCATGTCTCCGATCCCGACCCATCCGGTCACAACCCGGCCCGTGCGCTACGGATGGCGTTCGACGACGCCGGCATCGAGGCGGACGACGTCGGCTACGTGAACGCTCATGGCACGTCGACGCCCGCGGGGGACGCGGGGGAGACACGGGTCCTCAAGCTCGCCCTTGGAGAAGACAAGGCCTATCGCACCCCGGTCTCGTCGACCAAAGGCGCGACCGGCCACACGCTCGGTGCGGCCGGTGCTGTCGAAGCCGTGTTCACCGTCCTTGCCCTGCAGCGCGGCAAGCTGCCGCCGACGATCAACCAGACGAGCGTCGACCCCGACTGCGATCTCGACTACATCGCGAACACCCCCCGCGAGGAGCAGGTCGAGATCGGAGTGTCGAACTCCTTCGGGTTCGGCGGCCACAATACGGCCGTCGTCTTCCGCCGGTGGCCCGGCTCACAGCCGACTCATCGGGCTGTCTCGTGACCGAGTCGCGCGAGCTCGCCGGCAAAGTCGCGATCGTGACCGGCGCGGGCAGCGGGATCGGCTACGCGATCGCCCAGCTCTTCGCGCAGAACGGCGCGGCCGTCGCGATCAACTATCTCGGTCACGGAAACGACGCGCAGAAGCTCGCGCAGACGATCGAAGCGGCCGGCGGTCGAGCCGCTGCGGTCGAGGCCGACGTGTCGGACGCGAAGGCGGTCGAGGCTCTCGTCGAGCAGGCCGTCGAGGCGTTCGGGAAGCTCGACGTCCTGGTCAACAACGCCGGCATCGAGCAGTCCCAACCTCTGCTCGAGATCGACGAGGCGAACTGGGACCGAACGCTCGCGGTCGACTTGAAAGGGCCGTTCCTCTGCCTGCAGGCGGCGGCCCGGCGGATGCAGAAGACCGGAGGCTCGATCGTCAACATCTCGTCGATTCACGAGGACTTTCCGTTTCCCGGGTACACGCCGTACGCAGCGGCCAAGGGCGGCCTGCGCATGCTGATGCGCAACGCCTCGCTCGAGCTCGCGCCGTACGGGATCCGGGTCAACAACATCGCGCCCGGGGCGATTGCGACGCCGATCAATGCGGCGACGCTCGCCGACCCGGCGAAGGTGAAGCGCTTGGAGGAGCTCGTGCCGCTGCAGCGGATGGGCAAGCCCGAGGAGGTCGCGCAGGTCGCGCTCTTCCTCGCCTCGGACCGGGCCGCGTACGTCACCGGGTCGACGTACTACGTCGACGGCGGGATCGTCCAGCACGCGGAGGCCCTGTGAGGAGCCCGGTGAAGGCGATCCTGTTCGACATCGACGGCACGCTGATCACGACGGGCGGTGCGGGGGCCGAGGCGTGGAAGCTGGCGTTCGACGCTCTGTACGGCATCCCGGCCGACATCGGGAGCTTCACTGACGCGGGCATGACCGACCCGGAGGTCGGGCGCAAGACCTTCGCCGAGGTGTTGAAGCGAGAGCCAGAGGATCAGGAGTTCGCGGGACTGCTCGACCGGCGGCTCCACTACCTGCACACGACGATCGCTGGGGCCGAGCAGTACCGCGTTCTGGCGGGTGTCGAGGAGCTGCTGCCGAAGCTGATCGCGGACGGATACCTCCTGGGGCTCGTGACCGGGAACGTCGAGGCCGCCGCTCACATCAAGCTGCACCGCGCCCAGCTGAACCGGTATTTCTCCTTCGGCGGCTACGGTTCGGATGCGAGCGACCGGGGCGAACTGACGAAGATCGCATTCCAGCGCGCCATGCTGGTCTACGGCGCACGGGTCGCACCCGCCGAGGCGATCGTCGTCGGCGACACTCCGCATGATGTCGAGGGGGCCCACGCCGCCGGTCTGGCCTGCGTCGGAGTTGAAAGTCACAAATTCACCGTCGAGCAGCTCCGCGAGGCGGGCGCCGACTACGCCATCACCTCGCTCTCCGACGGGCTTCCCCTGTAACCATCCGGCCTCCCGCAGTCCGAACCGTTTTCATACCGATTCGACCCCGGGCTTCCGACGAGCCTCGCCGATAGTCCTTCTTGTCAAGCACGGCACACCTAGACAGGAGAGACATTCCCATGAGGCAGCGGATTTTCATCATCTTTGCGATCACGGCACTGGCGCTTG
>JBBQQI010000045.1:0-19843 GCA_038216085.1 Gaiellales bacterium | reverse complement strand
GGAGCGGCGCTCGTCGAGCTGTTCTCACCGCCGCGAGCAGACTGGGACGGGCTCGAGCGGCTCGAGCCGAGCCCACCGCTCGGGTTCGGTATCGAGCGCTGACTCGACTAACCTTCAGAAGCTTGCCCGGGTCACGCCGCCTCAGCCAACGTATCTCCGAGGGCGACGGGATCGCGATCATCGCCTGCGTCGACGACGCCGCCGGCGCGCGCGAGGCCGAGGAGCAGGGCGCAAAGGCGCTCGCCGTCTCCCGGGTGATCGACGGCATTCGCGCAGCCACGACGCTGCCGCTGCTCTGGATCGGGAAGGGCGACCCGTCCGACGCCGATGCGATCACGCTGCGGCCCGAGGACACGCACACACACCACCACCTCGAGCCGGTTGCGGACGTGCGCGATGAGGAGGAGCTCGAGCTTGCTCTCGAGCAGCGTGACCCCGAGATCTTCCTGCTCTCGGCCGTCGACCGAGACGGGCACGACGACCCGCTCGACGCCGTGTTGGAGCTGCTCCCGGACGTGCCGGCCGGCAAGCTCGCGATCGCGCGCGTCGATGTCGAGAGCCGCGATGAGGTGCTGGCTCTGGAACGGGCCGGGATGGACGCCGTCCTCGTCAGCGTCGGGCGGATCGGCCACCTGGTCGGCCACCAGCCGTTCGACGTCTAGATCCAGCGACGCTACCCTGAAACCGTGAAAGGGCTGCTCACGACGGGATCGATTGTGGGCGCGTGCGTGCTCGTTGCGAGCGGGTGCTCCGGTGACACGAAGCAGGCGGCTGCCGCGCCGACGGTCACAAAAGCCGTCGCGTGTGCCCATCCTGCGGGCTGGCAGAAGCTCGCGACGAAGACCGGGATCCCGGTTTACTGCCCCGGCTGGCTGCCCGACCCGCTGATCGGCCAGGTCGGCGGCCGCTGGAACAACATCAACTCGGTCTCGAAGGACGGCAGCTACCTCGAGAGCTTCGTCTGGCAGGAGACCGGCGGCGGTGCCGCGGGCGGCGAGCTGCACGTCAACCTGCGCGGCTATCCCGGCCGCACGACCATCCCGACCTGCCGCACCGGCGGCTCCGACAGTAAGAACGTCCCGTGCTTCGACGAGCCCGGCCGCACGATCACGGCCGGCGGGATCACGGCGCGCCTGTACTCGGTCAACCAGGACGCCGACGCGTGGCATGCGCTGCTGCTCTGGCGCAAGAGTGGAGCGCTCTACACGCTCTCCGAGCACGTGGCGCCGCCGTTGACGTTCAACCACGTCGTGCGGTACCTGAAGCAGGAGCTCGGCTCGCTCCACCCGATCGCACCGACGCCCTAATGAAGCTCACCAGGCGGCAGTTCGTCGTCGGCACGGCAGCCGGCGCAGTCGGCGCGGCCGGCATCTACGAGCTCGTCGATCAGTTCAGCGGCGGTTCGCCGCAGCGTGCGGCTGCGACGGTTGCGTTTCCCGAGCAGCATCTGCTCGATGGTGTGCGCGTCGTCCAGTCGAACGGAATCGAGGTGCTCGTTCCGCCGCTTCATCACGAGATCCTCACCGCACGCGTCGCTGTTTCCCCGCGTGACGCGCGCGACGCGCAGCGAGAGCTCGAGCGCGTGCTGTCGGGGCTCGACGGGGACTACGCACCGTCACCGGCCGGCCTCGGCGTCACGGTGGCGTGGGGGAGACCGTACTTCGACCGCTTCGTGCCCGCCGCCGCGCGCAAGCTGATCCCCCACGACCGGCGGGCCGACAAATCCGTCCTGCTCGACGCCCAGCGCTTCCCCAGCGACCCGCCAGACACGCGCCTCGAGCACAACGAGCTCGCGATCCTCGTGCGCTCGGACTCGCGCGCTGCGATCGACGACGCGACCAAGCGCATCCAGGCCTCGAAGCTCTTCAAGCTGACGTCGATCAGGCGCGGCTTCGCCGGCGGCGGGTTCGACGGCGGCCGCTCGCTGCCGAAGCAGATGGCGCAGGCCGCGCAGATCCCCGGCGCCGACCTGATCCCGGACGACGCCGAGCTCTTTCTCGGCTTCACCTCGACCCAGCGAGCGGGGATAGGCCCGGGCGCGGTCGCGAACTTCGAGACGCTCGGCTACGTCGACTTGCGCGGTAGTGACTACTTCCGCCACGGCACGCACATGCACCTCTCGCACATTCACGAGGACGTGGAGGCCTGGTACCTGAACTTCGATTTCGACGAGCGCGTCGCAACAGCGTTTCGGCCGAACCTGAGCGTGCGGCAGGGCACGCAGACCGTGCGGCAGGGGCCCAAGGACGTCTCGACCGAGGCGGCAGTCCATCGCGACTACCGCAAGACCGGTCGCATCGGGCACAGCGCGGCGATCCAGACGACCTCGCGACTGCTGCAGGATCACGTCGGCAGCGACGGGACGGTCTACCCGAAAGGCACGGCGGTGCCGGTGCGCGCCGACTTCAACACGCTCGACAATCCGTTCATGTGGTCGGAGCTACCGGACGAGATCGGCGTGCTGCCCGCTGCGGGCGTGCACTTCGTCGTCTTCAACCCGACGGGCGACGACTTCCGCCGCAACAGAATGGCGATGGACGGTGTCCTGCCGGGCGGGAAGATCCCGTTCGAGCCGCGCGGGCGCAACCAGGGCTTCAACTCGGTGCTCTCGACGACGCACCGCCAGAACTTCCTCGTGCCGTCGCGGCGTCACCGCAGCTTCCCGCTCGCCGAGCTGTAGCGTCGCGGCGAACCGAACTGGTCTTCGACACTTTCGGCGGTTCGATCTGCCGGTGCCGGCTCGAAGAGGTGTCGAAGACTTTTGCTGTTGCGTTAGCCGAAGAAGGCGCGCGCGACGTCGTACCAGTCGTCCGGCACGGTCTTCAGCTCGGCCGTTGCCTCGTGGAGCGAGACGGAGACGACGTCGGCGCCACGCAGGGCGGCCATCTGGCCGAACTCGCCGGTCTCGATCAGGTCGGCGGCCTTCAGCCCGAACCGCGTCGCCAGGATGCGGTCGTAGGCGGTCGGCGAGCCGCCCCGCTGGACGTGACCGAGCACGGTCACGCGCGTCTCGAACCCGGTGCGCTCCTCGATCTCCGCGCCGAGCTGCTCGCCGACCGCGCGCTTGGCGAGACGCTTGTGCCCGAACTGGTCGACCTCCGCCGTGCTTTCAACTTCAGTGTCCTCGCCGCCGGCCAGTTCGCAGCCCTCGCTGACGACGACGATCGAGAAGTTCTTGCCGGAGGCGTGCCGCCGGCCGATGTCGGCGCAGACCGCGTCGATGTCGACGGGCCGCTCGGGGATCAGGATCACATCGGCGCCGCCGGCGATGCCGCTGTGCACGGCGATCCAGCCCGCGTGGCGGCCCATCACCTCGACCACCATCACGCGGTTGTGCGACTCGGCCGTCGTGTGCAGCCGGTCGATCGCCTCTGTGCAGATCGCGACTGCCGTGTCGAATCCAAAGGTGTAGTCGGTGCCCGAGAGGTCGTTGTCGATCGTCTTCGGCACGCCGACGATCGGCGATCCGAACTCCGCGTACAGCTGGGCCGCGACCCCGAGCGTGTCCTCGCCACCGATCGCAACCAGCGCGTCGACGTGCTCGAACGCTGCGCGAACAGCATCGGTTCCACCCTCGACCTTGAACGGGTTCGTCCGCGTCGTGCCGATGATCGTGCCGCCGCGCGGCAGGATCCCGGAGATCTCGCGCGCGCCGAGCGGCTGAAATTGCTGCTCGATCATCCCCCGCCAGCCCTCGCGCACCCCGATCACCTCGTGGCCGCACGCCCAGGACCTGCGGGCGACGGCGCGGATCACCGCATTCAGTCCGGGGCAGTCACCGCCACCGGTCAGCACTCCGATCCGCATTGATCTGAGTCTACGTTCAGGCGCGGGCAGCGATCCCGGACGGGTGCATGATCAGGGGATGGCCCGCCGGATCGCGCTGCTCGTCGTCCTTGCCGCAGCGGCTGCGTCGGGAGGCTCCGCGTCGTCCTCGACCGGGGCGGCAGCCCTCACTGGCGGGAACCCGTGCCCGGTCTACTCGGAGTTCACCTGCTCGACGCTGACGGTTCCGCTCGATCACAGCGGCAAGCGTGCCGGGACGCTCGAGCTCGCTGTCGCGGCGGCGGCGAACACGAACGCGCCGCGTGGCGTGTTGCTCCTGATCACCGGCGGGCCGGGGCAACCGGGCGTTCCTGCGCTCGCCCGCATCGCGCGGATCCTCGGGGCCGAGCGGAGTGAGTACCGGATCGTCGTCTACGACCAGCGGGGCACCGGCGCGGGCGCGCTCGACTGCCCGGCGCTGCAGGCGTCGATGGGGAGCTCCGACCTCTACCCGCCGCCGGCCTGGGCGGTGCGCGCCTGCGCGAGGCAACTCGGGAGCCGGCGACAGTTCTTCGGCACCGACGACGTGGTTGCCGACATGGAGTCGCTGCGCAGCGCACTCGGCGTCGACAGCTGGACGCTCGACGGGATCTCGTACGGCTCCTACGTCGGAGAGCGCTATGCGCTCGCCCACTCGAGCCGTGTGAAGAAGCTCGTGCTCGACTCGGTCGTGCCGCACGTCGGCCAGACCGATCTCGGTGTCGTCGAGTTCAGGGCGACGGCTCGGGTGCTGCGAAGCGTCTGCGGCAACGACTCGTGCGCGAACGACCTGGCCGCGGTCATCCACAGGCTGCATAACGGCCCGCGACTCTTCGACGCACTGACATTCGTCAGCATCGCCGACCCGACCTACGCGACGAACTTCAACGTGCCCAAGCTCCTGCGGGACGCCCGACGCGGCAATCTCGCCGGGCTGACGCAGCTCCTGACGGTCGTGCGAAGCTACGAGTCGACGGCGGCCGGCGAGCTCGATCAGGGCCTGCACGCGAGCGCCCTCTGCGCCGACTGGCGGTATCCGTGGGGCTCCTCTGCGGCGCCGGTCGCGGGCCGCGAGGCGAAGCTGCAGAGCGCTGTCGCGCGGTTGCCGGCGAAGAGCCTCTTTCCCTTCGACCGTGCGACGGCGGCAGGCACCGGCTTCGTTCGCCAGTGCCTGCCGTGGGCGTCCACGCCGCCGACTCCGGCGGTGGGTGGGAAGATCACGGTGCCGACGCTCCTCGTCAACGGCGACCGCGATCTGTCGACGCCGCTTGAGTGGGTCCGACAGGAGCTGAAGCTCGTGCCGAAGGGCACGCTCGTCGTCGTTCCGGGCGAGGGCCACTCGACGCAGTCCAGGGCGGTCAGCGACGTCGCGCGGAACGCCGTCGCCGACTTTCTCCTGCGGTGAAGCGGCTCAGGTAGCGCGCGCGACGAGGACGAAGGCATTCGATAGCGCTCGTCCATCGGCGGCAGCACGGCGCAAGTTTTTGGGCGCCGCGACGTCTCGGTCAGTAGAACATCAAAAACGAGGAAGGCGGAGGCTCATGAAACGACTGAACGCGAGACTGCTGGCAGGGCTGACGGTGACGGTGGCGCTGCTGGTTCCGCTCGCGGTCTTCGGGGGCCCGGCGCTCGCGCGGAGCACTTCGGCCGCGTCCGCGTACCACTCGGGGTCGGCGCAGTACCAGTATCGCGTGACAATCTGCCACGTCACGGGCTCGAAGAAGCACCGGGCGCACACGATCACCGTCTCGTCGGCCGCTGTCGCCGCGCACCTGCGTCACGGCGATCATCTCGGCGCCTGCACAGGCACCGAGACGGCGCGGAAGCACGGCAAGCCGGCGGGGGCTGCCACCTCCGGTCATGGGAGCTCGAGCGGTAGCGCCGACTCGAGCCACGGCCACGGTCATCACAAGTAGCGCGGGCTCGCGCTGAACTCGATGGCTGAGGCCCCTCTTCGCGGGGCCTCAGCCGTCTTGGGGGCGGCGGACGGCCGGGTCGTGCTGTGGGCGCCCACGAGCGCCGCCGCTCCGAGCAGGAGCGCCGCGGCGAGCGCCGTAGCGCGCACGAGGCGCGGCAGCGGCTCGGCCCGTCCTTCCTCGGAGAAGGCGACTCCTGCGGCGCACGCCAGCCCGGCGACCACGACCGAGGGCAGCTCCCAGTCCCAGTCGAGGCCGGCATGGACGAGAAACGCGACAGTCGCGGCGGCGCCAGCTGGAATCCACGGCAGCTCCCGTCGCATCGCGGCCCGTCGGAGTGGGTAGAGCAGGAACGCCATGAGCAGGGCGAGCCCGAGCGGCCCGGTTTCCGCGAGCGTTTCGAGGTAGAGCGAGTGGGCGTCGAGTGCGCCGCCCCACTTCGCCTCCAGCCCCGAGAGCGCCCAGTTGCGGCCGAACGTCCCGGCGCCGGACCCGAGCAGGGGATGCGCGCGATATTCGTGCCAGGCGACGTGGTAGTAGGAGGCGCGCGGCTGGTCGGAGGTCGAGCGAACGGCGACGGCCGCGCCGACGACGGCGACAGCCACCGCCGCGAGCGCGAGCGTCCGCCGTCGGAAGCCTCGGCCACTCCCTGTCTGCGGGCGGAGCCTTGCCGCGGCGGCTGCGGCAGCGGCGGAGCAGGCGAGCGCGGCGAGCAACACGACGGCTCCGTCGAGCCGCGCGTGCACCGGATCGGTCAGGCGGCTGAAGTGGCCGATCCAGACGGCGACCGCCGTTGGCGGTACGAGGGCGAGCAGCGGCGGCGCGATCTTGCCCAGCGAGGGGTGCAGCGCCGCGAACGCAGCGAAGCCGATGGCCAGGGCGAGCCACGACGCGGCGCTGCCGCTCACGTCGAGTGCCAGCGCGAGCGGCGGCACGAGGGCCGCGGCGCCGGCGCGGCGGCGGTCCGATCCACCGGTCGCGGGCGCAAGAGAGAGCAGCATTCCGATCGCGGCGAGGATCCCCACCGCGTTCGCGTAGCCGAGCGGCTGTGAGATCAGATAGCCCTCGACCGGGTCGTAATGCCGCGCGCCGAGGAGGTAGCGCGCGAGCGCGTAGAGAACGAGGACGCAGACGCCGACGTGCGCGCCCGCGACGACAGCCCGTCCGGCCCCGCGCCGCGCAAGGACGACGAGCGCGAGGGCGACGGCGGCGTAGACGACTATTCGCCGCGCCTCGAGTAGCGACTGCGCCGGCTCCGCCGACCACGACGCCGACGCGACCGTCCAGAGCAGAAATGCGCCCCCGGCGGCGAGCCAGGGCCAACTCACGCGCAGCGCGCCGGGGTGGTCGTCGACCGCGAGCGCGACCGCCGCTGCCCAGGCGGCAAGCGTCCCCGCCCACAGCCAGGCGTCCGGCTGGAAACCGCCCTGAACAGCACCGAGGGCCGGGATGAGGCCGAGCGGCACGAGTGCGACGGCGACTGCGGCCGCGCGTTCGCGCGCACGGGAACGAACCTCTGCCGCAGTGACAGTCCACGAGCGGGTCACGAGCCCATTCTTACGGAGGCCTCCGTGTTCCAGAGAGTGTCAGCGACGTCGCGCGGAACGCAGTCGCCGATTTCCTCGTGCAGTGGAGCGGCTTAGGTAGCGCGCGCGACGAACAGGCGCGCGAGGCGCAGCTCGGCGGTCCGGATGCTCGCTGCAGCCGCGGCCGGTGCGGTCGTCGTGAGTGTAATTTCGGTGCGACCGCGGCCGACGAGGACGACGTCGAGCAGGACGCGAACCGTCGTCGCTCCGCTCGTGACGTCGACGAGCGCTCGGTAGGCGTGCGTGTACGTCGCAATTTTCGGGAAGGCGATCTGCTTGAACGAGACGAGCTTGGTGGAGGGGCCGAGCGCGCCTGAGAGGCCGGTGCGAAGGCACGGGATCACGCGCGGATCGAGCACCGTGCGCTGCCAGTCGAGCTTTACCATCGCGGGCGTCTCGAGCACCTGCGCCTCGCTGTCGAACTGCAGCCCGGTGTTCTTCCACCTCGTCTCGGCGGCGCCGATCAGGGTCAGGTCGGACTGTTTCGGATGAAAGGTCGAGCACGGCATCGTCCCAGAGATGTCAGGCTTGATCGACCCTCCGGTCCAGCCGGAGGCGGTGCCGAGGTCAGCTCGCCGGAGGACGGCGCCGCGCGCCGCGCTCTGGCCCGCAGCGGTGAACTGGATCTTCTCCTTGTCGGCGCTGGCGGCGCCTGCAAGCGCGAGCGCGCCGATCGCCGCCAGGACGACGGTGACAGACCTACCTCTGAGAAACGACCCCTTCACCCTCATGTTTGAGCGTATCGGCTCTGGCCTGGTGCGGCTTCAGGATTGGCAGGCGCCGGATCCAGCGCATCCGTAGGAACTCCTGACCCAGTTGCGCGAGATCGCGGCTACCGTAGTCACCGCGCGTCGATCTGCGGAGCTGCTGAGGCTCGATCTGCTCCTTCTTCGACATGTCTGCTGGCAGTGAGTGCAATGGGGCGGACCTGTTTTGGGTGCCGCCAAACGCAAAGTCCGAGGATTCGGTGATTACACGCACGCCTTGTGTCCGGCGCCTTTGCGGTCCGGGCTGGCACGCCACGTTCGTCGTGGCGTCACTAGGTCTTCTGGCGAGCATCACCGGGGCGGCCGCAGCAGGAGGCACTTCCGTCAAGGCGAGTGTCGTCTACAACAGCACGATTCCGAACGGTCCGCCCGCGAACGTCCCCCACCGAGACCTTCCCGAGAAACTCAAATCCGGTTCCTTTCGGGGAGTGTGGGTTCGATTCCCACCTTCGGCACTTCATAGTGACGAGTGGCCCTGGGCCCGGTCTTCGGCGCCCACGGCCACTCGCCACGAGTGTGTTAGGTCAGCTTCCTGCCTTGAACTGCACCGCAGGCACGTAGGGGCCCAGCAGCTGGAGTCGGCGCGGAAGGTGCCGGTCCCGCCAGCGCCACCATCGCAGTACTCGCCGCCGTTGGCCGAGTTCTGCCACACGGTGCCTTAGGTCGACGAGCCTGCGCTGATGTCGGGGCCCGACTTCCGCGAGCAGTCGATCGCCGACGACCACGGCAGCCACGACGCCCACATCACATGGCTGCTCGCCAGCACCGCGCGCATGCTCGCACTCTCCGAGGCGCTCCACGACGTAAAGCTACGCGAGCGCGCGACCGCCGCCGAGGCGGTGCTCCGACAACGACGCCCGGAGCCAACTCGCCCGCCTGCGCGCCGAGACGACCGACGCACACCACACCGACGAGAGGCCCGCCAGACCATGCCGCCGCCTCGAAGCCGGGCTTGGCCGACGTGCGCCCGGTAGACGGCGAGACTTAAGACGCGCAAAGAGAAGGGCGGCTCGCGCCGACCCTTCTCTTTGGTGCGCTGTCGTTCGAGACCTACTAGCTGCCTGCCTTGAACTGAACCGCCGGAACGTACGAGGCGGGAGGGTCCACCCACTCGGTCGTGGGAGCGAACGGCGAACCGTGATGCGCCTCCCAGAGAGTGCCGGGTGCGGTGTCGCTGCCAGCCGAGACTACTCCTGCGGTGTTCTCGTCGACGAGCGCGATGTTCAGTGAGTCAGCCGGACCAGACACGCCAGTCGGGGTATAGCCCGCTGTGTTCGTGTTGTAGGCGATGCCGTAGACGACCGTGTTGTCAAGCGTCACGCCGGAGAAGTTGAACGTGACCTCGTTGTAGAAGCCGTTGAAGCACGTCTTGAGACCAGACGAATACCACCTTCCACCCGTGCACTTCGAGCTAGCCGAAGGCCGGTAGGGAACGTTGAACGTTTTCGTCTGCGCCGCAAGCAGCGTCGTGCCATCCGCCTTGTAGACCTTGAAAGTGATCGCCTGCGGGAACGTCGCCCCCCGTCGGCGTGACGCAGTCGCCAGTGTTCCAACCCCCCTGGGCGCAGGCCCAACTGCTGAGGCCCACGGTCACACTGTGGCGAAGATAATAAGACGCTTCAAAATTCCCCCCTTTTCGGGAACAACCCGCTGTGACGACGAGCGCTTCCAGCGAACGTCACCGCATTACCCAGCTCGTCGAAGGCATAGGCCTCAGGGCCGATGCTCGGTCTCGGCTGGGCTGGCGGCCGGGCGGCGGTTCGATTCTGGGGCGAGAACGACACGACTTCCTCGCCGGGCGGTGGCATCCCAACGCAACAGCGCTACGAGACATCGCTGCTACCGATCGGCGAGTCCCGCTCACTCACCGTCAGCGGCAAGCCAGCCTGGCCTGTCGGGATGGTCACGATGACAGTCCACCTCACCTACCCGGACCGCACCGAGCAGGCGACAAAGGAAATCATCTTCACGAAGCGTGTCCTCGTCGTCAGTCCGTGGGTGCTCGTCACGCTGTCCCTCCTGCTTGCGGCGTGCGTGGCCTGGCTGGTTCGCCGTCGACAGCGGCGCGATCTCACCGGCAGCGCGCTTTCGCCCGCATAGTTCTCGCAGCCTCGAGACGTCGCCGCAGAAGCGCGACCGCATCGAAGTACACCGGTCTCGGCTCAGACGGATTTGGCGGCCAGGTGGTTCAGACACATCACCACATCATCGTCTTCTGGGTAGTGGTCGGCTGCTGAACGCCGTTCTATGGATGGCAATCGCTGTGGGGCTGCGGCTGATCGAAGATGTAGGACACTCGTTGAGAACCATCGCGCATTCGTCCCAACTCGGCCCGTAGGCTCGGCAACCCGCGTAGCTCGTAAGAGATCCCATCCCGGGTCGGGATCTCGCAGCGATCTCGCACGAGCCGCCGCGATCAACGTTCAATCGTATTACCGATCGCTTACAAAAACCGAGTTTGTTGATTCCATGTGCGGGCTAAGTTGACTTTCCAGTCAATAGGTAGGGGAGAGAACTTGTGGTGACCATTGCGGCCGTCGAGGTGCTAGCTCCGTCTGTCCGAACTGAAGCAGTCCCGGTCGCCGAGGCGATCTTCACAGCGCCCAGCAGGAGTCGTGCGCTCAGCGCGGCCTTCCTCTTGCTGATCGGCGTGACTCAGTTGGCGTGGCTAGCAACGATCGCCTACGCGCTCGTTTCGTACTTCAACTAAGGGGCTTCGGCTAAAGCTCAGCGGCAGACGGTCGATGGTTAAGCCGGGCGCGGCGACCTGGAGGGGAGAGTTTCGAGGTCGCCGCGCCCATCCCACTGGGGTCTAAGCCAGCGAGAGCGATCGAGGTTACTCGACTCGAAACGCGGCGACTCCAGCGGTCGCCTCATAGCCGCTTCCACTCGGAGAAGATCAGGCCGGTGAACGGAAACCAGGCGCGCGGATCAGTGTCCCCCTGATAGCTGAACACGTTCGTCTTGCCGCCAAGTGCACGTGCCGCCGCGCTGACGATCTCCCGGTTTGCCGAGAGCGCCGCGTCGGCCTCGACCTGGGACGCGGTCACGGTGCCGCCGCCGAGACGTGCGAGCGCGACGAGTCGCTCGGTCGCCTCCTCGTAGCTCATCGACCCGTCTGCTCCGGTGCTCGTCTTCACTTCTGTTGCCCCGTGCGTTGCCCCACGTGCCGTTGGCCCAGCGGTCTTAACGAGTATTCGGCTTAACCATCAGGTGCCGAAGGTGGGAATCGAACCCACACTCCCCGAAGGGAACCGGATTTTGAGATGTCTCCGGGTGGGTGCTTTCGTGTGCGCGTGCGGGCTTTGAGGTCGTTCGGGAACGCTTAGGCGCGTTGAAGGTCGTTGAAGTCGGTACGAAGTTCGGTACGAAGTTGCGAAACCGACCCAGTCAGAAGCTGCGCGGACTGCATCTCCGAACAGGTCTTCGCTCGCCGCTATCTAGCTCGCTTTGCCAAGGATCCTCTCTAACGCGAGGTACTCGACGGAGAGCCGCCGCGAGGGTGAAGCTGGACCGATGGACTAACAGGCAGCGACAAGCGTACGTGGCTCGGGGCGTGAGAGCCTGGGCGACATACAACGGCCGAGCACACCCGCGCGTCTGATCGAGGGCAAGCCCAGCGAGAAGCGCAAAGAAAGGAACCGATCTCTCAGAGGCTCCGGATTCGCTGCCGAGATGGGGCACACGGCGACCTGCGACACGGGACGGAGAGCACGACCACCACCATCCCGACGAGCGCGAGCAAGCGATCCTCTCTCGCTGGCTGGGTCGGCTTCCACACCCAGACGAGCCGAAAGCTGAAACTTCAGCCGTGCGGACGGGTCAACATCTTCGTTCCGCGCCTGGACACCCGGCCAACCCATCATCGGGCGGCACCTCGACCGGCCGCCGAGGCCCCTCCCGCGCCGAGAGAGTGGCGGCGCACCTTGGCCTAGTGAGGACGAAGGCAGAGTGCCGCGAGGTCGATGCCGTAGACAGGATTGCTGACTTGGCAGCCCATACGAGCTGAGAAGAAGTCGTAGCTCAGCATGTTCCCGTAGGCGGCCAACGGTGCGCCGTTTCGCGCGAGGTCGGTGTCGAGCTTGCCGTAGGCGAGGTAGCGCGGAGGGCCTGACAGTTGCGCGGCGGCGGCGAGCTTGCGCTTGAAGGCCGGGTCGTCGAAGGTCGGCAGGATCTGTCCCTGGAGGAGGAGATTCAGGAAGTTGTCGGGATCCGGGTAGTCAGCGACCCATTCTCCCCAGGCGAGATCGAACTGCTCGCCCTTCCTGCCGACGCGGGTGAACAAAGCGTCGAGCGGGTACGTCTTCACCTGTATATCGATGCCGATCGTCGCAAGGTCGTTCTTAATGATCTGTGCCATGCGGTCGCAGGGCGAATGGTTGCAGGTGTAGAACACTGCCGTTCTCCGTCTGCCGCCGGCGAGTCGCCGAGCCTTGGTGAGATCCGGAGTGAACGGGTAGATGTGGTCGTCTTTGAAGCCAAAGAGTCCCGCCGGCAGATACTGGTCGGTGGGCCGCAGCGCGTAGGGATACGCGCTTCCGAGCGCGGCCAGGGCGCGGCGGTCGATTGCATAGTTGACCGCTTTCCGGAGTCGCGTGTCGCGAAAGAGCGGTCGATGAGTGTTCAGCGCGAGGAAGTCGTAGCCTAGGAGCGGGTCGACGAAGAACTGCTGCCGCCCCTTCGTCGTCGCGGCGCTCCCAGGCCCGTAACGAGATGCGAGCTTCGCGACATCGGCCGGATCGACGCCGTCGATCGCGTAGTCGGCTGCACCTGCCTCGATTTGGGCGTCGGTCCTCTGCCGTGCGAGACCGTAGGTGAGGTCGAGTCGATCGAAGCGGTGCGCGCGGCCACCGGCGTAGTTCGGGTTGCGTTGGAGCACGATTTGCCGCCCGGGCGAATACGCGGCGATCGAGTAAGGGCCGGCCATCGGGATCGTGCGAACGCCCTTCGGGTCGATCGGTGTGCCAATCGGGATGGCACAGAAGAACGGCATGGCGAGTCGGGTGACGAGGTCGGGCACGGGTGAGGTCAGCCGGATCGTGAGCGTGTTTCCGCGCGCGACGACGCCTGTGATGTGGGACGCCCTGCCCGATGTGAAATCCTTCGCGCCGACCACGTCGGCGAGGTAGCCGTTCGCGAGCGCAGGACCGTTCATCCTCGGGTTGAGGCTTCGCTCGATCGCGGACTTGAACGTCTGCGCTGTGACGGATTCGTTCGACGGCGGGGCGAAGCGGAATCCCTTGCGGATCGTGAACGTATACGTCTTGCCGTCCGGTGACCGCGCCGGTAGCGACTGGGCGACCTCCGGTACGACCCGTGAGCCAGCTTGGCCCGGCTTGTCCGGGTAGTTGAACAGCTTCGCGCATGTGGCGTAGAGCAGTTGTATTGAGTAGGTGATGTAGGCGAGTGCCGGGTCCATCGAGTCGACAAGATTCTGCGCAACGCGCAGGTGCATGGTTCCGCCTTGGCCTAAGTCGACAGGTCCGCCCGCGCTCGGCTGGACGCTCACCCAGACCCGGTCGGCGCCGACGACGATCCCCTGTGGACTGGCACCGACCGCGATCGTCTGGACCGGCTTGGCGGTAACCGGATCAATGCGCGTGACGGTGCCGCCGCCGCTGTTTGCCACCCAGACGGAGCCTGCTCCGACCGCCACGCCCGTCGGCGCCCGGCCGACCGGGATCATTGCGGTCACGGCTCGCGTGCTCGGGTCGATGCGGACTATCGCGTCGTCGAGCGTGTCTGCCACCCAGACGCCACCGGCTCCGACGACGATTCCGCTCGGACCGTGCCCAACCGGAACCGGCGTGGAGAGCCCCGTCGGATCGATGCGCGTCACAGTATTGGCCTCGCTGTCGGTCACCCACACTGCGCCCGCACCGACGGCGATTGCAGTCGGCCCGGCATTCGGGTCGAATCGCTGAACGATGCGCGTACTCCCAGGGAGCAACCGGGAGAGCAGCCCCGAGGAGGGCGCCACCCAGACTGCGTCTCCCTGTGTTGCCACAGATCCCTGTCCGCCGGGGACCACGTTGCCGATTCGGGTCTCGCCGCTAACGTTGTTGAACTGCGGATTGATCCGCCTGACGGTCACTGACGGGCTGGTCGGGGTCGAGCCCACCACCCACACCGCCCCCTTGGAGGTACTGAGCCCCGTGGGGGGGTCGGTGACGTTGATAAGGCTGGCTCTCAGCGAGGCAGGGTCGATCCGCGAGACCGTCTGGTCGTCGAGGTTTGCAACCCAGACCGACCCCGATCCGAAGGCGATGCCGGAGGGGCGAGCTCCCACGGAAACCTGTTGGATCACAAGGTTGGTTTTCGGGTCGATCTCTGCCACTGCGTCTCCCGCCACGGTTATCCTGCTGCCAGAGCGGCCACGGCTGAGGGCAAGGAAGAGGATTGCCACTGCAGTGGCGACCACGCCAGCGAAAGCGACGGCCAGTAGGGCACGACGCAAAAAGGACGGAGGAGGTTGGTTGTAGGTCTTCAGGCGCGGAAAGTCGTTTGGCAACCCTGCGATCACGAGCTGGGAGACGCGCTCGGGGCGGTCGATGTCCTTGAGACGCACGTCGCCCAAATCGCGGAGCGAGACGCCCTTTGGCAGGTCGTCTTCCACCAGCCCGCGCGCGGCGCTGGACAGAAGAACTTGTCCGCCGTGACCGATCGCCCCGATCCGCGCCGCCCGGTGGACACCGAGCCCGATGTACCGCTCCTTGCCGACAGCGGGCTCGCCGGAATGCAGACCCATGCGCACGCGGACCTGTAAACCTCCCGGCCACTCCTCTCCGGCGAGAGCGCGCTGCGCCGCCGCTGCGGCTGCGACACCGTCCTTGGCCCGTCGGAAGGCGACGAAAAATCCGTCGCCTGCCGTGTCTATCTCATGACCCCCATGTGCAGCGAACGCTTCCCGCAGCAGCCGCTGGTGTGCTGCGAGCGTGTCCCCGTAGCTCTCACCGAGTTGCTTGAGCAGCGCAGTCGAACCTTCGATGTCCGTGAAAAGGAACGTGACGGTCCCGCTCGGGAGCTCGGCCACTGAGTGAAGCCTACCCTCGGTTGCTGAGAGCCTGGGGCTTCACCGACCGACGGCCCCGAACGAGACGTAGTGGCGAGTCGAGAGGGGCCGTCGGTTGGCCCCTCTCGAGTTGCCGTGTTCTCGCTGGGTGTGCTGATGCGGGGACCTCGTCGGAGGGACTCCCGCTCAACGCCCGGCATGACAGGCAGAGCGATCTCGCCCATGAGCTGCGCGGCCCGGGTCAATGTTTCGATCGTGAAGTGGCGTCGACCAGGACCGCAACCACTAACGGCCTTTCGCAAACTCGGTTGGCTCGAGAAGGAGCCGGGCCAACCTTCAAGGCGCTCGTTTCCCCCCGATGGCATCCCCGCGCGGTGGTCGATGTTGCCCCCGCGTGCGAGTGCCTGGATGTTCAGGGCATGGAGTTCATCGTTCTGCTGGAGATCGAGGTGCGCGGCGTCCCGTGCGGTTCGACCGAGGATCTGATCGAGGCCGACTCGCCCGGTCAGGCCGAAGAGAAGGCAATCGCGGCTTGGGGTCGATCCGTCCCGAGTGCACCTACGCGCCGTTGCTCACCCTGAGCGCTCCGCCCAACCAGAGGAGGCCCTGATGGCTGGAAAGCCCAAGCTGACCGCGAAGGCGGCGATCGAGCAGGTGCTCGCCGAAAACGGCGGCCCGATGCGGGTTCCCGAGATCGTTCAGCAGGCGGTGCCGTTGACGGCGCTGTCGGGGAAGACGCCGGGGCAGCAGATCTATAGCGTCATTTATAGCGAGGCCAAGAAGGAAGACGGTTTGTTCGAGAAAGTCGGGCGCGGCGCGTTCGTTCTTCGTCGCCGTAACCAGATCATCTACTGACGGCACGTCTGCCCCTCCGCAATGCCTTGCGGTCCACTGCTTCCCTAAGCGTGCTCCCGAGGACACTCTGTAACGCAAGGAACTCAACGGGGAGCCGACGCTAGGGGCAAGCTGGACCGATCGACCAATAAACAGCAAGAAGCGAGTACGCGGCTCAGGGCGTGGCGGCGCGGGCGACAGGATCGCATTCGATCGATCCGGAGTTGGAAGAGGGACACGGGGGTCACGCGCGCGAGTGAGGAGAAGGGGGCGGCGGAGGATGACGTCGTTCCGGGTGCGGTTCTCTGAGCGCGTCTGGGCTGCGCGTCTGGATGGGCGAGTTCCTCGATGTGTTCTCGCTGGAGCCGATCGCTGGGACGGCTGCGCGTCAGGTTGGAGTGCCGTTGTCGACCGCGTACTGGTGGCGCTCAAACGATGCGAGCTTTGCGGAGGCGTGGCGACAAGCGTATGAGCGGGCGGCCGGGAGGATCGAAGCTGTCGGTTTCACGTGGTCGACCGTCGGGGTCGAAGTGTCGGAAACGACGGTGCATCGGCGATAGCGCGGGTCGGGTGATGACGGAGATCACCACGACAGCGGTGAAGCGAAACGCGCAGAGATCGCGATGATGTTCTTGAAGCGGCAGAAGCCCGAATACGTCGGCGCCGCTCATTCAGAGGTACAAGGGGTGCGCCGCACCTCGGTAGATGTCCGGGGACGACAAATCGGGATAGGGAAGGGCCACGCGCGCGGGCGACAGTTGAGCCTGCCGTGGTTGAGGTCGATCTCTTTGGGGCACCAGTACTCCGAGCGTCGCCCACGACTTCCAGTGGCGGATATTGAGGGCTCCTGCGTAAAACCGCCGGCCTCCTGATACGCGTAACGCTAGGGCCGACCCATTTGGGTCGGCTGGGTACAGGATTGGAGGTTCGATGATGAAACGATTGCTTGGACTAGGTGCTGTTCTGGTGATCATGGTGTTGGTGCTCGCTTCGTTTGCCGGCGCGAGTGCGAAGCTGACGACTCAGGTACTGAGGTTCAAGGCGGTGCTCACGGCGGGGCAGGTGGTGCCGCATCCGAAGGGAACGACGACAGCCAGTTCCGGGACGTTCACGGCGACGCTCTCGGGTACGACGCTGAGGTGGAAGCTGTCGTATGCGCACCTGTCTGGGCCGGCAGTCGCGGCGCACATACACCTGGGGGCACGCGGGAAGAACGGTATCGCTCTAGTGGCGCTGTGTGGCCCTCCGGCGTGCAAGTCACCGATGGTCGGCACGGCGAACTCCGTGACCGACGACATCGCGGCGCTGATGTCGAAGGCAGGCGCCTACGTGAACGTGCATACGGACAAAAATCCTGAGGGCGAGGTCCGGGGCGAGATCAGCGCGACGCACTGAAATCTTCCTTGTCTGGACTGCTGAGTGCCCGATCCCTGCTGAGTCGATTCGGTCGAGGGGTCGGGCTCGTCGTGGTCTTCGGTATTCTTTTGATCCTTGCCGCCCTAGCTGACGCGCATGTGCTGGCTGGGGCGTCGCCGGTTGTGTCTATCCGGCTCGGCGCGAGCAGCGTGATCGTGCTGCCGAGCAAAGTGCCGGTAGGCCGCGTTGTTTTCAACGTTTCTAATCGGGCCGCGAACGCGCGTCGACTGACCGTGGGGCAGACTCGTACACGGCTGATCCAGCCCCGACACTCCGCGACCCTGCAGGTCGATCTTCGGTCCCGTGGGCCGTACACGGTGGTCGAGACAGGGCCGAAGAATACGCCGCGCATCACGGGGGTGGTGAGGGTCTTCGAGCCCTGCACACGCCCGTCTGCAACGACGGTCGGTGTCAACGTAGATCATGGGCGCACAGGCATCACGCTCTCACGAGCGACGATTCCCTGCGGCACAGTCACGTTCGTGGTGACAAACATCGGTACCGCCGTCGACAGCCTCCAGTTCTTCGCCGACTACCCGCAGAAGGGAGGCGCGACGCCCGAGCTGCAGCCCGGACAATCGGCACGCGTCACGGTCCAGTTCCCGGAGAAGGGCATCGCCTACTATCAATCCGGGATCTACATCCCGGGTGAGGAGGAGCTAGGAGGGAGTGACGCCGATGGCGGCACTGCGCGGATCGTCTAGCCGGAAGCACACGAGATCGCTGTCGGCTGCGGTCGGGATCAATTTCCTACTGCTCGGGATCCTGAGCTTGGCTCACGCGAACGCTGGGAACGGGTTGCCGTTGCGCACGGTCGCACGGGTGCCGTTGTCGGGACCTGCGAACCGCTTCGACTACACGAGCATCGATCCCAGCACGCACACGCTCTGGGTGGCGCACATGAACGCCGGTCAACTTTTGGCGGTCGACCTGCGCACCCGGAGAATCCTGAATACGATCGACGCTCCCGGCGTTCATGGCGTGATCGCCGTGCCCGAGCTTGGCCGGGTGTTCGCATCCGCTACCGACGTGCACCAGGTGCTCACCCTCGACTCAAAGGGCAAGGTGCTCGCTCACGCCCCCGCCGGCGACTACCCCGACGGGCTTGCCTACGACCCGGTTGAAAGGCATGTGTTCATTTCCGACGAGAGCGGTGGTGTCGAGACCGTCATCAACGCACGTGGGCGGCGGGTCGCGACGATTTCGTTGGGCGGCGCGGCCGGCAACGTCCAGTACGACGCGATTTCTCGTCGCGTCTTCGTCGATGTGCAATCCCGAGGCGACATCGCGGTCATCGATCCTCGCTCGAACCGCATCGTCCGTCGCATCCCGCTCTCCGGCTGCGCGAACCCGCACGGCCTGCTGATCGATCCCAGCCGCAGACTCGCTTTCGTTGCGTGTGACGCGAACGCCCGACTCTTGACGCTCGACCTACGCTTGATGCGCGTGATCGGAAACGACAGCGTCGGCGACGGCCCCGACGTCCTCGCGTTCGACACGTCATCCCGCCGGCTCTACGTATCGGCCGAGTCCGGAGTCGTCGCCGTTTTCGCCGAACGCTCGCGCAGCCTCGTCAAGCTCGGGCAGGCGCTCCTCGCCCCACACGCGCACACCGTCGCGGTCGACCCGACCACGCACCTTGTCTACTTCCCACTCGAGAGCGGCTCGGACGGAAAGCCGCAGCTCCTCATCATGCGGCCCGCCTGATGCCCACCTGGGGGGCGGTCGCCTTCGGTGTCGCGGCGTCGGGCCTTCTGGCGCTCGTTCTCCTCGTGTTCCTCGTCCGAGAGCGTCGAGCGCGCGTGCTGGTCACCGCTGCCGTGTCTGCGATGCTCGGGCCGCTGCTCTGGGACCTGGTGCTTCGGCACACGGCTGGCGACTTCTTCGTCGATGCACCCGGCTACGTCTTTCCGGTCAGCTACGAGGATGCGGGATCGGGCGTGCTCGCCGTCGCGATCGCGGCCCTCCTGCTCGGGCTCGGGCCGCTGCGGCAGGCCGACGGGCGGCGGGTGGCCGTCGTCAGCGCCGTCTGCGGGCTCGCAGCGCTCCTCGTCGACACCTACCTCTACTGATGGCGCGCGGCTCCTACCGCTCGCTGTGGCCGCGACACTGGCCTGCTCGGTCGCAGGAACAGCAGATGCGCATCCCTCGGGGCTCGCGCCGACGGCGGTACGCGTCGTCGTGACCACCTTCCACTATCACCTGTCGCGACCGTCGGTCCCGCCCGGGCGCGTCACATTCACCGTGATCAATCACAGCAACGCGACGATCGATTTTAGGATCGACCGTTTCGCAACGCCGAAGCTGCGCCCGGGTGGCCGCTTCGTCTTGCACGCCCGGTTTGCTAAGCGGGGCAGCTACACGTACTTCGGTCTATCGAGGTGAGCGAGGCGAGCATCGGGTTCACGATGAGCGCCCCGACCGAACGGTGCTTCGCAACCAAACGCGGCCAAGCAGCGGATCCGTTAGCCGCTCGACGAGACGAACAGCCCACTCGACCAGCGGTCT
>JBBQQI010000044.1:0-20167 GCA_038216085.1 Gaiellales bacterium | reverse complement strand
TGGAGAAGGCAAGATGATCCAGCAGGAATCGCGCCTCAAGGTCGCCGACAACACCGGTGCACGTGAGCTACTCTGCATTCGCGTTGCCGGCGGTTCGAAGCGCCGCTACGCACGTGTCGGCGACATCATCACGGCAACCGTCAAGGCCGCAGCCCCGCAGGGGACGGTCAAGAAGGGCGAAGTGGTGAAGGCCGTCGTCGTGCGGACGAAGAAGCCCTTCGGCCGTGACGACGGAACGCTGATCGCGTTCGACGAGAACGCGGCAGTGATCATTGATGCGGCGCGCAACCCGCGCGGAACGCGCATCTTCGGGCCGGTTGCCCGCGAGTTGCGTGAGAAGAACTTCATGAAGATCGTGAGCCTGGCTCCAGAGGTGCTTTAGAGAGATGTCGACGACGATGAAACTCAAAAAAGGTGACACCGTGCAGATGCTGGCCGGCAAGGACCGCGGCAAGCAGGGACGGATCCTCGAGGCGCGCCCGCGTGACGGCAAGGTTGTGGTCGAGAACCTCAACCTGCAGACGAAGCACCAGAAGCCGCGCCCGATTCGCGACGCAAACCGCATGGGCGGGACGCAGATCGCGCCGGGCGGCCGCATCGAGCGCGCAACTCCGGTCTCGGCGTCGAACGTGATGCTCGTCTGTCCGACGTGCAAGCTGCCGACTCGCGTCGGCTACCACTTCAGAGACGACAAGGGCGGGCACACCAAGGTGCGCATCTGCAAGCGGGACGGCTGCGGCCAGGAGATCGACAAGTAATGGCCACCGACGTCCAAGACATGACGACCTACAAGCCGCGCCTCAAGCAGCGCTACAACGACGAGCTCCGCGGCAACCTGCAGGAGCAGCTCGGCCTGACGTCGATCATGCAGGCGCCGACGGTCGCGAAGATCACGCTGAACATGGGCGTCGGCGAAGGCAAGACCGACGCGAAGCAGATCGACGCCGCTCTTGAGGAGCTGACGATCATCGCCGGACAGCGCGCACAGGTGCGCCGCGCCCGGAAGTCGATCGCGCAGTTCAAGATTCGCGACGGGATGCCCATCGGCGTCAAGGTGACGCTGCGCGGCGACCGCATGTGGGAGTTCCTCGACCGTCTGGTCTCGATCGCGCTGCCGCGCATCCGCGACTTCCGCGGGCTGAGCCCCGACTCGTTCGACGGCCGCGGCAACTACTCGCTCGGCATTCGCGAGCAGATCATTTTCCCGGAGATCGACTACGACAGCATCAACCTGGTTCGCGGACTCGATGTCGCGATCACGACCACTGCGGTGGACGACGAGCAGGCGCGCGCGCTCCTTACCGGGCTCGGCCTGCCGTTTGCTGCCGCTGGAGGGGACCGGTGATGACCCTCTCGGGGGCACCCACCGCACCTCTGTCGGCTGCAAAGCTGCGCGATGCAGCGTCCTCAGTCGCCCCGATAGCTGTCGCTATCGAAGCTCCCTGCGTCCTTGCCTCGCTTGCTTCTCGCTCGCCAGAGGCACGGCAGCACCACCGAGAGGATCATTGATGGCGAAGAAGTCGTTGAAAGTGAAGGCCGCGAGGCCTGCGAAGTACAAGGTGCGCAACTACACCCGCTGCAACCGCTGCGGGCGTCCGCGTGCCGTCTTCAAGAAGTTCGGGCTCTGCCGTATCTGCCTGCGCGAGCTCGCCCATCAGGGCGTCATCCCCGGCATGACAAAGAGCTCGTGGTAGGAGGATTCTCATGCTGACCGATCCCGTAGCCGACATGCTCACGCGCATCCGCAACGCCAACAAGGCGCTGCATGACCGCGCGGAGATGCCGAACTCCAAGCTCAAGGTCGAGATCGCCCGCATCCTCAAGGAGGAGGGCTACATCCGCGACTACCACGTGGCCGGGAGCGAAGAGCGCCCGCACAAGACGCTCGTGATCGAGCTGAAGTACGGTCGCAGCCGTGAGCGCATCATCACCGACCTGAAGCGCATCTCGAAGCCCGGCCGCCGGATCTACGCCGGCAAGGACCGCCGCCAGCGTGTGCTCGGTGGCATGGGCATCGCGATCATGTCCACCTCCCGCGGCGTCATCACGAGCCGCACCGCCGAAGCAGAAGGCATCGGTGGCGAAGTCATTTGCTACGTCTGGTAGGGGACATTTGCTGCGCAGATGTCCAGAAAACACATGAACACTCACACACACTCTCTTCCTAGGCGTTTTGCCTCGACCACGAAGGTGATCTAGATGAGCCGCATCGGCAAAAAGCCCATTGACGTTCCTGCCGGCGTGATCGTCTCGGTTGACCCTGGCCGCGTGACGGTCTCTGGTCCGAAGGGCGAGCTTCGCCAGGAGGTGCCCCAGCGCATGGAGATCGCGCAGGAGGAGGGGACGCTCACAGTCACCCGTCCGACCGAGCGCGGTGAGGATCGTGCGCTGCACGGCCTGACGCGCACGCTGATCGCCAACATGGTCGAGGGCGTCACGAACGGCTTCGAGAAGCGACTGGAGATCCAGGGCGTCGGCTATCGCGCGACGCTCGCCGGCACCGACCTCGACCTCCAGGTCGGCTTCTCGCACATCGTCAAGATCAAGCCGCGCGAAGGCATCTCGTTCGAGGTTCCGATCCCGACGCAGGTGGTCGTTCGCGGCATCGACAAGCAAGTCGTCGGCCAGACGGCCGCAGAGATTCGCAAGGTTCGCCCGCCGGAGCCGTACAAGGGCAAGGGCATCCGGTACGAGGGCGAGTTCGTGCGCAGAAAGGTTGGTAAACGGGCGTGAAAACCACCACTCGCGAAGCACGTCTTCGCCGGCACCGCCGTGTGCGCGGGAAGGTCCGCGGCACCTCGGAGCGCCCGCGCCTGGCCGTGTTCCGCTCGAACAAGGGCATCTTCGCCCAGCTCGTCGACGACGACGCCGGCAAGACCCTTGCGGCGTTCTCGTGGACAAACCTGCCCACGTCGTTTAAGGGCGACAAGACCGAGCAGGCGACCGAGGTCGGCAAGCGCCTCGCCGACGCGGCCAAGCAGGCCGGAGTCGAGGGCGTCGTGTTCGACCGCGGCGGCTACCTGTACCACGGCCGCGTCAAGGCGCTCGCCGAGGGCGCGCGTGAAGGGGGACTGAGCTTCTAGTGGCTACAGAGTTCGTGGAAACCAGAGAACTGAAAGAGCGCGTGGTCGAGATCAACCGCGTCGCCAAGGTCGTCAAGGGTGGACGTCGTTTCTCGTTCACCGCACTCGTCGTCGTCGGCGACGAGGTCGATCGGGTCGGCGTCGGTTACGGCAAGGCCCGCGAGGTTCCGCTCGCGATCTCGAAGGCCGTCGACGATGCAAAGAAGAACCTCTTCACCGTCGCGAAGCACGGTCAGACGATCACGCACGAGTCGCTCGGTCAGTTCGACGCCGCGCGTGTCCTGCTCCGTCCCGCCTCGCCCGGTACCGGCGTGATCGCCGGCGGGGGCGTCCGCGCCGTGCTCGAGCTCGGAGGCATCCGCGACGTGCTCGCGAAATCGCTCGGCACGACGAACCCGATCAACATGCTGAAGGCCGCCGAGCAGGCACTGCGCCAGCTCCGGCGCCCGGAGGATGTCGCGAAGGCTCGTGGCAAGCAGATCCACGAAGTGCTGCCGTACAAGGCGCCGGTCGTGGAAGAGGTGATCTCGAGTGGCGAAGCTGAAGCTGACACAGACGCGTAGCGGGATCGGCCAGTCGCAGCGCCATCGCGGCACGCTGCGCGCACTCGGGCTCGGAAAGATCGGCCGCACGGCCGAACACGACGACGGCCCGGTGCTCGCAGGCATGCTGCGCAAGGTGCGCCATCTCGTCGAAGTGGACAAGAATTAGTGCCCCTCCAGCAAACATCTGCCGGCCTCTGGCCCGCGATCACGCGGCGCGCTGCTGCGTCCTCGGTTGCGCCGATAGCCTCCGCTATCGACGCGCCCTGCGTCCTTGCATCGCTTGGTGCTCGCGACCCAGAGTCTCAGCACCATTCACTGAAGGAGCACTCATGGCCGGTGACCTGAATCTCTCGAACCTCCAGCCTGCACAGCCGCGCAAGGATCGCAAGCGCGTCGGCCGCGGCATGGGCTCGGGCAAGGGCCGGTATTCCGGCCGCGGGATCAAGGGCCAGAAGTCACGTGCAGGGTCGAACAACGTGCGCGCCGGCTTCGAAGGCGGTCAGATGCCGCTCGTCATGCGGACGGCCAAGCTGCGGGGCAACACGTCCAAGGACGCGATGCCGATCGGGCCGTTCCGCACCTATACCCAGCCGGTCAACCTCCGCGACCTCGAAGAGCGTTTCGAGGTCGGCGACGAGGTGACGCCGGAGTCGCTGAAGGCCAAGGGCCTGATTCGCACGATCCGCAAGGACGTGAAGCTGCTCGGCATCGGCGAGCTGACGAAGAAGCTGACGATCACGGTGCACGGCGCCTCGGCGACCGCGAGCAAGAAGGTCGAGGCGTCGGGCAGCACGCTGACGCTCCTCAAGGAGCCGAAGGTGCGCAAGCCGAAGAACATGAAGCGCCGCCCCGAGGGACGGACGAAGGACACCACTCCCGAGGACGACCCCACCGAAGACACCGCAGCCGACACGACCGAAGCGACCGAGACGACGGAAGGCGGCGGTTAGACAATGCTCTCTTGGCTCGCCAACGCCTGGCGAGTCCCGGAGCTGCGTCGCCGGCTCCTCTTCACCGCTGCGGTGCTCGCGGCCTACCGGTTGGGTTCGTTCATGCCCGCACCGGGCGTCGACTCGCAGCAGATCCAGAACTTCTTCAACGGCAAGGGCGGCTCGCTGCTCGGCCTGCTCAACCTCTTCTCGGGCAGTGCGCTCTCGCGGTTCTCGATCTTCGCGCTCGGGATCATGCCGTACGTCACGGCGTCGATCATCCTGCAGCTCCTGACCGTCGTCATCCCGACGCTCGAGCAGCTGCAGAAGGAAGGCGAATCCGGCTACGCGAAGATCAACCAGTACACGCGCTACCTCACCGTCGTGCTCGCTGCGGCGCAGGCGACCGGGTACGCCTACCTCTTTCACAAGCAGGGCGCGCTCTCCGGCAACCCCGGCCGGCTCGTGCTGATCATCGTCACGCTGACCGCCGGCACGACGCTCCTGATGTGGCTCGGCGAGCTGATCACGAAGCGCGGCATCGGCAACGGGATCTCGCTGCTGATCTTCGCCTCGATCCTCACCTCCGCGCCGCAGGGCATCAACGCCTGGATCCACGGCGGCCCGCTCGAGCGCCTCTTCTTCCCGCTGATCGCGATCGGCGTCGTCGTTGCCGTCGTCTTCGTGCAGGAGGGCCAGCGCCGCATTCCGATCCAGTACGCCAAGCAGATGATGGGCCGCCGCCAGACCGCGGGCGGCTCGACCTACATGCCGCTGCGCGTGAACATGGCGGGCGTGATCCCCGTCATCTTCGCCGCGGCGTTGCTTGCACTGCCGCAGACGGTCAGTTCGTTCGCTCCGAGCACGCAGGCGTTCATCAACGTGCACTTCTCACCGTCGTCGTGGACGTACCTGCTGGTCGAGGCGATCCTGATCATCGTCTTCACCTACTTCTATACCGCGGTCCAGTTCAACCCGGTCGACCAGGCCGACAACCTGCGCAAGTACGGCGGCTACATCCCCGGCATCCGCCCCGGCCCGCCGACCGCGCAGTACCTCGATCGCGTTCTGACGCGACTGACGCTGCCGGGCGCGTTCTTCCTGGCCTCGGTCGCCGTGCTGCCGTCGATCTTCATCAACCAGTTCGGGTTCTCCCAGGCGACCTCACGCGCGCTCGGCGGCACCTCGGTCCTGATCGTCGTCGGCGTCGCGCTCGACACGATGCGTCAGATGGAGTCGCAGATGATGATGCGCTCCTACGAGGGCTTCCTGCGGTGAACCTCCTCGTCCTGGGACCTCAGGGGGCCGGGAAGGGGACGCAGGCGCAACGGATCTCCTCGGAATACGGGCTTCCGCACGTCTCGACCGGCGACATGTTCCGCGCCGAGCAGGCTGCGGGCACCGACTTCGGCCGGCGCGTCGGCGAGATCATGCAGAAGGGCGAGCTCGTTCCGGATGAGCTGACGATTGCGATGATCGAGTCGCGTCTCGGCCAGGAAGACGCCCGTGCGGGATTCGTCCTCGACGGCTTCCCGCGCAACCTCGCGCAGGCGGAGGCCCTCGACACGATGCTCGGCGGCATCGGCCGGGCGCTCGACGCGATCCTGTTCTTCGACGTGCCGGACGAGGTCGGGATGGAGCGTGCGCTGAACCGCTCCGCGACCGAGGGTCGCGCCGACGACACGCGCGACGTGATCGCCAAGCGTCTCGACATCTACCACTCCGACACGGAGCCGGTCGTCGAGCACTACCGCACGACCGGGAAGCTCGTCCCGCTGCATGCGGGCCGCACGGTCGAAGAGGTCTGGGCGGAGATCGAGCAGGCGCTCGCGCAGGTCGGAGCAGCCGCATGATCATCCGCAAGTCGCAGGCAGAGATCGAGACGATGGCGCGTGCAGGCCGTGTGGTCGCCGACACGCTCGCGCTGCTCGAGGAGAACATCCAGCCCGGCATCACGACGGCCGCGCTCGACACGATCGCCGAGGAGTTCATCCGCTCACGCGGCGGCGAGCCGACGTTCAAGGGCTACAAGGGCTACCCGGCTGCGACCTGCCTCTCCCCGAACGGGATGGTTGTCCACGGGATCCCCCGCAAGATCCCGCTCGCCGAGGGGGACATCCTGTCGGTCGACGTCGGGGTGACGCTCGACGGCTTCGTCGCCGACTCCGCCTGGACGTTTGCCGTCGGCACGATCGACCCTGACGCGCAGCGGCTCCTCGACGTCTGCAAGGCGGCCCTCGACGCGGGGATCGAGCAGGCGCAGGTCGGGAAAGCGATCGGCGACATCTCGAAGGCCGTCCAGACGGTCACCGAGGAGGCGGGCTTCAGTGTCATCCGGAGCCTGGTCGGCCACGGTGTGGGGCGCTCGATGCACGAGGACCCGCAGGTGCCGAACTTCGTCTCGAACTACCGCGGGCCGGAGCTGAAGGAAGGCATCACGATCGCGATCGAGCCGATGATCACCGCGGGCTCGCCGGACGTCTACATCCACGACGACGACTGGTCGATCTCGACGACGGACGGTTCCCTGGCCGCTCATTTCGAGCACACGGTCGCCGTCACCGAGTCCGGGCCTCGCATCCTGACTCGGGCCGAAGGGGTCCTGGTACCATGACGACCCGCGTCGCAAGGCGTCTGCCAGCGCGCTCGATCAACTCATGAAAGTCCGTCCTTCCGTCAAGCCAATGTGCGAGCGCTGCCGCGTGATCAAGCGGCATGGGCGCACCATGGTCATTTGCACGAATCCGCGCCACAAGCAGCGGCAGGGTTAAGAGAGCACAGGTAAAAGGAGCGAATGGCCCGTATCGCAGGAGTGAACCTTCCGAATCAGAAGCGGCTCGAAATCGGGCTGACGTACATCTTCGGGATCGGCCAGCCCTCGGCGCAGAAGATCTGCGACGCGCTCGGCCTCTCGCCCGACACCAAGGTTCGTGATCTCACCGAAGACGAGGTTGCGAAGCTCCGCGACTACATCGACGAGCACCATCAGGTCGAGGGCGACCTGCGCCGCGAGCGGACGCAGGCGATCAAGCGGTTGCAGGAGATCGGCTCGTTCCGCGGCCTGCGCCACCGGCGCAACCTGCCCGCGCGTGGCCAGCGCACGAAGACCAACGCGCGGACGCGCAAGGGGCCGAAGAAGACCGTCGGCCGCGGAAAGAAGACCAAGTAAATGGCCCCACCTCGTAAAGCAGCAGCGACCCGTGGTCGCACCCGTCGCCGTGTCCGCAAGAACATTGCGATCGGCCAGGCGCACATCAAGACGTCGTTCAACAACACGATCGTCGCCCTGACCGACAAGGACGGCAACGTGATCGTCTGGGAGTCCGCCGGCTCGGCGGGCTTCAAGGGCTCGCGCAAGTCGACCCCGTTCGCCGCGCAGGTGACCGCCGACTCGGCGGCCCGCAAGGGGATGGAGCACGGCTTGCAGAAGGTAGAGGTCTTCGTCAAGGGTCCCGGATCGGGCCGTGAGACGGCGATCCGCTCCCTGCAGGCGGCCGGTCTCGAGATCCTCGGAGTGAAGGACGTCTCGCCGCAGGCACACAACGGCGTCCGCCAGAAGAAGCGGAGGCGTGTCTAGGTGGCCCCCTTCCGCCCGTATCGCGCCCGCCAGGGCGCTGCAACGCTCCGCGTCGCCGCGTCCTCGGTCGCGCCCGTAGCCGGAGGCTACGAACACTCCCTGCGTCCTTGCGACGCGGGCGTTTCGCGGCTGTCGAGCACGACCCAGACGGAAGGTGACCACTAGTGGCTCGCGATACCTCACCGAAGTGCAAGCAGTGCCGCAGGGAGGGCATGAAGCTCTTCCTGAAGGGCGAGCGCTGCTTGACCGAGAAGTGCGCCATCGAGCGCCGCTCGTATCCGCCGGGAGAGCACGGCCGCGGCCGGATCAAGCAGAGCGAGTACCTGTTGCAGCTGCGTGAGAAGCAGAAGGCGCGCCGGTTCTACGGGCTGCTCGAGACCCAGTTCCGCACCTACTACGACAAGGCGAACAAGGAGGGCGGCGTCACCGGCGACAACCTCCTACGCATGCTCGAGACGCGGCTCGACAACGTCGTCTACCGCCTCGGGTTCGCAGCCTCCCGTGCCCAGTCACGCCAGCTCGTGCGCCACGGCCACTTCTTCGTGAACGGCCGCCGCGTCAACATCCCGAGCTACCAGGTCAAGCCGGACGACGTCGTCACGATGAAGAGCGGCTCGAGCGCGGAGCAGGTCATCCGTGACGCGACCGACCTCACAGCCGCCGTCGCCCCGTGGCTGCAGGCAGATCACGACGGGCTGACCGGCAAGGTTCTGAAGTGGCCGGAGCGCGCCGAGATCGACACGCCGGTCTCGGAGCAGTTGATCGTCGAGCTCTACTCCAAGTAATTCGCAGCTTTCAAGCATCGTTTTCGAAGCACCAGCAGAAAGGACACACGTGGCTGTACGCGCGACCGATTTCCAGATTCCGAAGATCACGCACGAGGAGGTCAACGAGGACCACGGCGTCTTCGTGATCGAGCCGCTCGATCGTGGCTTCGGCTACACGTTCGGCAACTCGCTGCGCCGGGTGCTGCTCTCCTCGCTGGAGGGCGCCGCGGTCACCTCGGTGAAGATCGAGGGCGTCGCGCACGAGTTCACGACGCTCCCGGGCGTCCGCGAGGACGTGACCGACATCATCCTGAACCTGAAGCAGCTCGTCTGCATCCTGCACGGCGAGTCACCCGAGGTGGAAGTTCGCCTGACCAAGCGCGGCGACGGCATCGTCACCGCCGCCGACATCGAGGCGCCGGCCGACCTCGAGATCCTGAACCCGGACCTCGAGATCGCCAACCTCTCCTCGAAGGGCCGCCTCGAGATCACGCTGACGATCGGCCGCGGCCGCGGCTACATGCCCGCCGAGGGCAACCGGGGCCAGGCGCACACGATCGGCGTCATTCCCGTCGACTCGATGTTCTCGCCGATCAACCGCGTCACCTACGACGTCGAGTCGGCGCGTGTCGGTCAGCGCACCGACTACGACAAGCTCATCCTCGACGTCACGACCAACGGGTCGATCGATCCGAAGGACGCGATCTCCGAGGCTGCCGAGATCCTGATCAGGCAGCTTGCGATCTTCACCGATCTCGAGCGCATGGAGGGCTTCGGCGAGTCGGCGGCGACCGCTGCAGACGGCGGCGGCGACGGCGGCATCCCCTCGCTCGCGGGCGGGATGGAGAACTTCCCGATCGAGGAGCTCGAGCTCGGTGTCCGTTCGTACAACTGCTTGAAGCGTGTCGGCATCGAGACGATCGGTGACCTCGTGACCAAGTCGGAGAACGAGCTGGCGGCGATCCCGAACTTCGGCAAGAAGTCGATCGAAGAGGTCAAGGAGACCCTGCAGCAGCACGGGCTCACCCTCCGCGGCGGCCACTCGGCGTCCAACGGCGCGGAGGCATAGGTCCCGACGTGAGGCACGCACGCGCAGGCAAGAAGCTCGGCCGCGATTCGGCGCACCGCAAGGCGCTCTACTCGAACCTTGCGGGTGCGCTGATCGAGCACGGGCGGATCAAGACGACCGTCACGAAGGCGAAGG
Organism: Gaiellales bacterium; assembly: GCA_038216085.1. GTDB lineage: Bacteria > Actinomycetota > Thermoleophilia > Gaiellales > Gaiellaceae > PALSA-600. Next base: position 10,062 of record JBBQQI010000044.1, on the reverse strand, counting down.
CGGTCAAGCCGATCGCCGAGCAGATGATCACGCTCGGCCGTCGCGGCGACCTGCACGCCCGCCGCCAGGCGACGGCGTTCCTGCGCTCGCGCGACGTCGTCCACAAGCTGTTCACCGAGGTCGCTCCGCGTTTCAAGGATCGCCCGGGCGGCTATTCGCGGATCATCAGGATCGGGCCGCGCCCCGGCGACGCCGCCGAGATGGTCTACCTCGAGCTCGTGGACGAGGAGTACGTCGCGGCCCAGCTCGAGGAGCGCACGCCGGCGCCTGTAGCAGCAGAGCCTGCCGTCCCCGTGCCGGCCGATGCCGACGAGGAGTCACCCGAGCCCGCAGCAGAGGCGCTGGAGGCTCCTGAGGCCGTCGAGGACGAGCCTGCACCCGAGGCCGAGGGCGACGAGCCCGCGGCCGACGAGCCCGCGGCCGACCAGCCCGCCTAAACGCCGGCGCCGACGAGAGCGCCGACGACGGCGATCACGAGACCTGCGGCGCTGACGAGCCCGAGCGACTTGACGAAGCTCGTGTCGAAGAACTTCCAGCGGATCCAGGCCAGGCCGACGAGCTCGAACCCGACGACGACGATCGCGGTGACGATCGCGGCGTGGTAGTTCGGCCAGAGGAACGGCAGCGTGTGGAGGATGCCGCCGAGGAACGTGCCGACGCCGGTGATCGCTCCCCGCGTCGCCGGGTTGCCGCGCCCCGTCAGCTCACCCGTGTCTGAGAGGCCCTCCGAAAAGGCCATCGAGATCGCCGCGCCGATCGAGGTCGCGAGGCCGGCCGCGAAGGCATAGAGCGGCTTGTGGCTGACGAGCGCGACCGAGAAGATCGGCGCGAGCGTCGAGAGCGATCCGTCGATCAGGCCGACCATGGCCGGCTGCGCCCGCTGCAGCAGGAAGTTGTGTTGCTCGGACACGGGTAGAGTGTAACTGATGGATGCCAAGTGACTAGAGTAGAAGGCAGACCTTACAAGTACCGTCAGGGCTACCTGACGATCACACCATGCTGCTGAAGCCGTGCAGCTGAAGCTAACGATCGAGTACGACGGCACGGGCTTCGCCGGCTGGGCGAAGCAGCCCGCTGCCCGCACGATCGAGGGCGAGCTCAGCCGCGTGCTCAGCGAGCTGTACGGTGCGGTCGCGGAGCTGACGGTCGCCGGACGCACCGATGCGGGGGTGCACGCGCTCGCGAACGTCGTCTCGGTAGTGGTTGGCGCCGGCCCGCCGCTCGAGCGGGCGAGCTCGGCGATCAACGGCTTGCTGCCCGAGGACGTCTGCGTCGTTCGTGCGGAGGAGGCCGAGGAGGGGTTCGACGCGCGGTTCGACGCGCGCTCGCGCTCGTATCGCTACCGCGTCTGGCGGCGGCGGGAGCCCTCGGCTTTCGAGGCGCGGCGCGCGCTCTGGCATCCGCGCCCGCTCGAGCTCGACGCGCTCGCCGAGAATGCCGCAGCGCTCCTCGGGACGCACGACTTCCGCGCCTTCACGCCGAGCGACACGCTGCACTCACTGTTCGTCCGCACCGTCAGCGAGGCGCGCTGGCGCGAGGTGGACGAGCACGTCGCGGTCTTCGAGATCACCGCCAACTCGTTCCTGCGCCACATGGTGCGAACGCTGATCGGGTCGATGCTCGAGGGCGTCGCGCTGGCGCCGCTGCTCGACGGGAGCCCGCGCAGCGAAGCAGGCAAGACGGCGCCGGCGCACGGGCTCTACCTCGTCGGCGTCGGCTACGACGGACATGGCCCTTCCTGACATGTCCAAGGGCCTGTCCCCGGGACATGTCTTGTTTAGCCGCGTCCGATCAGGAGGTTGAACGGGAGCCTGCGAGGGCAGAGAATCAGCAGGTGCACACGTGCCGGCACTGCGGGAACGGCGTCGAGGACAGGTTCCGCTACTGCCCCTGGTGCGCCGTGCCGCAACGGCGCAAGCTCGTCGAGTTCTTCGCACCGCATCCCTCGATGCCGGGTGACGCCCAAAAGGCGCTCCGCGTCACGCGCTACTTCGGCGACGAGGAAACGAGGCCGCAGGTTCGCTTCAGCATCTGGTCCGGAGATGCCGCCGACGCCGCCGTCTCCCTGACGGAGGAGGAGGCAGCGCGCGTCGCCTCGTTCATCGAGCCGCCGCCGCTCCGTCGTCCGCTGCTCGACCAGCTGCGCGACTCGCTGCGTCGCTGATCACCTACACCTAACCCGATGGCTACGATCGGCCGGGTGCGCTTCCCGGTCGTCATGTTCGACTTCGACGGAACCGTCGTCGACTCCGGCGGGATCATCCTCGCGTCGATGCGGCATGCAACGCAGACCGTTCTCGCGCGTGAGTACTCCGATCGGGAGCTGATGGCGAGTGTCGGAGGCCCCGGGCTCGAGGCGCAGATGGAGGCGTTCGCGCCGGAGCAGGTCGAGGAGCTCGTTCGCGTCTACCGCGCCCACAACGAGCCGCTGCACGACTCGCTGGAGGCGTTCCTCGGGATCGAGGACGTGCTGACCAAGCTGAAGGAGCAGGGCCGCGCGCTCGGCCTCGTGACCGCGAAGCGCCGCTCGACCGTCGACCTTGCCTTCGCGCGACTGCCGATCGCCCACTTCTTCGACGCGGTGGTCGGCGGCGACGAGACCGAGCGCCACAAGCCGCATCCGGAACCGTTGCTGCTCGGCCTCGAGCGACTCGGCGCAAGTGCCGATGAGGCCGCCTACGTCGGCGACTCGCCCTATGACATGCAGGCGGCCAGGGCAGGCGGCCTGTACGCGGTCGGTGTGACGTGGGGCGGAATCCACGACCGCGCCGCCCTCTCGGACGCCGATGTCGTCGTCGACACGGCGCAGGAGCTGCTTGGCGTCCTCTGAGGCGACCCACGCGGCCGAGCTGCGCAGCCTCCTTAACCGGTGGCTGCACGAGTATCACGTGCTCGACGAGCCGTCTGTCGACGACGCCACGTACGACAAGCACTTCGACGAGCTCGTGGCGCTCGAGGAGCAAAACGCCGAGCTGATCGCGCCCGACTCGCCCACGCAGCGCGTCGGTGCGCCGGCGTCGTCGAAGTTCCAGAAGGTGCGGCACCTGACCCCGATGGGGTCGCTCGAGAAGGTGACGACCGACGAGGCGATCGTCAAGTGGACAGAGGACGTCGCGAAGCGCCTCGACAGCGGCGACCCGGTCGCGTATGTGCTCGAGCCGAAGATCGATGGCCTCGCGATCAACCTCACCTACGAGAACGGCGCCTTCGTGCGCGGCGCGACGCGCGGCGACGGTGAGATCGGCGAGGATGTGACCGCGAACCTCCGCACGATCCCTTCGATCCCGTTGCGCCTGCTCGCGGACGACGTGCCAGCCCTCGTCGAAGTGCGCGGCGAGGTCTACATGCCGCTCTCGGGCTTCCGCGAGCTCAACGAGCGGCTCGTGGCGGAGGACAAGAAGCCCACGCCGAACCCGCGAAACGCCGCGGCCGGATCGCTGCGTCAGAAGAATCCGGCGATCACCGCGAGCCGGCCGCTGTCGGTGTGGGCCTACGGCGTCGGCGCGCACGACGGCGTCGAGCTGAGCTCGCACGAGGAGACGCTGAAGTGGCTGAAGGCGCACGGCTTCCCGATCAACCCGTTCGCGCAGCGGCTCACCTCCGTCGAAGCCGTCGCGAAGGCGTGCAACGAGTGGGAGCACAGGCGCGTCGAGCTCGACTACGAGATCGACGGCATCGTGATCAAAGTCGACGACCTCGAACAGCAGCGCACGCTCGGCGCGCTGCACCAGCGCCCGCGGTGGGCACGCGCGTTCAAGTGGGCGCCGATGACGGCGACGACGCGCCTGCTGAAGATCGCGATCCGTGTCGGGCGCACGGGAGCGCTCAACCCGTGGGCGATCATGGAGCCTGTGGAGGTCGGCGGTGTCACCGTCTCGCGCTCGACGTTGCACAACGAAGAGGACATCAACCGCAAGGACATTCGCGAGGGCGACGACGTGATCGTGCAGCGCGCGGGTGACGTGATCCCGCAGATCGTCGGCCCCGCCGGCAAGCACCGCCGCGGCACCAAGCCGTTCAAGATGCCGCAGCAGTGCCCGCTCTGCGGCATCGATGTCGTTAAGCCGGAGGGCGAGGCGATGCACCGCTGCCCGAATCGCGCCTGCCCGTCGCGCGGGCTCGAGTCGCTGATCAACTGGGTGCAAGCGGCGGCCGACATCGACGGCGTCGGCGAGCAGCTGATCCGCCGGCTCTGGGAGCTCGGTCTCGTGCGCTCGCTCCCCGAGCTCTATCGCTTGACCAAGGAGCAGCTCCTCGAGCTCGACGGCTTCGGCGAGATCTCCGCGACCAACTCGGTGAACGCAATCGAGGCGTCGAAGCAGGTTCCGTTCCGCCGCGTGCTCTTCGGCTTGAATATCCCCGATGTCGGCTGGGTGACTGCGCAGAACCTTGCGCGGCACTTCGGCGACGTCGACCGGCTCGCCGCGGCGACGCAGGAGGAGATCCTGGAGTGCGAGGGGATCGGGCCGGAGCGCGCCGAGGCGATCGCCGAGTGGTTCGCAGACGGCGATAATCGGGCCCTCGTCGCAGAGCTGCGTGCGATCGGTCTCCAGTTCGAGGCCGATCTCGACGACCGGCCTGTCGAAGGCCCGCTGACCGGGAGCCAGTATGTGATCACCGGCACGCTCGAGTCGATGTCGCGGGAGGAGGCGCGCGCCGCGCTGGAGGCGCTCGGCGCGAAGGTCTCCGACAACGTCTCGAAGAAGACCACGGGCATCGTCGTCGGCGAGAGCCCCGGCAGCAAGGTCAAGAAGGCCGAGGCGGCCGGCGTGCCGATTCTCGGCGAGGCCGACCTCGAGGCGTTGCTAGAGCGCTGACGCGAGAGCGGTCGCGAACCGGTCCTCCGCCCGCCGCGCGGAGAAGGTCGAGACCGGGAACCCGTTCTGCATCACCGCGAACACGAACCGGTCGCGGACATAGCCCGAGAGCGCCGACGCGCGGTCTGTCGTGCCGGTCTTCGCACGCACGGCGCCGCGCGCGGGCGCGCGCTGCATGCGGTCCTCGAGCGTGCCGTTGACGCCCGCGACAGGGAGCGCGGCCCAGAACGGGTCGTGGAGCTCAGGGTCGTTCCACGCGGCGACGAGCAGCGCGGCGAGCGCCCGTGCGGTCAGCCTGTCGTCGAGCGAGAGCCCCGAGCCGTCGAACATGCGCACGCCCGCGAGCGGCACGCCGGCCGCCGCCAGATCGCGCAGGACGACGACGATGCCGGCGGCGGTCGTGCCTGCGCCGCCGACCTCCGCGCCGATCGTCTTCAGGATCATTTCGGCGGTGAAGTTGTCGCTGTCGCGATCCATCGCTGCGAGCACCTGGGGCAGCGGGTCCGATTCGACCTGCGCAAGCCCGTAGGCGTATGACGGCGCACGCCCGAGCGCGGCGGCGCCCGCCTTGATGCCGTGCGCACGAAGCAGTTGTTTGAAGCGGCCCGCCGCGGCGAGTGCCGGCCGCAGCGCGTGATGCCCGTCATAGAAGTCGCGATCGACGACGAGCGCAGAGAGGGGCGGCGACTCGTTGATGAAGAACACCGACTTCCACCCGGGGGCGGTTCGCTGCGCGTCGAACCACGACTCGTCGCCGAGCACGCGGCCGTCGATGCGCGTGATGCCCTGCTCCTCGAGCTGCGCGGCAAGCCGTTCGAGTTGGAGCGACGAGAGCGTCGGGTCGCCGTACCCCTCGAGGTAGATGTCTCCGTGCCAGGTCGGGCCGTCCTGCCGGCCGAGCGCGAGTACCGCAGACCGGAAGCGGTAGGACGTGCCGAGCTCGACGAGCGCCGCATACGTGACGGCGAGCTTCTCGTTCGAGGCGGGCGCGAGCGACCTGTCCGCGTTGCGGGAGAAGAGGGTGACGCCTGTTGCGAGGTCGATCGCGATCGCGGACGACGCGGCGGGTGAGTTCCCGGGGACCGCGAGCGCCTGCGCGAGCCTCGTCGCAAGCGGCGGCGAGGCTGTCGCGGACGGCGCGAACAGCAGCACCGCGACGATCGCGAGTAAAACGGCCTGCAGCGTGTGCATCTGAATCGTGCGCCGGCGAGCCACCCGGTCATTGTGACCGGGGACACGGCGGGATTGGGCCTCGCGGGCGCGGAAGATGGGCCACGCGGCCCTTGCTCCGGCGCGGCTGCCCCCGAAGAATCGATTCTCACCATGACAGAGCTTTTCCATCAGATTTCCGCGTTGATCGACGGCTCCGAGCGCGATCTCGTACGCATCGAGCGGACGCTGACCGACGGGTATGCGCAGGCTCTGTCGCTCGAGGCGGAGCGGCGACGGCTCGAGAAACGGATCACCGAAGCCGTCCACGTGCTGAACCGCGGCGACCTGACGGGCAACGCGAAGGAGCTCGCGACGCTCGCCCAGCGGCTCGACGGCACCGCTGGTGAGCTCGTGAAGCTGCGTTCGGCGCTCGGCAGCCTTCGCCGCCACGCCCAAGCCGTTCGCTAGACCTAGACGATCCCGCTGCGGACGGCGTACACGGCGGCCTGGATGCGGTTGTCGATCTGCAGCTTCATCAGGATGTTCGAAATGTGGTTCTTGACCGTCTTCGGGCTGATGTGCAGCTCGCCGGCGATCATCCCGTTGTCTTTGCCGTTCGCGATCAGCTTCAGGACCTGCATCTCGCGGTCGGAGAGCTCCGACTGAATGAATTCCGCGTCGCGGTGTGACGCGCTCGTCGCGCGCACATGCTGCAGCACCTTGGCTGCGATCACCGGTGAGACGAGCGACTCGCCCACCGCAGCCGCCGTGATGCCGGTCATCAACTCGGTGATCGACGCATCTTTCAGCAGGTAGCCGCAGGCGCCGGCGAGGATCGCGTCCATCACGTCGTTGTTCTGGTCGGAGATCGTCAGCACCAGGACGCGCGTGAGCGGTGCGATCATCGAGATCTGCCGGGTGGCCTCGACGCCGCTGATCCCCGGCATGTTGAGGTCCATGACGACGACGTCCGGAGCGGACTCGCGGACAGCGCGCAGCGCGTCGGTGCCGTTGTCGCACTCGCCCACGATCTGCACGCCCTGTTCTTCGAGCAGGTTGCGGAGACCCGTCCGAAACAGGTCGTGGTCGTCCACGAGCAGGACGCGCGGTTGCACTGTCTCTGTGATGTCTACTGGGTCGCTCAGATCGATCTACCGGGAATTGCCGATCAATCTAGTGCAGGACGATGGTGACCGTGCGGCGGCCCCAGGCGTTGGCCTGCGCGACGGACGGGAACCAGAGATCGATCGTCGCGCCCACAACGCCGCCGCCGGTGTCGGCCGCGACGGCCTCGCCGTAGCCCGGGATCGTCATGTGCGATCCGAGGGCGATCACGGACGGATCGACCGCAACGACGCCCCAGCCGACGGGTAGCCCCGTTGACGTGCTGCCGCCCAGGGCGTATCCGGTCGCCGAGACCGTGACGGTCCTGCGGCCCGCGGAGGCAGACCGAATCGTCGCCGGCGGGGCGGTCGAATACGACGCGAGCGCCGCCGAGCTCGTCGGGGTCGTGCGCGCCAGCCTCATGCTGCGAAGCTGCGCCGCGTGCGACCGGGCGAGCAGCGAGGCAATTTGGGAATCGTTCAGCCGGCGCTTCGCCGCAAGCGATCCAACGTAGGCGTTGCGGGCAGCGCGGGTCTGCTCGAGGGCGGCGGCGGTTGCCTCTGCCTGCCGCGTCGCCTTCGCCAAGGCGGATTCTCGAGTCGCGAGGTGGCGGGCTGCCGCCGTCAGGCTGGTGCGCGCCGACCTGAGCTCCCGCAGGACGTCCTCGCCCTGGCCCGACATGCGGCTCAGGTTGTCGAGGCTCGAGACGGCCTCGTCGAGGCTCTTGGCGCCGAACACGATCTCGAGCGGCTCGACGTTGCCCTGCTCGTAGAGGAGCCGCAGCCGGGCCCCGAGCGCCCTCTGGGCGATGCGGCTGCCCAGCTTCGCGATTCCGAGCTGCTGCACGAGGCTTGCTCGCTCGGCACGAAGCGCCGTCGTTTGTCCTTTCAGGCTCGCAAGGTTCGACTGAGCGGCGCCGAGGCGCTGGTCGAGTGAATAGAGCTCGAGCACTGCACCCCGCGACTTCGCGGCGAGCCGGATGTTGTCCCGGTGGAGATTTGAGGCAGACGTCGTCGACCCGGCTAGACCGAGTGCGGGCGCCGCAAGGACGACCAGGGCGATGGCGGCGAACGGCAAAAAGCGCCGACGCGGCGTGTGTGCCTGCCCGAGCACGGCCCGGAACGTACCACGCAGGGGCCGAAGACCGCCTGGTTGGGGGAGAATTACACAGGTTTTAGGGCCGATTGCGATAGTTCTTGATTGACGGACATCCGAAAAGGTTGCTAGCCTCCCTCCTTCGTGACGTACCGGCCCCTCCCGGTGCGCCCGTCCCGGCCCCTGCCAGGGGGATGTCATTCGTAGGTTGGGACAGGCGCCGTACGTTCTTGCGGCGGTTTGCATCGCCTTTGTGGCGGCAGTCCCGGCTTTTGCCGACCCGTCGGTGACCTCCAAGCGCGCAGAGGCGCAGCAGGTTCTGGGGCAGCTGCGCGCTCTCTCCGATCAGCTCGAGCGCGCCCGGTCGCAATACGCAGCTTCGACGGCGCAACTGACGAAGATCCAGCGTGACCTGAAGGAGAACAGGCACGAGCTGCGCATCGCAAAGCACAACCTGAAGGCCAGCCAGCGCGTGATCGCGCAGCGGCTCGTGACGCTCTACACGTCAGACCAGACCTCGACGCTCGAGGTGATCCTCGGCGCGCACAGCCTCGACGACATGGTGACGCAGATGGACGGCGCGAAGAGCGTCACGTCTCTCGACGCGTCGGTCGTCGGCCAGGTCAGGACGTTCCGAGCAGCGATCAAGCGCAACGGCAGCTTGCTCGCGAAGGCCCGCTCGACGCAGCAGCGCGTGGTCGCGCAGCGCGCCGCCGCGAAGTCGACGATCGAGTCGAAGATCTCCCAGCAGAACAACCTGCTCTCCTCGATCAAGGGCCAGATCGCGCAGATCATCGCGGCAGAGAACCGCCGGCAGCTGCAGATGGCCCAGGCTGCTGTGGCCCGCATCGCCGCGCACCATCAGGAGGCTGCGCTCCAGCAGGCCGACACGGTCGTCGGCGTCTCTGCGATCACACCGCAGGCCGACACGATCGTCGCGCCGCCGCCGACCCACGGCGGCGTCGTCGGGGTGGCGCTGTCGCAGCTCGGGACGCCCTACGTCTGGGGCGGAGCGGCACCGGGCGGCTTCGACTGCTCGGGCCTGATCATGTGGTCGTACGCGCAGGTCGGCGTCTCGCTGCCGCACTTGACGTATTCGCTGTACGCGATGGGCGTCCCGGTCTCGCGTGACCAGCTCGCGCCGGGCGACCTCGTCTTCTTCGACGGCTTGGGCCACGCAGGTATCTACATCGGCGGCGGCCAGTTCGTGCACGCGCCGCACAGCGGCGACGTCGTCAAGATCTCCAACCTGTCCGAAGGTTGGTACGCGTCGACGTACGTCGGCGCCCGCCGCATCCTCTAGCCCGACTCGCGCTCGGGCGTAAAGACACTGGCACAGGCTAGCCGTCCTCAGGCCCGAAGCCTAGGTCCGGTTGATCGAGAGGCGCTCCTCAACCCGGCGAGCGAGGACGGGCCTGCAGACCCCAATAGTGACCGCGACGGTACGCTGCGCTCGCTGAGCGATGAGTTCCGTCGCTCGAGTCGGTCTGAGCTCGTGAGAGCCAGTCCTGGCTCATGCCTAGAGAGGTCTACAAGGGGGGAGCACGAAGTGAGTGAGTCACTCAACAGCGTTGGTGCGATCACGATGTTCGTCGCCGATCACGGGCGCGCCAAGTCGTTCTACGAGAAGACCTTCGACGCTGAGGCCGTGTACGAGGACGAAGACTCGATCGCGTTCAAGTTCGAGAGCATGATCGTCAACCTGCTGCTGACCAAAGAGGCGCACGCGCTGATCGGACCCGCGGTTGTCGCGGAGCAGGACGCCGGATCGCGATTCCAGCTCACGATCGGGGTGGACGACACTGACGCGGCCTGCGACGAGCTCGCCCGCCGCGGGGTCGAGCTGCTGAACGGCCCGATCGACCGCCCCTGGGGGATGCGCACAGCGGCATTC
>JBBQQI010000043.1:0-20635 GCA_038216085.1 Gaiellales bacterium | reverse complement strand
CCCGAGGACCTCGCCGGCTCGGGCGACCTCTTCCCGGAGGGCCGGCTCGACCAGGACCTCCAGCAGGTCGACCTGCGCGAGCGGAACTCCTGGCGCCTGATGCTCGACGAAGTGTCGTCGGTCGAGCTGCTCGAGACCCAGCTCGTCAACGCCGTCGCGCCTTTCGTCCTGAACGCCAGGCTCAAGCCTCTGATGCTCCGCGTGCCCGCGCGAGACAAGCACATCGTCAACGTGTCGGCGGTCGAGGGCCAGTTCTACCGGCGCTTCAAGACCACACGGCATCCGCACACGAACATGGCGAAGGCGGCGCTGAACATGATGACGCGCACCGCCGCCGCCGACTACCAGGCCGACGGGATCCACATGAACAGCGTGGACACCGGGTGGGTGACCGACGAGGACCCGGTGCAGATCGCGGAGCAGAAGACCGCGGAGCACCGGTTCAGGCCGCCGCTCGACATCGTCGACGGCGCGGCGCGCATCGTCGACCCGATCATCGCCGGCTTCAACACCGGCGAGCACGTCTGGGGCAAGTTCCTGAAGGATTACCGGTCGATCGACTGGTGAGGGAAATGTCGATCTCGGCCTCGCAGGGCAGAGCGGCTCGCTTAGGATCGCGGGCGAGCGATCAAACCTGAAGGGGGTCAGATGAGCGAGTACACGGCGGTGCATCTCGACGAGATCGAGGAGTTCAACGATGGTCGTTGTCCCTGGCGACCGGTGGCCACCAATCTCGGGGTCACGTCGTTCGGGGTCAACGCGTGGACGGCCAAGCAGGCGGGAGACCGGATCATCAACGAACACGTCGAGGAGGCCGGCGAAGACGAGGAGCTCTATCTCGTCCAGCAAGGGCGCGCCAGGTTCGAGCTGGACGGCAAGCCCCTGGACGCACCCGCCGGGACGTTCGTCTTCGTCCGCACCGGCGTGAAGCGGACGGCGTTCGCCGAGGAGCCCGAGACGACGATCATCGCGATGGGCGCGGTTCCCGGTAAGGCGTACGAGCCTTCCGGTTGGACGGTCTGGGGACCGCTCAACCCTCTTTACGAGGCCGGCCAGTACGACGAGGCGGCCGACCGCGGCCGCGAGCTTGTCACGAAGTACCCGCAGTACGCCGCGCTTGCCTACAACGTCGCCTGCTGCGAGAGCCTCGCCGGCCGGACGGCCGATGCGCTCGAGCACCTGCGGCACGCGGTCGAGACGTCCGAGCGCACGCGAGACCTCGCGAAGGACGATTCGGATCTCGATGCGATCCGCGACGAGCCCGCGTTCAAGGAGCTGATCGGCGGCTAGCCCTCAGTCGTAGCGCTCGGCCGCCGGCACAGCTACCCACGCGTGCCGCCGAGACTCGTAGATCGAACGCACCGGCGGCGCAAACGACGGGTCGGCGAACGCGCCGACCGGAACAGCGATCAGGTCGGAATCGGTCGGTGAGGTGTAGAAGACCGTCGAACCGCAGTCGGGGCAGAAGTGAAAGTGCGCGACCTTGTCGTCCTCGTCGGACACTCGCACGTAGTCGCTGAAGCGACCAACGACGTTCACCTGATCTCTCGTGAACCGTGCCTGGATCCCGAAGGCGCTGCCGGTCCGGCGCTGGCAGGCGAGGCAGTGACACATGGAGACGCGCACGGGCTCGCCCGACACGTCGAGGTGGAGTTGTCCGCAGTGACAGGCGGCTTCACGGGCAGCCATCGACGCGGATTCTACAAACGCGATGGAGCTCAGCAGGGCCCGGGCTGAGGAAGCCCGCCCGGACCGGTCTCGTGCGCAACGGCCGCCCCGGCCTCGGTCTGAAGGCAGTACGACGTCGGATCGGCGCGAACGAGGACGACGCCCGATCCCGGCGAAACCGTCGCGCCGGCGTAGGTCGCGTGTTCGGTGAACCGGGCCTGAAGCACCAGGCCGACACTCTGGAAGTTGGTGGCCGCGACGGCCGCGCTCGCCTGCCCTTCGGCCTGCGTCACCGCAGGCGCCGTCGGCCCTTCGGCCTTGGAGCGCTGGGCGTAGAGGTACCCGCCGACCGCCAGCGCGACGAGCAGAAAAGAGCAGTCCAAGCACGCGACCCGTGCCTGTCTCTATCGGTACGCAGGGCGGCAGGCATGAGCCTCCGCGCCGGCGCGAGCCGGGCTTACTTCTTCTTCGCTGCCCGTTGAGCGAGCGCCCCCGAGTTGGCCGCCACCGCGGCGCGGATGAGTTGCTTGAAGGCGGCTTCGTCGATCTTTTCCCCTTCGCGGAGGTCGATCGCACGCCGCGTGTTCCCTTCCAGGCTGGAATTGAAGAGCTTCTTCGGGTCATTGACGGAGGCTCCGCGAAAGAAGGTGAGCTTCACGACCTGCTTGTACGACTCCCCCGTGCAGACGCCGCCGTCATGGGACCAGACAGGGGTTCCGGGCGATTTGGGCTTCTCCCATTTCCACTCCTCCTGGATGTCGGGGTCGGCGTCGTGGATGAGCTGCCGGACGTGAGCGAGGGTCTCTCCCCTCCAATCCCGCAGCTCTTGAATCCGCTTGGTGATCTTCGCTGAAGCGGCCTCGCCATTCGGATGACCTGCCGGCGTCATGTTCTCTCCAATCCTTCGTTTCGAGCACCGACAAGAACGTAGCCGTCGAGCGACAGTCCAACGCACTTTGGATCGAGCGCGATCTTTCTACTCGTTGAGGTTCGGACGCTTGGCGCAGCTTGCCGGGTCGTAGCGGCCACCGAACTGACGCCGGTGGTCTCCCGCACGTGGGTCGGGTGAGTTCACGCGCAGCCGCTTCAGTTGAGCCGCATACGCGGAAGAAGCGCGGTTCGTGCAGCCAGTCGTGCCCTCGTTCGGGTACGTGAAAGCCGTTGGGTAACTGACGGCCTCACAGTGACTCTGACCCAGCAGCACGAGGCACTGCTGGCTCACGTCGTCGCCAGCACGATCGCGCAGAGCACCGCCCAGGTCGCCGTCGAGGTGAGCAGCAGCGGGTCGGAGAGCAGCATGTTCTCGGGCTCCTCGCCGGCTCCGCGCCGGTAGAGCAGTGTGAGGTAGCGCGCGACGCCGACGAACGGGAAGGGGAGGGTCGTCGCGAGCCACGGCGTCGGGCCGAGAACGGTGTAGGCGGCGTAGGCGGCGAGCGCCGCGCCGACGCAGAGAGCCAGGAGTGCGTCGAGTCGGCGGCGTGAGTACCAGCGCAGAACGCTCCGGCCCGGGGTCGCGCCGCCGCGCACGAGATCGAGCTCGGCGCGTCGCTTGCCGAGCCCGAGCACGGAGGCGAGGAGCGGCGTGCATGCGATCAGCCAACCGGAGCTCCTGACGCCGATCGCCTCGGCCCCGGCGACCGCGCGAATCTCGAAGAGGGCCGCGATCAGCAGCACGTCGACGAGCGGCACGCGCTTGAGCCGCAGGGTGTAGGCGGCCTGGACGACGAGGAAGACGACGAGCCAGGCGAGCGAGCCGCGCCCGAGCAGCGCAGCCGTGGCGAGCGCCGCCGCCATGAGCACCGGAATTGCGAAGCGGGCGACCGATACCCGCAGCCGCCCGCTCGCAAGCGGGCGAAAGCGCTTGACCGGGTGAAGACGGTCGCTCTCGAGATCGTGGAGATCGTTGAGCAGGTAGGCGGCGCTCGAGGCGGCGCAGTACGCACCGAACGCCAGCAGCGCGTGCGACCACGCCGCGAGCGTGGTCGCCTCCGCGGCGAAGATCGTCCCCGCGAATGTGAGCAGATTCTTCGTGAACTGCTTCGGGCGAAACGATGCGACGAGTGCACGCGTGCCCTGGGCAAAGCCGCGCGCAGGCACGCCGATCGGTGCCTCGAGCGAGTGGCTCACCTCTGCTCCAGCGCCGGCGCGAGATCCCGGCGGACGTACAGCAGCTCGTCGAGGCTCCCTGTCGGGTTCCACGCCTGCCGGTCGACCGCCCACCTGAGCCATTGCTCGACTCCTGCGGCGCCCCAGTCCGGCACCCACCAGACCCGCAGGGTGAACCGGTAAGCCACGTACCCGTGCAGGAGCGGCTCCATGAGTGCCTGATTCGGCTGTGCGACGACAAGCACCTGGGGCAGCGGCTGCGGGCCGCCGGCGCTCATGTCGTAGTAGCCGACCGGCACATCGCGGAGGTACCAGCTCCACGGCCAGGCGGTCCCGCCCCAGCCGTCGACGGCGACCGTCAGCCGCCGGCCGGATTGCCGGCGCACCAGCGAATCGAGGTGCAGGATCTCGTCGCGGATCCGCGGCACGTCGTCGGACGTCTGGACCTGGACGAGCAGCTCCTGCGGGTCCGCGGACCGGTCGTACGCGAGGGCGACCGCCGAATACACGGCGGTCGTTGCGCCGAGTGCGACGACGACGAGCATGGTGCGCGCGCTGCGGCGCCGAGCGCTGCGCGTGAGGACCTGGACACCGATCCCCGCGAGCAGGATCAACGGCAGGAGCGGATGAAGAACGAGCCACGGCATCCGCTCCGACGCCCACGAGTAGACCACCAGGCTGCCGCCGAACATCCAGAGGAGAAAGAGCCCGCCGAAGCTCGGATGCCTGAGCACGTACACCGCGCCGACAACCCCGAGCAGCACGATCGGCCACTCGTAGGCCGGGAGCAGGACGAGGTAGTAGAACCACGGCTGCCCCCCGCGGCCCACCGGCTGCTGTGACAGCCAGTAGCGGATGCTGCCGACCAGCCCTTCCTGCAGCCCGCCCGGATTGGTGAGAAACGTGCTGTAGAGGAGCGTATAGACGAGGAGAAAGGTCATGATCCCCCATCCCCACGCGTCCTTGCCGACTGCCGCGACCCTACGGACGAGCGGGCCGTCACGCATGCGTTTCCCGGCGCGCCGCGCTCGGCCGCTCTGCAGAATGATGGTGCCCAGGATGAAGAGCCCGGCCAGGAACGTCGTGATGAACGCGGTCTCCTTGATCGCGAAGCAGACGGCGAGCAGCCCGAGCAGCGCGGCCGGATGCCAGGGCCGTGGGGCGGCTACGAAACGAAGCAGGATCACGAAGAGCGCAAGCGTCGCGCACGCCGCATAGATGTCCTCCCGCGCGAAGCGCGAGAAGTACAGGTAGCTCGGCGTGAGGGCGAATGCGACGGATGCTGTCAGCGCAGCCGTCCGTCCGAGCTCGCGCCGCAGGAAGAAGGGAAGCGCGGTGATCGTGGCGCCCACGAGCGCCGGAGCGAGGCGTGCGGTCCGGTCGCTCGTCCCGAAGACGAGATCGGAGAGCGACATCAGGTAGAACTGCACAGGCCCGTGGAAGACGGGGTTGTAGTGGTAGCCGTTCCCCGAGCGCAGCAACCATGCGAACCAGGCGTGCTCGCTCTCATCGTGGTGGAGCGGCATCCGCGTCAGGTAGGCGAGCCGCAGGCACAGCGCGAGGACGGTGACGGCCGCGAACGGCAGCACCTCGCGGTCGGACGGCATGTGCCTTCGGCCACGCTCCCGGGAGAGTGAGCTCCGGAAGGCGACCAGCTGGCCGAGCCCCCGGAGGCTGAACGCGACGAGACCCAGCTTGCGCAGGCTCGACTGGCCGCGCTCGCGCGGCAGATGCGTGACCGGCACCTCCAGGATCCGCCGGCCGAGAACTGCGGCGCCGATCACGGTGAAGATCGAGGGTGCGATGGTGCCCGGGCCGATCAACGGCGAAAGCTCGTCCCACAGCTCGCGACTGAGCAGGCGGAACGGCGTGTTCGTGTCGCGGAGCCGCCGCCCGGCGAGCAACGACGAGACGCGCCGCACGACATAGGAGAGCACCAGCCGGTGCACGGGATCCTGCCGAGCGGCCCGCACGCCCAGTCCGAGCTCGAACTCGTCACGCCTCTCCCACAGGCGTTCGAAATCCGCGACCGCAAACTGGCCGTCGGAGTCGATCTGGAAGATCCAGTTGCCCCGAGAACGCTCTAGGCCAGCGAGCACCGAGGCGCCGTGGCCGCCGTTCTCCGGCGACCGTATGACGACGAGCCAAAGATGCTCTGCCGCGAGCCTAGCCAGAATCGCCGGCGTCTCATCGGTCGATGCGTCGTCGATGACGATCACCTCGGCCGTGCTCGCGCGCGGCACGACCTCGGCGGCGAGATCCAGCACCAGCTGCTCGATCGATCCGGCCTCGTTGTAGACCGGGACGACGACCGAGAGATCGACTAGCTCGTCCAAAGCTCTTCCGGAGTGCCCTCGACGAGGCGCCGAGCGATGTCGATGCCCATCTTGACCGCGTGGTCCATGTTGCCGATCTCATACCGCCAGGAGCCGAACCGGCCGCGGGAATAGATGCGCTGCTGCTCGAGCCACGGCTGGATGGTTGCGAGCGCGCGATCCCTCTCGATTGTGGGCACCGGGTAGGCGTACTCGATGTCGATCACCTCCTCCGAGACAGTGACGACGTGCTCCTGCACGAGCCCGGCCGCTGCGAGGCTGCCGCGAACACGTTGCACCAGCCGACCCTCGTCGACCGGCGCGGCAGGCTCGCGCGCTGTCTCCGTGAGATACGAGGAGTACCGGCCGACGTCGCCGCCGGGGACGTTCGCGGGCGAGTACTTCGCGAAGTTCGTCGCGCGATAGAACGGGGTGTCCCCGTCGGGGAAGTAGAACCAGCAGCGGTCGTCCTGGAGCGGCGCCTCGTAGCCCACACCGACGACCGACACGCTCGTATGGCGAAGGGTCGCCGCGGCTTCGCGCACGTCTGACGGCGCTCGGGCCAGCCGCGCGACCAGGTCGTCGATCGGCGCGGTCGAGACGACGGCGTCGGCCTGCTCGGTCGTCCCGTCGGCAAACCGCAGCTCGAGGTGTTTCTCGTCGATCTCGACCAGCTCGCGCCCGAACCGCACCCGCTCGCCCAGTTGCGCGGCGAGCCGGCGATAGATCTCGCCGGTGCCCCCGACCCGCGGAAACGCGAATGTGCTGTTCGGCCCCCAGCCCACGTCGTCGAGGCCGAGGACGTAGTTGCGCAGTGCTCGGCGGTAGTCGACGACGCTGACGCGCTCCGCGATCCATGCGGCAGACATCTGCTCGGGCGGCGTCGCCCACACCTTGCGGTTGTACGGCTGCATGAAGTGCTGCGTGATGCCGGTGCCGAACGTCGCCTGCATCCACGACCCGAAGTCGGCATGCCCGTTGGCCCCGGGCGCGTCGATCAGGCCGAGCAGGCACTCGAGTGCGACCGAGGGCTCGAGGTGGCGGAGGTTGTTCTGGAACGGGTAGGGCACCCAGCGCGTGCCGAGGCGGATGAACGACGACCGCTCGTGCTCGTAGACCTCGTCGCCCAGGACGTCGTCGAGCAGCGCGTCGAACTCGCCGTAATGGCTGAAGACCACGTGTCCACCGAGGTCCCACGTGAAGCCCTGCCGATCAACGACCGAGGAGGCGCTGCCGCCCGCCGCTCCGTCCCGCTCGAAGACGGTCCAGTCGTGATGCCCGAGTCGTTCCAGTTCGCGCGCACAGGCAAGGCCGCACGGGCCTGCCCCGACGATCACGATGCGCTCAGGCCGAACGGTCTTCAAGTGCTTCGACGGCCCCGGTCGAGGCCGCGGCGCTACCGCGACCGGACCTGGATGTTTCCGCTGGCGAGGTGCGTCGGGCCGGCGCTGTAGGAACCGCTCGTGATCGCGAAGGTGTCGTTCGCGGGCTCGCCGTTGTCGACGACGGTCACGCTGAACGTGCACGTCCCACCGCAGGTTCCGGAGAACGTCGCGGTCGTGCCGGTGACGGTCAGGTTCGTGACCGCCGTGCTGATGATCGTCTTGCCTGCCGCTGAGTCGGTGTAGGTGAGCGAGCCCTTGGCTGTGCCGTTCTTCGACTGAACGGAGAAGCTGAAGCTCGCGGTCGACCCGTCCGGGCAGCCGATCGTCCCGCTGCCCGTCGTCGATGTGGTGCTCGACGGAGCCGTCGTGACCGTCGCTCGGACACCGGCGAGCGGGGTGGGCGTCGGCGTCGGCGTGCCGACCTGTGCGGTCGGGGTCGGCGTATTCGTCGGCGTCGGCGTATCCACCGGCGGCGTCGGAGTCGGCGTCGACGTCGGGGTGCTCGTCGGCGTGTCGGTCGCGGTCGGCGTCGGCGTGTCCGTGGGGGTGTTCGTCGGCGTCACGGTCGGCGTCGACGTGGGGGTGTTCGTCGGCGTCACGGTCGCGGTCGACGTGGGCGTGTTCGTCGGTGTGTTCGTCGGCGTGCTGGTCGGCGTCGGCGTGGGTGTCGGGTTCGTGCAACCCGCACTCGCCGTCAGGGGCGCGGCCGTGGCCGAGCTGCTCTTGGCGTACGCCGAGACGACCGTCGTGGCGGCTACCGCGACAGCCAGGAAAAGCGCCACAAGGGCATCATGAGAACTCGCTTTCACAGGCGCTAGTGCTGATTATCGCCAGGGTGCGGGGGATCGTCAAGTTCGAGGTCGCCGCTTGCCGCTCTAGGATCGCCCGAATGGCACCCCGCCGGACTGAGTGCGAACCGTGACGGAAGCCGTGTTCTTCGTGGCGGTCGCACTCGCCCTCGGACCGCTCGGAGGCCCGTTCGCGGCCCTGCTCTTTCCGCGCCTGCCGGGGGCCGGGCGGGTCTTCGGTCGGCCACTCGGGCTCCTGCTCGCCGCGTACCCGGCCTGGCTGCTCGCGAGCACCGGCCTGGTCGACTACGGCCGCCCGCTGGCGGTCGCGTCGATCGGGAGCCTCGCGGCCCTGAGCGCGGGGCTCGCCTATCGTGCGCAGCGGAACAGCCGCATCCCGGGTACCGACCGGTCGATCTGGCTCGTCGGCGAGGCGGTCTTCGCCGTCGCTTTCGCGAGCTGGCTGGCGCTTCGCGCCTTCGCCCCGGCCGTCTGGCAGACCGAGAAGCCGATGGACATGGCGATCGTCAACGCAGTCAACCGCAGCGCCTCGTTCCCACCCCACGACCCGTGGCTCGCGGGTGCGCACGTCAACTACTACTACCTCGGCCACTACCTGGTCGCTTTCCTCATCAGGCTCACGGGGGTCGACCCAGCGACCGGCTTCAATCTCGCGGTCGCACTCGTCGCGGCGCTCGCTGCGGGCGCCGTCTTCGGCATCGCCGCCACACTGCACTCGATCGCCAGGCGCAGCGGCCTAGCGAAGCGCGGATCGGCAATCGTGGTGGGCCTGACGGCGGCCGCGCTCGCGACGGTGGTCGGAAATCTCGCGGGCGCCTCGCAGCTCGCCGGCCACGCGACGCAGATCGCGACGTACGACTGGTTCGCGCCTTCGCGCGTGATCCCGCACACGGCGAACGAGTTCCCCTCGTTCAGCTTCCTGCTCGCCGACCTGCACGCGCACGTGATCGCCTCGCCATTCTTCTTGCTCACAATCGCCTACGCGATGCAGCTCGCGATCCACGGCCCGCCGCGCGCCCGCCTCCGGGGCGGCCTGCGATCGACGGCCGCCCCGGCCGCGGAGCTCGTCCTTGCGGCGCTTGCTCTCGGCTCCCTCTATGCGATCAACGGGCTCGACTTTCCGGTCGCAGCGACGATCATCGTGCTCGCTCTCGTACCCTGGGCGATCGAGGGCGCGCGGCGCTGGAGAGCAGCCGCGTGCTGGGGCGCGGTTCTGCTGCCGGCCGCGGCCGTGGCGTTTCTTCCCTTCTGGCTGAACTTCTCGCCGCCGTCACACGGACTCGCCTTGTTGCCTGATCACCTGCACTTCGGCCGCTTCGCCGTCGACTACCTGCTCGTGTACGGCACCTTCCTCTGGGTCGGGCTGTCTCTCTTCGCCACCCGGTTCTCGATGCCACTTCGCTACGCGGCGTGGGCCGGGAGTGTCGGGCTCTTCGTGCTCGTCCTCCTCGCCCCGCCTCGGCTCGCAGGGCTCGCGCTCGCGCTGACCCTCTCTGCGCTCGCCGCCTACGCCGCGCTCTCCTCCGGGAGCAGCGGCGGCAGCTACCGCTTCCTCTGGCTGCTCCTCGCCGCGGCGCTGACGCTCATCGCGACGGGGGAGTTGGTGTACGTGCGCGACGCGTTCGACCACACACCGAACTACCGCTTCAACACCGTCTTCAAGACCGGCTACCAAGCGTGGTATCTCTGCGCGCTCGTCGCGGGAGTCGGCGCCTTCTGGAGCGCCGAGCGGTTGAGTCGCCGGACCCGATCCACATTTCTCACGGTCTTCTCGGTGCTCTTTGCGCTCGGACTCGTTTATCCGCTCCTCGCCCCGTACTCGCGATCGAGCGGCTTTCGCGCCTCGCCGACGCTCGACGGCGAACGGTGGCTCGAGCTGCAGGCGCCCGATGACGCCGCGGCGATCGCGTGGCTCCGGCGCACGGTGAAAGGTGATCCGACCGTGCTCGAGACAGTCGGAGGTGACTACGACACGGTCGGCCGCGGCAGGGTCTCGACCTTCACCGGTCTGCCCGCCGTCGTCCAGTGGCCGGGGCACGAGGTGCAGTGGGGGCACGATCCACGCGGCCGCGCGGGCGACGTCGCTCGCCTCTACACGACGCCGAGTGTGCGCGCCGCCAGGCAGCTCCTCGATCGCTACGACGTGCGCCTGGTCTTCGTCGGCTCGCTGGAGCGCCTCGACTTCCCGGCCGCGGGCTTGGCGAAGTTCGGGTCGCTCGGCACGGTCGCCTTCCACTCCGGCAGGACGATCGTCTACCGGATCGGACGATGACCGCTCACGCTCCGGTACTGATCTGGGGGATCTCCCTCGCCGTGCTCGCGCTGCTCGGACTGCCCTACGCGTTCGTCGCATGCTCGCGGCTTCCCGACCGTGGCGTCGCGATCGCGCGGCCGCTCGGATTGCTGCTCGTCGGCACGGTCGCGTGGTGGGTCGCGAGCACCGGCGTTGCCCCGTTCGGTCGCGGCACGATCGCCATCGCGGGCGTCTCCGTCGCCGTCGGCGGGGTCGCACTCGCGGCAACGCGGCGGCATGAGCTCCGTGCTTGGCTCGCCGCCAACAAACGGCTCGTCCTGATGGAGGAAACCCTCTTCTGGGCGCTGTTCGCGGCCGCGACCCTCGTCCGCTACCTGAACCCGGATCTTTGGAACCCGGTGCGGGGTGGTGAGAAGCCGATGGACTTCGCGTATCTGAACGCCGTGCTGAAGTCGCCTCACTTCCCGCCGTTCGACCCTTGGTTCGCAGGCGGCCGGATGAACTACTACTACTACGGATTCGTGCTCGTCGCACTGCTCGTCAAGGCGACGAGCATCGCTCCGCCGGTCGCCTACAACCTCGCTGTCCCGACGCTGTTCGCCTTGCTGGGCGTCTCGTCGTTCGGACTCGTGCTCGGCCTCACTAGCTCGGAGCGTGCGGGAGTGCGCCTTCGAACGAGGACGGGTGTCGCGCTGCTCGGAACCGCGTTCGTCGTGCTGGTGGGGAATCTCGGCGAGCTCCGCGTGCTCCGCAGCGCACGGCACGGCACCGTGCCGATCGACTGGTGGTTCTGGAATCCGACCCGGATCGTCCATCCACCGCCGCACGAGCCCGGCCTGATCACCGAGTTCCCTGCATTCACCTATCTCTACGCGGACCTTCACGCCCATGCGATGGCGTTACCGTTCGCCGCGACGGCCCTCGTCCTCTCGACCGCCGTCGTCCGTGCGCGCGGACGGGCACCAGACCGCGCCGCCGGCGCGGCATTGTTTGTTCTGCTTGCCCTCTGCATCGGTTCGCTCTGGGCGATCAACAGCTGGGACTTCCCCCCTTATGCCCTGGTGGGCATGGCCGCGCTGGTGGTCGCGCACACCGCGACGCCCGACCGGCGGCGGCGGCGCGCGCAGGTCGCTCAGCTTGTCGTCCGCTGCGCCGCGCTGCTCGGCCTCGCCTACCTCTTCTTCCTGCCGTTCCACCTGCACTACCGGTCCGTGTTCCAGGGCGTCACGCGCTGGCACGGGAGCGGGACGCCGGTCGTCGACTACATGACGATCCACGGGCTCTTCCTGTTCGCGGTGGCCTCGGCGCTGCTCGTCGACCTCTCGACGTCGCGTGATCTGAACCCGCTCGCGCGCTCGCTTCGCCTGACGACGATGACCTGGCGGCGGACACGGCGCCGTCGGCGGCTCGTGCGCGCGATCGGCGTGCACCGCTCCGTGCTCTACAAGGCGGCGGCGCTCCTCCTCGGTCTCGCGGCCGCGTGCGTCGTCGCCCTGCTGGTGATCGGCGAGGGGGTGACTGCGCTCGGGGTCGTGCTGCTCTGCGCCTGCCTGCTCACCTTCGTGCGCCGGCAGCGGGGCTCGACGAGCACCGACGATGCCATTCGCCGCTTCGCGCTGCTCCTCTTCTCGCTCGGCCTCGGGCTGAGCCTCGCGGTCGAGTATCTGGTCGTTAAGAACATCGACGTCGGTCGCGTGAACACGGTCTTCAAGACGTACCTGCAGATCTGGCTGCTCTGGGCGGTCTCCGCTGCCGCGGCCGCCGGGTTCGTCTACAGCCGCCTTCGACTCCTGCCCCGGCTCGTGCGCGTGGCGTGGCGCACCAGCTTCGTCGTGCTCGTCGTCACCGCGGCGCTCTATCCGATCCTCGCGACGCCCGCGAAGATCGACGACCGCTTCGACCGGTCCGTCGGGCCGACGCTCGACGGAGCAGCGTTCATGAAGAAGGCGGTTTACGCCGCCAATGGTCTGCAGTTCCGCCTCGTCTGGGACGGAGACGCGATGCGCTGGATGCGGCAGCACGTGCGGGGCGCGCCGATCGTCGCGGAGGTCAACACCAATCCGGCGCTGTACGCATGGGGCGATCGCTTCGCCATGTTCACCGGAAACCCGACGATCGTCGGCTGGGACTACCACGAGCGGCAACAGCGCCCGTGGCAGTCGGACGAGGTCGCGCGCCGTATCCGTGACGTCCAGGAGCTGTTCGGGACGACGGATCCCGTCCGCGCGCACGACCTGCTCGAACAGTACGGGGTGAGCTACGTCGTCGTCGGGGCTCTCGAGCGCGCGTACTTCCCGGGCGGGTTCGCCAAGTGGGCAGCGGGGACGGGGCGCCTGTGGACGATCGCCTACCGGAACCCCGGCATCGAGATCCTGAAGGTCGTGCGCCGCTAGATTGCGGCCAAACCTCGATCAGTCGGCTGGCACGGCGAGCACGTGTGCCCACCAGGGCGCCGCTGCAACTTCGCCGCCCTCGAGCGTGCTGGTGCGGTAACCCGCCTCGGCGAACGCCGCCGCGACTTGGGCGTTCGTGTGATGCAGCTCGCAGAGCACAATCGGCCGGCAGCGCTGCAACGTCTCGCGCATCCCGCGGATCACCTCCGCCTCGTGCCCCTCGACGTCGATCTTGATCACAGCCGGGGAGAGCCCGGGACGTCTCGCGACGAAGTCGTCGATCGACGTGGTCGCGACGCGAGAGTCCGAGCCGCTGCCGTGGTCTCGTGGAAGGAGACGTGCAGTTGCCCGATGCGGGACGCGAAGCTGCGCATCTCCGCTCGAGCTCGAGACAGCAACGGGCACGACCACCACGTTCGAGAAGCCGTTGAGCTCGACGTTGTCGCGGAGCCCGTCGACGTTCCTCGACTCCGGCTCGAATGCAACGACGGTGCCCGCCTCACCAACAAGTCGTGCGGCGAGAATCGTGAAGAACCCGACGTTCGCTCCGACGTCGAAGAAGACGGAGCCCGGTTGTATGATCGAGCGCAGTTTCCGCTGAACGCTCGGCTCCATTCTTCCCGATGCCCACACCGTGCCAACCGCGCCGATCCGGAACCTCAACCCCGCTGCGTCCCCCATCGGCACGACGATGCTCCGGCCGTGCAGCGGCCGCGAACCGACGGACACCGCACGCTCGAGCAGCGCAGCGAGCCTCGGCATCGCCTTGATCCGGGTCGTGAGCTCCGTACGAGTCAGGGCGGCGAGTGGGAGGAAGCGAGTGTGCATCGTCTGCGGCGTCGCACCGGCCGGTCGGCTCGATCCGGGATTCATCCTAGACCGCGCCGATCGCCGCTGAGGTGACGTACGCCACCGGAGCACTGCGCTCGAGCCCCTCGAGCCGGCAGTCGGTCGTCACGGGTGGCGCGGGCTTCATCGGCTCGAACCTCGTTGACGCGTTGTGCGCAGCAGGCGGGTCCGTGACAGTCTTCGACACACTTGGTCGACCTGGGAGCGACCTGAACCTGGCCTGGCTGAAGGAGCGCCACGGTGACGACCTGCGCTTCGTCCAGGGCGACGTCCGGGATGTGGCGGCGGTCAAACAGGTGCTCGCGGACGCCGATGTCGTCTATCACCTTGCGGGGCAGACAGCGGTCACCACGTCGATCTCCGATCCCCGCGCCGACTTCGAGGCGAACGCCGTCGGGACGCTGAATATCCTCGAAGCGGCACGGCGGCTGCCGCAGCTGCCGATCGTGGTCTACGCGTCGACGAACAAGGTGTACGGCTCGCTCGAGCACATCGGCGTCGTCGAGCACGAGACGAGGTACGACTTCGAGGATCTCGCCGCCGGTGTGGCCGAGGATCAGCCGATCGACCTGCAGTCCCCGTACGGCTGCTCGAAGGGCTCGGCCGAGTTCTACGTCCGCGACTACCACCGCGTCTACGGGCTCCCCACCGTCGTCTTTCGGCAAAGCTGCATCTATGGCCAGCGGCAGCTCGGTGTCGAGGACCAGGGGTGGGTCGGGTGGTTCGTGCTCGCGGCGATCCTCGACCGGGAGATCACGATCTTCGGCAATGGGAAGCAGGTTCGCGATCTTCTCTACGCCGACGATCTCGTCGACGCTTATTTGCGCGCTGTCGACCGGATCGAGACGACCGCGGGCGAGGTGTACAACATCGGCGGTGGCCGCGACCGGACCGTGTCCGTCTGGCACGAGTTCGGCCCGCTGCTCTCGAGGATCGTGGGACAGACGGTCGAGCCGGCGCGACGCGCTGCCGTTCGCCAGAGCGATCAACGGGTCTTCTATTGCGACATCCGTAAAGCCGAACGCGACCTCGGCTGGGAGCCGACGGTCAGCATCGAGGCAGGGATCGAGCTGCTCGTCGCCTGGGTGCGGTCGGAGGCCGCAGCCCTGCAGCAGGCGACGGGCGGCGGCGAGCAGCAGCGATGAAGGTGCTGCTCGCGCTGACGTATTTCCGGCCCTACGTCAGCGGGCTGACCATCTACGCGGACCGGCTTGCGCACGGCCTCGCACGGCGTGGTCACAGCGTCACGGTCTTGACGTCTCGGCACGCGCCGTCTCTACCTCGGGACGAGTCGACCGAAGGGATCCGCACCGTTCGCGTCCCGGTCGCCTTCCGTGTCAGCAAGGGGGTGATCATGCCGACCTATCCCGTCTGGGCCACGAGACTCGTTCGCAGCCACGACGTCGTCAATGCGCACCTGCCCCAGTTCGAGGCCGCACCACTTGCGCTCGCAGCGCGGGTGTTTCGTCGGCCGTACGTGATCACCTACCACTGTGACCTGATCCTTCCGCCGGGCCGGTTCAACCGCGTCGCCCAACGCATGGTCGAGGAGGCGAACCGCATCTCCGGCGCCTGTGCGAACCGCGTCGTCGCCTACACGACCGACTACGCCGAGCACTCACAGTTCCTCCGACGGGTCTCGCACAAGGTCGAGGTCGTCCTGCCGCCCGTGACGCTGCCCGCGCCGGTCGACGAGGACGTCGCACGGTTTCGTCGGCAGCATGGGCTGGGCATGCAGAACGACGACGGCGCCTGGCCGGTCGTGGGCCTTGCCGCTCGCTTTGCGGCCGAGAAGGGGATCGACGTCGTCCTTGCCGCCCTGCCGGCGCTGACAACGGCGTTCCCCCGGTTGAAGATTCTCTTCGCGGGCCCGGTGATCGAGGTGGTGGGCGAGCGTGCGTACGCCGAACGGCTTGCACCTTCGATCCGCGCGCTCGGCGACCGCTGGGAGTTCCTCGGATCGTTGGATGCGCACCGCGAGCTGCCGGCCTTCTACTCCGCGCTCGACTGCCTGCTCCTGCCGAGCCTCAACTCGACCGAGTCGTTCGGGCTTGCGCAGGTCGAAGCGATGCTCTGCGGGACGCCCGTCGTCGCGAGCGCGCTCCCGGGGGTACGCGAGCCGGTACGCCTGACGGGCATGGGCAAGATCGTGCCGGTGGGCGATGCGGCGGCCCTGGCCGACGCGGTCATCCGAGTTGTCACGGAGCGAGACCGCTACCTTCGAAGCCGGGTCGAGATCGAGTCGATCTTCGACATCGAGCGGTGCGTTGACAGGTATGAGTCGGTCTTTCAGGATCTGCTCGTGACGAGCGAGCACCGGTCGCACTGAAACGCACGACGATTGGGATCCTCGCCGCGCTCGGCCTCGTGGTCGCCGTGGGCGGCTGGCTCCGGCTCTCCGATGCGAACTGGGATCGCGGAAACCACCTGCATCCCGACGAGCGCTACCTCAGCATCGTCGCCGACCAGGTGAAATGGCCCCACTCGGTCGGCGCGTACCTCGACGTCTCGCGGTCGCCGCTCTCGCCGTACAACACCGACGCCGGACAAAGCTACGTCTACGGGACCCTGCCGCTCTTCGCGACCAAGCTCGTCGCCGGCGTCGTGAATCGCGACGACTACGGGCACCTCAACCTGGTCGGCCGCCGGCTCTCTGCGGTGCTCGACCTCGGCACCACGATCCTCGTGTTCCTGCTCGCGCGCCTCGTGCTCGCACGTGCCGGGCGCAGCGAGGCGGTAGCGGCCGGGCTCGCCGCAGCGGCCGCCTACGCCCTCAGCGTGACTGCGATCCAAATCTCCCACTTCGCGACGACCGACAGCTGGCTCGTCTTCTTCGGGACGTTGACTTTCTACCTGGCCTGTCGCGCCGTGGCCGCACCGCTGCGTGCGCAGCGATTCGAGCTCGGCTGGATCGCCGTCGGCGCCGCCTTCGGCCTGGCCGTGGCGTGCAAGGCGAGCGGCCTGCTCGGAGCGCTTGCGATCGTCGTCGCACTCGGCGGCCGCGCCATGCTCGGCGCTCGAATCGGCGGAGCTCGCGAGGCGGCCATCCGCACTGCGGCCGCTGTGGCCGCAGTCTCCGTGCCGGCCTATCTCTGCTTTCGGCTCGTCTCGCCGTACGCGTTCCAGAGCTCCTTCTGGCTGAACCCGTCGATCAGCCATGCATACCGCGCAGCGCTCGACGCGCAGCAGGCAGCGCTCGACGGGAAGATCCTCGCGCCCCCCGGCTACCAGTGGCTCCTGTCCGCCCGCGTCTGGGACCCGTTGAAGAACCTGATCGTGTGGCAGCTCGGCTTCCCTCTCGGGGCCGCAGCCGCGTTCGGCCTCGCGATTCTCGGGATCGACCTGGTTCGGCGCCTGCTCGTGCTGCTTCGGCAGCGCGTTGCACCGGATGTGGAGGTGATCGCGGCGACGGTACTTTTGATGCTCGTCGGAACCGTTCTGCTGCAGTTCTTCTGGTTCGCGACCCTCTTTGCACACAGTGGCCGCTACCTCGTGTCGCTCGTGCCGTTGCTCGCTGTCGCAGCGGCGTACGGTCTCGTGCGCATCCTTGCGAGCCGTCCTTGGCTGCTGCTCACGGCTGCTGGGGTGATCCTTGCGTCGACCGGCATCTATGCATTCGGCTTCCACACGGTCTACGAGCGGACGAACACTCGTGTGGCTGGTTCCGACTGGATCGTGCGGCACGCACCGCCGGGGTCGGCGATCGCCAACGAGCACTGGGACGACTCGCTGCCGCTCGGGGGCGACTTCGCGGGCTTCCGCGGCGTCACGTTGCCGGTCTTCGATCCCGACGACAACACCAAGCTTGCCAAGCTCGGCGGTGCGCTCTCTGAAGCCGACTACTACGTCGTCAGTTCACCGCGAGCATGGCGCACCATCGGCCGTCTGCCCGAACGGTTTCCGCTGATGGTTCGCTTCTACCGGCAGCTCTTCGCGGGGCGACTCGGCTTCGAGCGCGTCGCCTCGTTCGAGGTCGAGCCGCGCGTGCTTGGATTCGATCTGGACGACCTCGGTGCAGAGGAAGCTTTCTGGGTGTACGACCATCCGCCCGTGGCGATCTTCCGCCGGACGCGAAGATTCTCGGTCGCACGGCTATCGCACGTTCTCTGCAAGCCCGCAATCGCAGGGGTGTGTGGGTGACGTGGACACCAGGTCGCTCAGTATCGTCGTGCCTGCGTACAACGAAGAGGGTCGCTTGCCGTCGCTCCTGGACGAGCTTGGGCGCAGGGGGGAAACGATCGCGCAAACGGCGGGATCGACGCTGCTCGAAGTCGTGATCGTCGACGACGGCTCGACTGATGCGACGCCGTCTCTGCTCGAGTCGGCCACGACGTGGCCCAGCATCGTCGAGGTGATCCGGCTCGACAAGCACAGAGGCAAGGGCGCGGCCGTCCGGGCCGGCATTCTCGCCGCGCGCGGCGAGCGCATCCTCGTGACTGACGTCGATCTCTCGACCCCGCTCGACGAGTTGGGGTTGCTCGCCGCGGCGCTCGACGACGGCGCCGGCGTCGCGATCGGCTCACGCTCGATCAGCGGCTCTCGCGTCATCGTCCATCAGCCGCGGCACCGCGAGCTGATGGGCAAGACGTTCAACCTGCTCCTGCGGCTGCTCACGGGGGTCCCATGGCGTGACACCCAATGCGGCTTCAAGCTCTTTCGAACCGATGTGGCGAGACGCCTGTGCGAGCTCCAGCGCATCGAAGGCTTCGCCTACGACGCCGAGCTCTGCGTGAACGCGCTGCGTCTCGGCGCCGATGTCGTCGAGGTCCCTGTCAGGTGGCTCGACAACGACGATACGCGGGTCCGTCTGGTCAGGTCGTCAACGGAGATGGCCCGTGACCTGGTGCGGATCGCCTGGATGGCGCATCGACCGCTTCCCGGGCACCGGCCCTAGAGCGGCTTTCCTGCTTGCCCGCACGCCTCGAAATCGCGACCAGCGGACCGCTGCCGCGCTGCCAGCGGTGGGGACATTTCGTGGAGCCGATCTTCGAGCCCGCCACGTGACGACCGGGGTAACGGCTGTTGCTCGCCGACATCGACCGGATCGATGCGAACGTTTACCAGAAAGGCCCCGTTTCCAGGGCCTTTCGAGTAGCGGGAGGCGTCATGTAGTCGAGGTCGATCAAGACGGAGTCGTCAACACGCCGCCGGCAGAGCAGAGGCGAAGCTGACCGCAGCGGCGAAAGGGGAAGGTGCCGCTGGCCGGTCGACGAGCCGCTTGGCACCTGATCGCGACGTTCGCCCGTTGGTGTGCCTCCAACCTCCAGCGGCAGCCCCTCTCCCCGGACTTACCATCGGCGCCATCCGGGATCGACGCGCTAGACGTTCGCCCAAACCTGGCCGGACAAGCGGCGTGCCTCGATCGAGGGACTTCCGCCAGTCATCTCTGACGGCGCGTCTGCTCGGGCTAGGTTGAGCGAGGGTCGGTCTCTTTCGCGACCTGCGCAGCGTCTCCGGGATGTTTCCGCACGACGCGGTAGGTTGGCGCGCTTTGATCGACAACATCCTCGACGGCAGGTTTCTCATGCCCGGGTTTGACCAAGAAGAGGGTCGGCTCGAGGCGGACCTGCTCGTATTCGGAGATCGGAACGACGATCCGCTCCATGCAGATCAGGTCAGGGCACTCACAGACGATGTGCATCGTCTCATCGCTGATCGCTGCCATCGCGCGGTTGAGCCCTTCGATTTGTTCGTTGATCTCCCGGAAGACCGCCTCGTTTCTCCCGACCCGCCGGTCGCGTTCACTCATCCGAATCGTCGTCCGGTAGTTCCTCGTACTCCTCAGCGCTGATTTCGCCGGCCACACCGATCTTGTCGACAATCACGTACTCCTTGCGCGTCTCAACGACTTCGTCAGCGCCAGCCTCGACAGAGATGGCCTCATGGCCAAGTGCGTTAAAGAAGCGGCGCGGGTGCTGGCGCACCTGCTGATACTCATCGAGGGTGAGCCGGACGAGTTCGGTGCAGCGCCGGTCGGCGCACTCGCAGATGAACGGCACCCACCCGAGCAGCGCCATCTCGTCGGCGGCCACCTCGATCTTCTCGTTCGCCTTGCGGAACGTCGACTGGTTCAGGGCGATCCGCTCCTGGGTCAGCTGTTGGGTATCCATTCGCGCCTTATCTCGCCCGCCTGAAATTCTGAACCTCTGGGCTCGACCCTTGCAAAACCGTAACCGGAACACAAGCGAGCGGCGCTACAGCGACGTTGTCGACTGCCGAATTCGCGTCTCCGCCGTCGGTGGAGCGGTAGTCGGCAGCCGCCGGTGGTTGCACAACGCGAGCTGCGAAGCGGGATCAGCCACCTGCTCGATGTGCTGCAGCGCCGCACCGCGCCACCGCCAGAAACGCAGCCACACAGGTACAGCAGCTCGAAAGCGGCCGTGGACGACCGCGGATACTTCAGCCAT
Source organism: Gaiellales bacterium (assembly GCA_038216085.1). Lineage (GTDB taxonomy): Bacteria > Actinomycetota > Thermoleophilia > Gaiellales > Gaiellaceae > PALSA-600. The sequence continues at coordinate 449 of JBBQQI010000043.1, read as the reverse complement.
CTGCTGTTCGCGCTCGATCCGACCAACAGCAGCCAGCTGTGCGCCTGGTCGTACGACGCGAACGACTCCAAGCAGCGTTACTGCGCAAGGCTCTTCGGTTCCAGCGACGGCGGCGCCAGTTGGGCGTCGATCCGTCTCGCGCTGCCGCTCGTCCGGCGTACCCGCCCCAGTTGCTAGACCGTAACCCGGCGTGGGCAAAAGTTTGGCAAAAGTTCTCGCCTGACCAGAGAACGCTGAGGGTCGGCCGCGGAGGAGATTCGACCTCCGGGTTAGGTCATCTGAGGTGCCTCGAACGTGCTGAGCTCGCCTTTGGTTATGAGGGGTGGCGCGGTGTCGCGGACTGAGCAGTGTGCTGCAGCGTAACCGGCGGAACTGCGAAGCCGTTATCTCTTCGACGATGCCGTTTCGCTTTCGCCTGATCGATCCCGACGGCAACGACCTCGGTCCCC
>JBBQQI010000042.1:0-20658 GCA_038216085.1 Gaiellales bacterium | reverse complement strand
GTGGCAATCTTCTGGCCGTCGACGCCGACGATGATGTCACCGCCGATCGTGTAGGAGACGCCGTTGACGACGACCGGAGTCTTGCCCGCCGTGAGCCCCGCCTTCTTCGCTCCGCTGCCGCCTTGAACCTGCTGCACGATCAGGCCGGTCTCGGTCGGGAGCTTGAACATCTGCGCGAGCTGGGCGTTGACCTGCTGGGTGCCGACGCCGAGGAACGCGTGCTCGACCTGGCCGGTCGTGATGATCTGCGCGGCGACGTTGCGCACGGTGTTGATCGGGACGGCGAAGCCGATGCCGACGCTTCCCTGCCCGCCCGTCGTGCCGGTGGAGATCTGCGAGGTGACGCCGATCACGCGGCCGGCAGCGTCGATCAGTGGGCCGCCCGAGTTGCCATGGTTGATCGCGGCGTCGGTCTGGATCGCGTGGTCGATCGTCAGGGTGTTCGGCGCCTCGATCTGGCGCTGCAGCGCACTGATCACTCCCGTGGTCAGTGTGCGTGTGAAGCCGAACGGGTTGCCGATCGCGGACACCGGGTCTCCGACGACGACCGTGTCGGAGTTCCCGAGCGCGAGCGGCGTCAGCGCGCGGGCGTGAGCGTCGACCTTTAGCACCGCAATGTCGGTGGAGGGATCGGTCCCGACGACATCGGCCGTCAGCTGATCCTGACCCGAGAAGGCGACCTGCACCTTCGACGCCCCCTGCACGACGTGATAGTTCGTGATGATGTGGCCGACCTTGTCGACGACGAAGCCTGAGCCGAGCGCCTGTCCTTGCGCGTTCGTCGCGGTGACCTGCACGACACCGGTGGCGTCCTGCTTGTAGATCTGCTCGGGCGTCAAGCCCTTGGTCGGCGCCTGCTGCAGCGTCACGTTGCCGAGGCCGCCGCCCTGGGCGAGCGGCGAGACCTGCGAGATCGTCGTGTGGCTGCCAAGCTTGCCGAAGAGGGCCGCGGCGCCGAGGGCCAGGGCGCCACCGACGACCGCGACGAACAGCAGTTCGGCGACCCGGACGGCAGAGATGCGGTTACGGCCCACGACACCGTTATAACCGCGGTCTGTGAACAACCACGCTCCGAGCGATTAATCGAGGGTTAAGGGCTGTGAAGGAACTCTTTCTCCTCGACCCGGACGTGGTGTTCCTGAATCACGGCTCGCTCGGGGCCTGCCCGCGGCCGGTCTTCGAGGCCTACCAGGGGTTCCAGCGCGAGCTCGAGCGGCAGCCGGTCGAGTTCCTTGCCCTCGACCGGCAGTTCCCGGAGCGGCTCGACGGAGCCCGCGTCGCGCTCGCAGAATATGTCGGGGCTCCGCCGGCCGATCTCGCCTTCGCGACCAACACGAGCTCGGCGATTAACGCGGTCGTACGGTCGCTCGACCTGCAGGCGGGTGACGAGGTGCTGATCGGCGATGCGGAGTACGGCGGGATAGAGCTGCTGTGGCGGTACATCGCCCGGCGCACGGGCGCGACGATCACTCGCGTCCCGTTCGCGGAGCTCGATCCAGGCCCGCGCACGCGTGTCGTCTTCTGCTCACACATCGAGTGGATCAGCGGCCGCGTCAACGACGTCGCATCCGTCTGTGCGCGTGCGCGCGATGCGGGAGCGCTCTCGATCGTCGACGGCGCGCACGCGCCGGGTCAGATCCCGCTCGACCTGCAATCGCTCGGCGCCGACGTCTACGCCGGCAACTGCCACAACTGCCGCGTATACAATTGACGTAGCGAATCTACGCGGGAGGGGCGGCAATGAGACGGGTGGCCGGCTACGTCAGAGTTTCGAGGGTTGCAGGCCGCGAGGGCGACTCGTTCCATTCGCCGAAGGCGCAGGCTGAGGCCGTCAGGGCGCATGCGAAGGTACGCGGACTGCGCCTCGTGGAGGTGGTGGAGGAGCTCGACGCGTCGGGCGGGACGATGGGGAGGCCTAAACTGCAGCACCTGATCGGCGAGATCCGCGCCGGCCGCATCGAGGGCATCGTTGTTGCGCGCCTTGATCGGTTCGCACGCACCCTGGTCGGCGGCATCCAGGCGCTCGAGGAGATCCACGCCGCCGGCGGGTTCGTGCAGACGGTGGATGGTGGTATCGACACATCCTCGGCCGGTGGCGCGATGGGTGACTTGCAGATGAACATGTTGTTGACGCTGGCGCAGTGGGAGCGTGCTGTTCGTGCTGAGGGGTTCGAGGCTGCGAAGGTGCGCGCTGTCGAGCGGGGCGTTCACATCTCCGGCACCGTTCCGATCGGCTACCTGCGGGGTGATGACGGGGTGCTCGAACTCAATGAGCTGCATGCGGCTGCTGTGACTGACGCGTTTGCGCTCCGGGCCGGCGGCGCCTCCCTGGCAGCTGTCGGTCGTCTGTTGCAGGACAGGATTCCGGGTGGTCCGTCCGGGAAGGGTTCGTGGGCGCGTAACTCGGTTGCGAGGATGCTCGCGAACCGTGCCTACCTCGGCGAGGCCCGTCAGGGGAAGCACTCGAAGGCTGGGGCGCATCCGGCGCTCGTCGACGAGGACACCTTCCAGATGGCGTCGGCGATGCGCACCGTCGACGGCCGCACAGCATCGGAGCGCGCAACCAAAAGTCTGCTCGCCGGTCTGGTGCGGTGCGGGTCGTGCGGACATGCGCTCGACCGCAACCGTGTCGGGGGCAGCTACCTCGTCTACCGCTGTCGCGGGCATTCCGCCGCCGGCAAGTGTGCGGAGCCGACCTCGGTGATGGTCGCCACGCTCGATAACCTCGTGACCGAGTGGGCGCTGTCTCGTCTGGACGCGTTCCGGGCTGAGGCCGTACACCTCGCCGGCGCCTCCGACGATCTGCGGGCCCGGCTCGCTGTGGCAGCCAGTAAGCGCGCCGCCTTCGAGGATCCAGACTATGTCGCGGTGTTGGGCGTCCAGGCCGCCACGAGGGCTCTGAGGCGCGTCGACGGCGAGGTGGATGAGCTCGAGACGCAGCTTGCGGGGATCGTTCGCTCCGCAGATGTGGCCGACCTGCCGGACAGTGTTAGCGCACGTGAACATTGGCCCTCACTGACCGTCCTCGAGCGGCGCATGATCCTCACGGCGATGATGCAGGGCGTTCTGGTCTACCGGGGCAAGACGCGCCGTTCCCCTGCCGCCGATCGTGTTCGGGTGGTGTGGCGGGGCGAGATCTTCCCGGTCGAGCCTCCGGCGCGTGGGCATCGTGCTCGCGTCGATGATGCGGTAGTCGACGCCGGGGTTGCGGCGGCGTAGGACTGCTGCGAGGGCGTCCATGCCTGCCCGTGCGACGGTGTCGCCCCGGGGCGTCACTCGTCGCCCCCGACCATCTGCTCGAGGATTTGGCGTTCGCTCGCCTCGTACTGCTGCTCGATCTGCCACGCGTCGACGTCGATGTGCGACTTGATCGCGTCCTCGACCAGATCCTTCAGATCGTTCGGCGGGATCGCGTCGAGCTCAACGGCGTCGGGCTCGCCCTTTTCCTTCGCCGGCCGCGTCGGAAGGTCCCACGTTTGGATCTGGTCGACCGTGACCGCTAGTAGTTCACTGATGATCGGGAAGTCGGAATACGTGTTGAGCTTCTCGGCGATCTTCTCGGCGGCCGTCCTGCCTGACTTGTCGGAGTCGTAGAGCAGGTAGACGAACGTCTGAACCCCGGCCTCGCGGGCTGCGCGTTCAGCTTCTTTCGCGGCGCGGTAGCAATAGGTTTCGCTCAACTGTCCACGCGACACCATGAGGCGGACGTCCCATGCGAACGTGATCTCGGAGACGATCGACGCGAGGGCGTCCTTCTCCAGCCAGAACTCGAGGCGCACGTTCTGCGAGCGCCAAAGGTTGCGCCGATAGGTGCGCGCCACCTGCTTGAGAGCATCATCGGTGGAGTCCCATGTCTCGGGCGCGTGAACCCAGCGTGTCCCATCCGTGATGAACTCCCACGGCAAAACGCCCTCGCGGCGCATCGCCAGGATCTGCCGCTGCACCTGCCTGTAGCCAGCCTCCTTCTTCTCGATGACACGGCGGACGGTCAGCGCGTAGAACGCTTGCCGGACGGTCATCTCGTCGTACTCGTCCTGGAGCGCGAGCACTGCTTCGCGAATCGCGACGGTCGCCTTGGAAACCGATCCCTTCGGGCGGCCTGCGGGTTTTCTTGCGCTACGACCAGAAAACGGGTTGACGCCGGCCCGCGGTGAGGTCGTGTCCTCGGGCTCGTTCAGGAAGCCGAACAGCTCGAAGAGTTCCACGAGCGTGAACTCGCCGTCAGCCGTCACCGGATCGCGTCCCTCGGCTCGAACGCCGTGACGATCCGCAACGCGATCACGTGTGCGCAGTCGATCGTCCGCGCCGGACAGTCGCAATGCCACCCGTCGGCGTTACGGCCGGTCGAGTAGACGGCGCCGAGGCCGCGAACGTCGGCGTCGATCTCCGCGTCGTGCTCGTTGCAGAGACGGATGCGGATGCGACCTTCGGCGAGATACCTGATCGCCTTCTCGTGGACGTTCTCGCGGCTCATGCCGCCCGCGCCGCCTCGCGGGCCTCGATGATCGTCTTCCACTCCTGCGCCCTCATCCGCCGGCAGACGTGCTGAGGGATGCCCAACCTGATCCGCGCCTCGAAGAAACAGTCCGGCACATTGCGCGAGCACCAACGTCCGCCACGAGACGGCTTGAAGCAGCTGGGGCAGTGCTCGAAGGTCGGCGGCATGCTCACGCCGCAGCCCGCATCTCGGTGGTGGGGTAGCTGTCGCGGATGATCTCGATCGCGTCCGCGATGTCCTGCGCGGCCTTGTTCTGCCGGCGCTCAAACTCGGTTTCGGCCCGCTCGATCGCGAGCTCGGCCACGATCATCGGCGCGAGCCTGTGGATCACGACGACGCGCTCGCAGGCAGCCTTGAATCCGTCGGTGCCGCGCGCCTCGAATGCGGCGATCACGGCGGCGCGGACAAGGTCGTCGCGCCGATTCATAGCCGTCCCTCGCGGTGGTCGCGGACGATCTTCGCCGCGCACATCGCAGCGACCTTGATCGTCAGAAGCTCGGTGAAAACATCGTGCTCAGCCTCGCCCAACTGGAGGGCGTCCTCGAGCACAGCCAGGAACCGTGCGTGAACGGCCTGTAGCGCCGTGAGTGACGGCGCGGTGTTGTTCACGACGCCCCCGTCGCGAAACGAGGGCTAGCTAGCGGCGGTTCAGGGTCGTCGTCTTCGGATCGAGGTCGTGGTCGGCTAGGCGGGCCGTGCGCTGCCGCCGCAGTAGCTCTCCGTACTTCGCGCCGCTGCCGCTGCCGGCCTCGGGGCGAGCGCGATACCGCGCTTAGCAGCCTCGGGGCGACGAGGGTAGAGACGAGGGTAGAACGGTGCGCCGCTACCTTGCCTGCTACGGCCCGGAAGTGCTCGCCCGCGATCTGCTGCTTGCGCTGCTCCGCCAACCACTTGCGAGTCGCCGCGTTGTTGTCGAGCGTGAACGAGCCGCCCGCGAGGACGTCCTCCCGCGCCTTCTCTGGCGACTCAACGGTGCCGATCGGCTCGTTCGAATCGACAAGGCAGAGTTGACGCTGCATTTCGCGCAGCACGAGCCGCTCGGCGTTCTCCGCTGGTGAGATCGTGCCGGCTTGCCGGCGTGAAGCGAGCTCGGAGTGACGGGCGTTTACTTCGCCACGCGACACCGGGTCGTCCCTGCGCTCGCGATCGTGTGGTTGTCAACCATCTTGGGAACAGCCTAGTGGGTCGGGTGGACAGCGTCCCTCGAACCACGAACCGCCCCTGGGGAAGGGGCGGTTCGTGGGACAGTTTCACGATGCGAGCCGGTGACGACTCGTCCATCAGACTACCGCCGCCATCGGCGAGCACGCGGTTCTCTACGCGGCGGCGCTGAGCAGGTCGGCCGGTTCGCGTTGCTGCTCACGGCGGGCGTACTCGATCGCGGCCGCATCATCGAGATCAGCGTCGTCGATGACCTCGCGTGTCTTGCGTGTCTTCGAGATCTCGTATGGCGGACGGCCTCCGGCACGCTCCCGCGCCGTTGGCGGTCGGCCCGGCTCACCAGTCCAACCGAAGAGCCGCTCGTCCCCCCGAATGGTGGTCAGGATCGCGTTGCCGAGCACGATGTAGACGGTGCCGATCGGGAGCCCCACTTCGGGCGTCGTCACGACCGCGACCGGGCGGCCGAACCGATCCTGTCCGAGCCTTGAACAGGCCACAGACTGACCCTAACACCCTGGACGGTATGCAAGTGTTCTCGACTACTGGTAGGATGCAAACGATGGCGAGCACACAGGTGGAAGCGCAACATCTGCTGACTGTCCCGGAAGTCGCGAAACGGCTTCGCCTCAGCCGGTGGAGCGTCTACAGGATGATCGAGAACGGGTCGCTGCCGGCTGTGCGCGTCTCGGCTAGCCCGACCGGGCCGCTTCGGGTGTCGGCCAGCGAACTCGAATCATGGCTTTTCTCGCCGACCGAAGGCGATGCGGCATGAGCCCGCGGGTGGCGCCGAAGAACCAGAACCAGGCCGCCGAGGTGATCCTCGAGCACGCTCGGCAGCGGCTTAAAGCCGCCCGCATTGACGAAGCGAGCAAGAGCCCCTACTCGCGGACAGGCCGCCACTCTTGGGTGATCGACTCTGCCGTCGCCGCGCTCGGCGCCGCCGACATGCGGGCCCAAGACCGGCTGAAGCGGTTCGAGTACGACCGCCGGGACAACGCGAGCGCGCATCGCGTCGAGCTGCGTGCGATCACGACCGGCACGCTGGGCGGCCTGGTTCCCGCAGTCCTGCCACCGTATGTCGCCGAGGCGGTCGCCTACGGGGTTCGTTCCGGTGCCCCGCTTGCGGCGGCGCTCGAGCGGCTCGATCTGCCCCCGGTCGGTATGAATGTCCCTTGGGCGAAGGTGACAACGGGCGCGGTAGTCACGAACCAGACGGCAGAGAATGCGGCGCTGACCGCCTCACCGGACGAGGTCGTCGCCTCGGCGACCGACCCGATCCAGACGATCGGCGCCTACGCCGACTTTTCCGCGCAGTCGCGTGACCTTTCGGGCGGCTGGCTGGACATAGTGCTCGGCTACGAGCTCGGCGCCGCGTTCGGTGCGCGCCTGGAGCAGCAGCTATGGGCCGGCACGGGCGCGTCCGGACAGCTGAAGGGTTTTACGGTGATGACTGGCAACAGCTCGTCGACGGTGAGCGGTCAGACGTTGCCGCTGATCGTGAACAAGATCAGCGACCAGTTTCAGCAGGTGTTCACGAACCTCGGCCAGGCGCCCAACATCGTCGCGATGGCGCCCCGCCGGTACGCGATGCTCGAGGCCGCAACCGGCGCGCTGGGATTGGAAGCGTCGAACCTTCTCCCGGTCGGCACGGAGCTCGTCATCTCGCCGGCTGCGCCGCTCACACTCGGCGCCGGCACCGAAGACTGGATTTTGCTGCTGAACAAGGCTTCGACGCCGCTAGTGCGTAACCCCGACCCGATCTTCGAGTTTCACCAGCAGGGGCCTTCCGCAGGAAGTTCGCTGACCTTCCGTTGGCTGATCTACGCATACGTCGCGCTCGGTGTCTCACGGCGCCCCGAGGGTGTCGGGCTCGTCAAGGGCGCCACCCCGCCGGTGTTCACCTAAAGGAGCCAGCGATGCCAACACTCAACGACCCCAGAACGGTTCTGTGGTCAAACGGTACGGCCACCTACGACGACGGCCTCGTCGACACGGAGACACCCGCCGAGCCGGACGCGAACGGGCTGCGGCTGCCGCGGTCGCTCGTCCTTCCGCCGGTCACCGTCGGCGGCGAGCGGTTCGCCAGCCGGTGGCACGCCGACCGCTACATCTTCGATCTGAAGCGCGAACTCGCGGGCGTCGAGCACAACCTCGAGCACCTAGAAGATCCGGTGCTCCCGTGGCTTGATCCGCCAACCCGGGAGCAGCTCGGCCGTAGGCGCGTCGACCTTGAAGGCACCAGGGACGCGATCGTCGCCACGCTCGCACGGCTCGAGGGCACAGAACCGGCGCGGAAGGGGAAGCGATGACCGTCACGCTTGCCGGCGAGCTCGAGCAGCGGCTCGTCCGTTTCCTGCGCGTGCAGCTGCACGACGTTCCGCCGACGACTCCCTTCGACGCCGTCAAGGTCGAGCAGGCGCTCGCTAAGGCGCTCGCAGCGGCACGTGGGCCGGAGCCGCCCGCGCCGTGAGATTGGCTGGCAGGTTGCCGGCCGGGCCCAGCCAACGGGATCTGCCAACCCGGACCTTCCGCCCGGCCGGCGCAACCCTATGTACGGCGTGCTCGAGGTCGAGCCGCTCTAGTTGCCTCGGCCCTTGTTAACGCCGGCGTTAACACCAGCCACGCTGGCAACCGAGACGGCCCCTTTGAGGCTCGCATGACCGTCAAGCGGGTCTGCATCGTCTGCGGTCGCATCGCCGAAACAGGCGGCCGCTGCGCACTCCACCCGAAAATCAAGGTCAGCCGCCACCGCGCCTACCGCAACCTCTGCGCGATCATCATCGCCAACGCCACCGCCTGCGCCATCTGCGGGCAGCCACCACAGGCCGAGGACCCGTTCGTGGTGGATCACATTTGGCCGCGCGCGCGAGGCGGCACCGACCACCCCGGCAACCTGCAAGCCGCGCACCGCAGCTGCAACGGACACAAGAGCGCCACCCTGCCGACCGGGGGGTATCCACGGTGACACCGAACGCACGGACACCCCGCGCACCCGGTTCTCTAAAGAATGAACTCGGCGACCGTCGGGGGGGTATCTACGCGCCACCGAACGCCGTGGACACCCCTGCCACTCGCTGTGAAAAAAAGGCTGTTCGCTGCTCAGATCAAGTGACTGAGCGTCACTTGATTTTCGATCGCCGCTGTGAAAAAAAGGCTGTTCGCTGCTCAGGGTGTGGTGTCGAGTTTGTTCAGCGCGGCGGTCGCGGCCGGCCAAGGTCGTACTGCGAGGGGTGCAGGCCGTCGAGGCTGGCGTCGCGGCGGGCTGCGTATCGCTTGGCGCATCCGAGGGTGGCGTCGGCGTGTTCGGAGTGCGGCGCCGAACTCGTCGGCCTGCGTCGTGTCGTCTGCGGGAAGCGCGCCTGCATCGACGGCCGCTTCCGGCGGTTGCATCCTGAGGCCGAGAAGGCGAAGCAGGCGCGGAAGTACCGGCGGTGGAAGGCGGCGTCGTGACGGCGCCGTGCGGAAAGGCGACCACTTCGCACACACGATTTGACACCGTGGACCTTTCGGTCCGGGATGTCGCAGGCCGACCTGGGGCCGTACCTCCACCGATCGGCTCGACCTTGTCAGAGCGCGAAGGGGAGACAGCGGCGGCGCGGCGAAACGGGGATTGATTGCCGTCAGTCCCAACCGCAAGGCACGCGCCGCCAGCGCAGTTATCGGCTCGCTCATGACTTTCCTTGATCCGCAGTTGCGCGAACGGCGTCCTCGAGGTCGAGCGGGTCTAGCCAAGGTTTCGGTGGTCGGCAGACCACAAGAGGGTACGGCGAGTCGACGCCGGGGCGAACCACCCCCCTTGCGCTCCCGCTGCCCTCGGTGGACGATGGCAGCCAATTCGAGCCCAGGGTTACAACTTCGGCAACTGCCCGGCGGCCACTACCGCGGCACGTGCGCTCCGGCAGTTGGCGGTGTCGCCGACCGACGAGAGAGGGACGACACCCGAATTCAATCCGCTCGTGTCGTAGCAGGAGTAGACACCGCCCTTCGCGCACACGTCCAAGCGAACCGTGCGGTTGGGATTGGCCGCGCCCGCGCACTGACCGTCTCCGAAGCCAGTGAACGACGACGGGCCGAGTGCAATCCACGGTTTCGGATGCGAGCCGCAGCCGGCGAGGATTGCCGCGAGCGCCACGACTAACAGACCGGCCTTCACAGGTCCTCGACCATCGCAGCGAGAATGCCGAGAGTCAACACCCCCTGGGACACACCAACCAGCAGAGCACATGTAGTGCTCGGCTTGTGGCGTCGGTGTGCCGCGCCATCGAGGTCTAGGTCGAGGCGTCGTGCAGGTCGTCGAGGATCGCGTTCCGCAGCGCGAAGATCCCGTCAGGGAGCCCGTCGACGTCGACCTCGACGAGCCACGCATCGAGGACGACGTCAACGTGCCGCTTCTCCTCGAGCGTTAACGTCACCGCGCTCGACGCGCCAGAACCCTGGAACTTCTCGACGACCGCGTCGCCGGCGGCCGTGCCTCGCAGCCGTGCGAGCAGTTGGTCACGCGCCGCCCAGCTGATCTGCACCGGCCCTGGCGTCTGCCGCGTCGTTGCGATCTGCACACGGTCGAGACGCTCAGGCATCAAGCGAAAGCATAAAGCCGAGCCCGGCCGCCCGTAGTCCACGCACGATGACTTGATCAAGCGGTGTGCTCGAGGTCGAGCCGATTGGGCGAGATCCCGCGCCTGGCCGCAAAAGGAGGGGCTGCGACGGCGCTCGGGGAGAGTGAGCGACCCGTCGCGAGAGCCACATAAGGCTGCGGCACGCGTGCCCGACGCGGAGTGCGCAAAACCTCCACCCGAAACACCCGGCCGTCACGCTCCTCCACCCGCCGACCAACCACCTCCCGCGTCACGTTCACCACCGGACCCCTCACCGACGCGAGATCGGCGTTCCCCCAGACGCCGCACCTCTGGCAGCGCGCACGCCCCGGCACCTGGCCTGTCGCGAGAGCCTCCACACGCACCCGATGACCGCAGCCGACAAGCTGCACCGACAGCACAGCCCCGGGATGGTGATCGCGGTCACCGGCACCCCGGGTGCCCTGGTTGGCGAGCCGGTTGCGCTGCGCCGGCGACATCTCAGCGTAGTCAGATGGCAACTCACGCACACGATGCTTACGCCGCGCCAACTTCTTGGCGCCTTTCAAGTTACCGCCAGTAACTTGATCCGACCGAGCGGCCTTGAGCTCCTCCTTCAACTGCTTCAGCTTCAAAATCTCGTGTTCTTCCAACATCCCCGTGCCCTTTCGCTTCGTGGGTTGCCTACTGCGGGACGGAAGAGCGAGTCGCCGGTCTCCGAGCGCACTACCCCCATCTGATCGCACGGGTAGTGCGCTCGTAATCTGCGGTCCGGTGTCGCGTGGCCGCTCGGCTCGTCGCGGTGAAGGTCAAACGTGCCCCGGGCAGCATCTCGCCCACACGCACCACCCTCGGGTGGTTCCCTTCACCCTCCCCTGTGCGCTCTCAGCGCTCACGGCTTTTGGTTGGGGGGATTGCCAGTTCTGGGCGGGGAGGGGTCGTCGTCTAGGCGCCCGTCCCTTTCGGGGGATAGTTGACGCGCCACAAGTGGCTCTGCGCGCCCAAGGGATCCGCGTTTCTCTATGCGCGGCCGGCGGCGCAGGAGCTGATCGATCCGCTCGTCGTCTCGTGGGACTGGGCAGACGGCGCGGCCTTCCACGAGCTGCACCGGTGGCAAGGCACGCGCGATCCCTCGGCGTACCTCGCGGTACCGGCTGCGATCGACTTCCAGGCCGAGCACGACTGGCCGGCTGTGCGCGGGCGGTGTCACCGGCTGCTCGAGCGCCTGCGCGACGAGATCGGGCTCGAGCCGCTGACGGACACCTTCGTGCAGATGCTCGGCTTCCGCCTGCCGGTCGTCGACGGGCTCGCGTTCAAGCAGAGCCTGTACGAGCGCCATCGCATCGAAGTCCCCGTCGTCGAGACGAACGACGGGTGGACGTTGCGCGTCTCGGTGCAGGGCTACAACGACGAAGCGGACGTCGAGGCGCTCCTCACCGCGCTGCCGTAAACGGCCACCAGCGTCTACCCCACAGAGTCTGACTCGAGTCGGACTCACGTCTGACACAACGAAGTGCCACCGAACTGGTGCATCTGTGTGACGGGCTATTCACATTCGTACTGGTGACGCGCCTTTGCGACGCCGCGTCGTTACACCATTGCGAACAGGAAAACAGGCTCCCTGGCTCACGCGCGCAGCCAGCCTCGGCAACCGCAGACGTCAGACACCAGTCAGACGCTGGGGGTAGACGCCGGGCGCGAAGTCTCGTCCGGTGTGAGGATCACGACCGGGATCGCGCGCGCCGTCTTGCGCTGATACGCGGCGTAGCCGGAATAGGTCGCGGTGATCTCGACCCAGAGCCGCTCTCGCTCCTCGGCCGTCGCGGTCCTCGCCTCCACGCCCAATTGGGCCGTGCCGATCTCGACCTCTGCGGCCGGGTTCTGCTGCAGGTTGAGCGACCAGTCAGGCGGCCGGTCCGCGCCACCGTTCGATGCGATCACGACGAGGTTGGCGCCGTCGCGAAAGAACGTCAGCGGCGTGGTGCGTGGCTTACCGGACCGGCGGCCCGTTGTCGTCAGCAAGAGCACCGGCATTCCGGCGACCCGGCCGAGGAGGCGGCCCCGGCTCAACCGGTGGAGCGCCAGGTGCGCCTTGCTCATCCCTCGAATCGCGCGACGCCGAAGGCTCACGCGAAGCGCGTTCATTAGACCACCAGCCCTCTCGTGTCGAGCCGTTCCTCGCCGCCGCGCGTGACGCGATAGGCGGCCGCTCCCGGGCGACACGTCACAATCTCGACGATCTCCGTCCCGCTGTAGCGCAGCGCGACACCGTCGTCCGCCGCGATCCCCTCCGGGAGGCCCGCGTCGATCAACTCGCGGTAGCGCGGCCGCCGGAGCTCCTCGCCGTCGTAGTGCGGGCACGCGCTCCCCGGGAGAAACCCGAGGCAGTCCAGCGGCGCGAGCTGCGGGCCGAACGAATCGGTGACGCCGGCCTCGAACCAGCAGATCATCCCGGCGCTCGCGCCCCAGAGAACGATGCCGTTCTCCCACGCCTCGCGCAGCAGCACGTCGATGCCGTGCACCTTCCAGATCGCGAGCATGTTCGCGGTGTTGCCGCCGCTGACGCAGATTGCATCCTGGGACAGGATCAGGCCGCGCAGATCGTCGGGTGGATACGGAAACGTGACGAGGTGATTCACGTCGGCCCGGCGCGCAAAGAGGTCGTAGAAGAAGAGGCTTCCGGACTCGTGGTCGCCGATCGCGGTCGGCACGTACAGCAGCCGGGGCCGTTTCTTGCCGACCACCTCCAGGACGTAGTCCCAGAGGCGCGCGGACTGCGCGGGCGTGTCCCCCCCGCCGCCGAGGCCGACGATCTGCCGTTCAGACCCCACCTCTCGAGTGTAGAGCGCATGCCTCGGCGCCCGTCCGCTCAAAGAGCGGCCGCCCGCAGCGCTTCTGCTTGAATCGAGGTATGGCCTCACCCTCGAAGCTCACGGTTGGAGACCGTTCCTACTCGATCTTCCGGCTCGACGAGCTTCAGGCGTCGTACGACGTGGCCCGCCTGCCCTACACGCTGCGGATCCTGCTCGAGAACGTGCTCCGCAAGGGGGACGAGGCGGACGTCGAGGCCGTGGCCCGCTGGGATGCGAAGGCCGAGCCGTCGAACGAGATCTCCTTCGCGCCGTCGCGCGTTCTGCTGCAGGACCTGACGGGCGTGCCTGCGGTCGTCGACCTCGCGTCGATGCGAAACGCGATGGCGGATCTCGGCGGTGACCCGTCGAGGATCAACCCGCTGATTCCCGCCGAGCTCGTGATCGACCACTCGGTGCAGGTCGACGCGTTCGCATCGCGCCTGGCGGTCGGCCGCAACGTCGAGCTCGAGTTCGAGCGCAACCACGAGCGCTACCTCTTCCTGCGCTGGGGCCAGAAGGCATTCAGCGGCTTCAAGGTCGTCCCGCCGGGCACGGGCATCTGCCACCAGGTGAACCTCGAGTACCTCGCGCGCGTCGTCGAGGATCGCGACGGCTTTGCCTTCCCCGACACGCTCGTCGGCACCGATTCGCACACGACGATGGTGAACGGGCTCGGCGTGCTCGGCTGGGGCGCAGGCGGCATCGAAGCGGAAGCCGCGATGCTCGGCCAGTCATTGTCGATGCTCGTGCCCCAAGTCGTCGGCTTCAAGCTCAGCGGTTCGCTGCCGGAAGGCGCGACCGCGACCGACCTGGTGCTGACGGTGACGCAGATGCTGCGCGCGGCCGGGGTCGTCGGCAAGTTCGTCGAGTACTACGGCGAAGGCCTCGCGTCGATGTCACTCGCGGACCGCGCGACGATCGGGAACATGTCGCCCGAGTACGGTGCGACGTGCGGCTTCTTCCCCGTCGACCAGGTGACGCTCGACTACCTGCGCCTGACGGGACGCGACGAGAGGCGGGTCGCGCTCGTCGAGGCCTACTGCAAAGAGAACATGCTCTGGCACGAGCCGACCGACCACGCAACGTACTCGCAGATCGTCGAGCTCGACCTCGGAGTCGTCGAGCCGTCACTCGCGGGCCCGCGGCGCCCGCAGGATCGCGTTCCGCTCGCGCGGGCCAAGGAGGCGTTCCTCGAGACGCTCGGCACGTTCGGCGTCGACTACGCGAACGGCTCACACGACCGCGCGCTCGCCGACACCTTCCCGGCCTCCGATCCGACGACCGAGCAGCAGCCCGCGGGCGAGCCGGAGCCCGTGCCCGACCTGGCGCCCGTCGCCACCGCCGAGCCGCCCGGCCACCAGCGCACGCAGGTTGCAGGCGCCGACTACGCCCTGGATCACGGCTCCGTCGTGATCGCGGCGATCACGTCGTGCACGAACACCTCGAACCCGCAGGTGATGGTCGCCGCCGGCCTGCTCGCGCGCAACGCGGTCGCACGCGGGCTGCAGCGCAAGCCGTGGGTGAAGTCGTCGCTCGCACCGGGCTCCAAGGTCGTGACGCGCTACTACGAGCAGGCGGGCCTGCAGGACCCACTCGACGCGCTCGGCTTCAACACCGTCGGCTACGGCTGCACGACGTGCATCGGCAACTCGGGGCCGCTCGCCGACGAGATCTCCGACGCGATCAACGAGGGCGACCTCGTCGTCTGCTCGGTGCTCTCCGGCAACCGCAACTTCGAGGCGCGCATCCACCCGGAAGTGAAGGCGAACTACCTCGCCTCGCCGCCACTCGTCGTCGCGTACTCACTGGCTGGACGTATGGACATCGACTGGGAGACCGAACCGATCGGCACCGACTCCGACGGCGACGACGTCTATCTGCGCGACCTCTGGCCGAGCTCGCAGGAAGTGAGCGACACGATCGCCTCGTCCGTGCGCGCCGAGCACTTCTCGGAGACGTACGCCGACGTGTTCACGGGCGACGACGCATGGCGCGCGCTGCCGGTCCCCGAGGGCGAGCTCTTCGCCTGGGAGCCACACTCGACGTACGTGCGGCAGCCGCCGTACTTCGAGGGGATGTCGCCCGAGCCGGGCAGCGTCTCGGACATCGAAGGTGCACGCGTGCTCGTGTGGCTCGGCGACTCGGTCACCACCGACCACATCTCGCCGGCCGGCTCGATCAAGCTCGACTCGCCGGCCGGCGCCTACCTCGTCGAGCACGGCGTCGAGCGCAAGGACTTCAACTCCTACGGCGCGCGCCGCGGCAACCACGAGGTGATGATCCGAGGGACATTCGCGAACGTCCGGCTCCGCAACAAGCTGGTGCCGAGCTCGGAAGGGACCTGGACTCCCATATTCCCTCGGGCGAGGAGATGACGATTTTCGACGCGTCGCGCCGCTACCTCGCCGACGGGACGCCGACGATCGTGATCGCGGGCAAGGAGTACGGCTCGGGCTCGTCGCGCGACTGGGCGGCAAAAGGGCCGAACCTCCTCGGCGTCAAGGCGGTGATCGCGGAGTCGTACGAGCGGATCCACCGCTCGAACCTCCTGATGATGGGCGTACTGCCGCTGCAGTTCGTGAGCGGCGAAGGCCCGGAGTCTCTCGGGCTGACGGGCCGCGAGGCCTTCTCGATCAGCGGCGTCGAGAACGGCGAGGCGCGCGAGGTGACCGTGCGCGCAGACGACACAGAGTTCCGGGCACGCGTGCGCCTCGACACACCGCGCGAGCGCGACTACCTCCGCCACGGCGGCATCCTCCCGTACGTCCTGCGCAAGCTGCTCGCCGACTGAGGCGGGCCAATCCTGTAGTTTTGCCTAGGCTATGCCTAGGAGTATCTCCCGGAGCGGGTTCTTGGCCGGCGCCGCTGCCCTCGCCGTGGCGCCGCGCGCACTCGCGGATTCGTCTGCCGATCTCGACCTCGCGAACGCGCGCGTGCTCGTCGCCCTCGAGTTGCTGCTCGCAGATTTCTACGCCCGCGCGCTGGCCGCACGCCGCTTCGGCGCCGCCGGCCGCGACGCGCTGCTACGGGCCGGCGTCAACGAGCGGGAGCATCTCGCCGCCGTCGGAGGGATTCTCACCGGTGCAGGGCAAGTGCCCGCAGCCGCGGGCGACATCGACTTCGCCTATCCCCGCGGCTCGTTCGACTCCAAAGGCGCAATCGCGCGCGTCGGCGAGCGGCTCGAGTCGCTCGCACTCGGGGCCTACCTCGGTGCGGTCGCTGCGGTGAGCGCCCCGGCGCTCCGGCAGCCACTTGCGCGGATTGCCGCATCGGAGGCGCAGCACCTCGCCGTCTTCCGCGCCGAAGCGACGGGCCACGCGCTCGCCCAGTCCTTCCCCGACCCGCTCACCATCGACCAGGTGTCGAACGCCCTCGACCTCCATACGAGCTGATGACACGCACCGAATACAGCGCGCGCGAAGCGGCACAGCGGCTCGGGATCAGTCTCGACACGCTGCGGCGGTGGGATCGCGACGGGCGCATTCAGACGCGACGCGACACACGCAACCGCCGCGTCGTCGACGTGGCCGAGATCGATCGTCTTCGCTCCGAGGACCGCCCGGTCGGGATCAGCGCGCGCAACCGCCTCGTCGGCACGGTCACGTCGGTGAGGGTTGAGGGACTGATGGCTCAGGTCGAGATCGCCGTCACCGAGCCTGCGCAGCTCGTCGCACTCGTGACGCGTGACGCGGTCGAGGAGCTCGGCCTCGAGGTGGGAATGAGCGCGACGGCGCTCGTCAAGTCGACGTCCGTGATGGTGGAGCACTGATGCGCCGCGTGCTCGTCCTCGCGCTGCTCGCCGCGGCGGTCGCGGGTGGCACCGCGTCGGCCGCCGGCCGTGTGACCCTGAACGTCTACGCAGCCGCGTCGCTCACCGACGTCTTCCCGAAGATCGACTCGGCGCAGCGCTATTCGTTCGCCGGCTCCAACACGCTCGCGGCCCAGATCCAGCAGGGCGCGCCTGCCGACGTCTTCGCCTCCGCGAACATGACGCTGCCCCAGCAGCTGTACGCGAAGGGCCTGGTGACGAAGCCGGTCGTGTTCACGCGCAACGCGCTCGTCCTGATCGTTCCGCGCAGCAATCCTGCTGGCATCCACAGCGTCTACGACCTGCGCAAGCAGGGTGTGAAGCTCGTCATCGCCGCTCCCGCGGTCCCGGTGGGCGGCTACACGGTTCAGATCCTGAAGAACATGGCGCTCAGCGACGTCCTGCAGAACGTCGTCAGCCGCGAGACTGACGTGCGCGAGGTGCTCGCAAAAGTCGCACTCGGCGAGGCCGACGCAGGATTCGTCTACTCGACCGACGCGCGGACGGTCGCGGACAAGGTGACCGTCTTCAAGCTGCCGGCCTGGGCACAACCCAAAGTGCAGTACGGCGTCTCCGTCGTCTCGTCGAGTCCCAACCGGGCGGCGGCCCAGGCGTTCCTGAACAGGCTGCTCGGCAAGGCCGCACAGGCGAAGCTGATCGCCGCCGGGTTCCTGCCGCGCGTGAAGCGGTGAGCCGCATCGCCTTCATCTCGGCGCTCTTCGCGGCGACACTTGCAACGCTGCTCTTCCTGCTGCTCCCGATCGTCGCGATCTTCACCCACGTCTCGCCGGGAACGCTCGTCGCGCAGCTCGGCAACCCGGTCGTGACGGACGCGCTGGTCGTCAGCCTGAAGACGACGCTGGAGGCGCAAGCGCTGGTACTCCTGCTCGGAACGCCGACTGCGTATCTGCTCGCATCGCGCCGCTTCCCGGGGCGTGCCGTGCTGATCACGCTCGTCGAGTTGCCGCTTGTCCTCCCACCTGCGGTGGCCGGGATCGGGCTGCTCGCCGCGTTCGGACGGGTCGGGCTTCTCCACACCTCGCTGCCGTTCACGCAGGCTGCGGTCACGGCGGCCGTCGCGTTCGTTGCAGGCCCGCTCTACGTGCGCGCCGCGATCGCCTCCTTCGAGGGAATCGATCCGAACGTCGTGGCGGCGGCGCGGACGCTCGGCGCCGGCCCGGCGCGCACGTTCTTCCGCGTCGTCCTCCCTCTCGCAGGCGGCGGGCTCGCTGCGGGCGAGGCGCTCGCGTTCGCACGCGGCCTCGGCGAGTTCGGGGCGACAATCATGTTCGCGGGCTCGCTGCAGAAGGTGACGCAGACGCTCCCGCTCGCGATCTATGCCGAGTTCGACGTCAAGTTCGACGTCGTGCTCGCGATCAGCGCGCTCCTCGTGCTGATCAGCGCCTCGATCCTGATCACCCTCAAACTGGCATCGGCATGGACACCCTCGCTGCGGTCTTCAGTCTTCCGCTTCGCGCCTTCGACGTCGACGTAGCGCTCGACGTCGGTCAGACGCTCGCGCTCGTCGGGCCCTCGGGCGCGGGCAAGAGCTCCGTGCTGCGCGCGATCGCCGGGCTCGCGCGGCCGGTGCACGGCAGGATCGCCGTCGGGGACAACGTTTGGTTCGACACCGACCGTCGCGTCGATCTCGCGCCGGAGGATCGGCGCGTCGGTTTCGTCTTCCAGGAGTACGCGCTCTTCCCACACCTCTCGGTGCGCCAGAACGTCGAGTTCGGCGGCCGCGAGCGCGCGCAGGAGCTGCTCGAACGGTTCCGGATCGCGCACCTCGACACGGCTCGCCCCGCCGCGCTCTCGGGCGGGGAGCGGCAACGCGTCGCGCTCGCGCGTGCGATCGCGCGCGACCCACGCGTCCTGCTCCTCGACGAGCCGCTGTCGGCGCTCGACGCTCACACGCGTGCGACGGTGCGGTCGGAGCTGCGCGAGGTGCTTCGTTCGCTCGACCGCCCGGCGCTACTCGTCACCCACGACTTCGAGGACGCGGCGGCGCTTGCCGACACGGTCGGCGTGCTCGTCGACGGCCGGGTGCGGCAGCTCGCGTCACCGCAGGAGCTCGTCGCACGCCCGGCGGACGCTTTCGTCGCGTCCCTGACCGGCGCAAACCTGATGTCCGGGCGAGTGACGTCGCGTGTCGAGGGGCTGACGGAGCTCCGGCTCGACGACGGCGCCGTCGTCTTCTCGATTGACGCGATCGGGTCGGGACCGGTCGCGGCGATCGTCTATCCATGGGAGGTCACACTCTCGCGTGAGGCGCCGGGTGGCTCGATGCACAACCACGTGCAGGCGAAGGTGACAAGCGTCGTCGATGTCGCGAACCGCGTCCGCGTCACGGTCGGGCCCGTGACTGCGGAGGTGACGCCCGACTCTGCACTGCGCCTCGACGCGCGCGAGGGCGAAGTGCTGGTCGCGAGCTGGAAGGCGACGGCCACCCGGCTCGTCCGCTTGTAGGCTTCGCGCTACCGGGGTGCCCTGCCAGGGGCTGAGATCACACCCGTCGAACCTGCTCCGGGTCATGCCGGCGAAGGGAGAGAGTTGACCGACCGCGCGCACGACGACGCACCGTCCCACGGGATCGAGCCCGTCCCCGACCGCCTGCGCGTTCTCGGCACGCTCGACGGGCTGCTCCTCTGGAGCAACCTCTCCGTCTCACTGCTCGTGATCGTCGCCGGCGCGTTTCTCGTGCTGCCGGCGAACGAGTTCGGTCTCGCGCTCTCGCTGCCGTTCGCGCTCGGGGCGATCGTCGCCGCAGCGCTCGTCGGCAACCTGCTGCTCGGCCTCGGCGGCCTGATCGGCGCCGATGCTCGCGTGCCGACGATGGTGCTGATGCGCGCGCCGCTCGGCCGGCGCGGCTCGTACCTGCCGACGGGCCTGAACATCGTGCAGTGCCTCGGTTGGTCGGTGTTCGAGCTGATCATCATCGCGACCGGCGCGAGCGCGCTCTCCGACCAGCTTTTCGGCTTCGGCGGCCTCGTCTTCTGGAAGGTTCTCTTCGGTGGTGTTGCGACGGCGCTCGCGTTCCTCGGGCCCGTCGGCTTCGTGCGCAAGTACGTCCGCAAGTTCGCGGTGTGGATCGTAATCGTCTCCCTCATCTACCTCTGCTGGTGGTCACTGCACGGCCAGCATCCTGTCCGGCTCTGGCATCGCGGCGGCGCGCACGCGTTCTGGCCCGGCTTCGACCTCGTGCTCGCGTCGATCATCAGCTGGACGCCGCTCGTCGCTGACTACACGCGCTTCTCGCGCACGCGCCGCGCGGGATTCGTGAGCGCCGGCGCCGGCTACCTACTGCCGACGATCCCGCTCTTCGCCCTGGGCGCGGTGATCGCGCTGTCGCGCGGCATCAGCGATGCGCCCGCCCTGCTGACCGCGATCGCGGCGGGCGGCGCGGCGAGCCTGCTCGCGCTGCTCGCGCTGACCGTCGACGAGAGCGACGAGGCGTTCGCGAACGTCTACTCGGGCGCGGTCAGCCTGCAGAACCTGCTGCCGCGCGTGCCCCAGCGCCCGCTCGTCGCCGGCGTCGCGGCGACGGCGACGACCGGTGCGCTGCTGATCGACCTGCGCAACTACCAGCCGTTCCTCTACCTGCTCGGCTCGTTCTTCGTGCCGCTCTTCGCCGTGCTGCTCGCCGGCCGCCGGTACGTCCGCGCTGACATCTTCGCGGCACCCGAGATCAGGCTCGAGATGGTCGTCGCCTGGCTGGCCGGGTTTGCCCTCTATCAGTGGCTCTATCCGGTGGGCCCACACTGGTGG
>JBBQQI010000041.1:0-21287 GCA_038216085.1 Gaiellales bacterium | reverse complement strand
TCTCGCCCCCCCCCCCCCCCCCCCCTCCCCTCTCCTCCCCTCTCACCCCCCGGCCCCCTCTGCCCCCCCCCCGCCCGCCGCCCGCCCCCCCCCCCCCCCCCCCCCCCCCCCCCCCCCCACGACTGCGAGCCTTGCAACGTCGTCGACGCAGTACCCGGTGTGCCGGTTCGGGATCGCGCCGTTTGCGTGCTGAATGACGCCGCAGTCGTCAACGAGTGTCAAGAGATGGTCGGTGCGAACCTCTGCGAGCTCGAGGGCGTCTTCCGGAATGGCGGTGCGCCGCGGCGCGGCAGACACCGCGTCGCGCAGAACCGCAGCGGTCGCCGCCGCAATCGACGGCCAGCCGAGTGTCTCACCGATGCGCGCAGCCTCGAGCCGGGCGGCGGCAAGCTTCGCCGGATCGTCGACGAAGCCGCAGACGGCCGCGCTAAGCGCTGCGGCGTCTCCGAAGCCGACAAGCGTTCCGGCGCCGGTCGAGAGCATGTCGCTTGCATGCCAGTACGGAGTCGAGACCACCGCGCAGCCGGCGCCCAGCGCGAACGTCAGCGCACCCGACGAGCTCTGCTCGCGATTTGTGTACGGCGTCACGAAGACGTCGGTCGCGGCCAGCAGATCGGCGAGCTCGTCGACGGCGAGGAACCGGTCGTCGAGCTCGACGTGCTCGGCGAGGCCCAGGTCGAGGATGCGGCGCTCGAGCATGAGGCGGTACTCCTCACCTCGACGGCGCGCGATCTGCGGATGTGTACGGCCGGCGATCACATAGAAGACGTCAGGATGGCGCTCGATGATCGCCGGCAGCGCGTCGAGCATCGTCTCGAGACCCTTGCCCGGAGAGATGAGGCCGAAGGTGGAGAGCAGGAAGCGCGATTCCATTCGTTTGTAGCCACCGGCAGTGGACGGCACATACCGCGAACGCCGCCCTGCGTCGAGCTCCGCGCGCGCACTAGCGAGCTCCGTCGGCGCGCCGTGGTGGATGACCTCGATCTTGTTGTCTTCGCAACCGCCGACCTGCACGAGCAAGAGCCGTGCCGTCTCCGACATCACGATCACCCGCTCGGCTTCAGCGCAGAGCGCGCGCAGCACGGCGAGTTGATGAGGCGTCGGCGCCGAGAGCACGGTGTGCAGCGTCACGACGAGCGGCTGAGCGAGCTCGCGCGCGAACGAGAGCACGTACTCCCCGTCCCGTCCGCCGAAGATGCCGTACTCGTGCTGCAAGAGCACGACGTCCACGTCGGTGCGACCGAGGGCCCGCGCGGCCCGCACGTAGTCGCCCCGCGCGCCCTGCGAGACCGTCTGCAGGATCTCCGGCCGCTGCGGGCTCGAAGGCTCGTCGACGACGACGAGCGCGCGAACATCATCGACGTCGTCGACGTCGAGCAGTGCGGCGTGCACGTCGAACGAGAACGTGCCGATTCCGCAGGCACGCGGAGGAAACGTCGAGAAGATCGCGGTACGCACGGCTCCCCTTTCGCCAGATGTCCGATGGTGCCAGAGGTCCGATGTCGCAATAGCCGATTCGCAATATCGGTTGCAAGCTGGATCGGCTGGCCCCAGCGTAGCGGTGGATGCGAGCGGGGCGTGGTGGTACGATTCCTGCGCGCCACACGGGCGTCCGGCCGAGATCACACGCGCGCTGCCCTAGCCACCTGCCCCAGCGCCGTGCTCTTCGATTGTCAGCCTCTGCCGGTAGCGCGGGAGTGCCCCGCGAGAAAGGCTAGATAAGCGACGTGAACAGCGTTCATCACCTTCGCGTTCTGATCGCGAACGAGCGGCAGGAGCACCTCGAATTGCTCGCCCGCGTCGTTTCCGGGATGGGCCACGAGGTCGTGGCGCGCGAGACGTCTGTGGAGGCGGTCGGCCCGGCGACGGCAAGAGTGCGACCCGATGTCGCGCTCGTCGGTCTCGGGCCGAGCTCCGAGCACGCGCTCGACCTGGTGTCGGGGATCGTCCGCGAAGCGTTCTGTCCGGTGATTGCCGTCACACCGTCCCATGAGCCACTGTGGACGAACGAGGCAGCGAAGCGCGGCGTCTATGCCTACATCATCGACGGGCACCCGGACGAGCTCCAGAGCGCGATCGAGATCACGTTGCGCCGCTTCGCCGAGTACCAGAGCCTGCACGGCGCGTTCGAGCGCCGAACCGCAGAGGTCCTGCGGGACAAGGAGTACGCGCGACTGCGCCAGCGGGATGCCCTCGAACTGCACGACGGTGTGGTGCAGGGCCTCGCGGTCGCACATCTTGCGCTGCAGCTCGATCACCATGACGAATCGCGCGAGGCGCTCGATGCGACGCTCAGCCAAGCCAAGGCAATCGTCGCCCGCGCCGTTGAGGAACTGAAAGCAAGCGGCATCTCGCACGAGCAACTGATTCGAGATGCCGCGGGCCATCCCACCGATGAGTGATCAGTCGACATCGACGGTCAACGGCGCGATCAGCGTCCTGATCTGCGACGACCTCGCGGCGATGCGCATGCTGCTCGGCGTCGCAGTCGAGCTCCGCCAGGGGCTTCGCGTGGTGGGCGAGGCACGCGACGGCAACGAAGCCGTGGCCGAAGCCGAACGCCTCCAGCCGGACGTCGTCCTGCTCGACCTCTCGATGCCGCGCCGCACCGGTCTCGACGCGCTGCCGGAGATCAGACGCGTCGCGCCCGCGACCCGAGTGATCGTGCTGTCCGGGTTCCTCGCCTCGACGATCGCCGAGCAGGCACTCGAACTTGGCGCCGCGCTCTATATCGAGAAGGGCGCCGATCCGGATGTCATCGCGGACGCGATCGAAGAGGTCGTGTCGCAGAGCCCGAGCGTGCGCTGACCCTTCCCCGCGAGCGAGTGGACGAGGAGCTCTTCGCCGAAGTAATCGGTGCAGTCGACCTCGGGGTGCACGTGTACCAGGTCGACGATCCACTCGATCCTGGCGCCCTGCACCTCGTGTACGCGAACTCGGCGTCGGTGGCGGCAACGGGCGTCGAGCCGCACGAGGCGATCGGCAAATCGATTCGGACAGCGCTCCCACTCCTCAACGACTCGCAGTTGCCAGACAACTTCCTCGACATCGCCCTCGGCGGGGAAGCGGCCGAGCTCGGCGACATCGAGCAGCACGTTGGGGACGAGGGTGCGCCCGCCCCGGTGTTCTCGGTTCATGCGTTCCCGCTGCCGCAGGGGCGGGTCGGCGTGTCGTTCGCGGACGTGACCGCACAACGCCGGGCCGAGCAGCACGCGGTGCAGACACTCGAATCGATGCGCCAGGCTCAGCGGCTCGAGACTGTCGGGCGGGTCACGGCCGGGGTCGCGCACGACTTCAGCAACCTGCTGACCGCAATCCGCGCGTTCGCGAATCTCGGCGAGGTGGCGCCGGCGGAGCTTGAGAAGACCGCGCGATACTTCGCGGAGATCGATTCGGCGGCCGAGAAGGCCGTGCTGCTGACGCGGCAGCTCCTCGCGGTCGGCCGCCCCCCGGAATCGGCTCCCGCGCGCACCGACCTGAACGGCGTCGTCCTTGAGTTCAGGTCACTGCTCCGTCACCTCGTGCCGCCCGAGATCGAATTGCAGCTCGACCTTGCGACCGAGCCCGTGCCGGTCTTCGTCGATCGGTCGCAACTGGAGCAGGTGATCCTCAATCTCGTGGTCAACGGCCGCGACGCAATCGCAGACGAGGGGAAGATCACGATCCGCACGTCGACCGACGCCCCGTCGTCGCTCAGCGACGACGTCGAGAGCGCCAGCGCGAACTCTGCGTGGCTCCAGGTGATCGACACCGGGGACGGGATCCCGGACGAGATCGAGGAGCTGATCTTCGAGCCCTTCTTCTCGACCAAGCCACCCGAGACGGGAACCGGGCTCGGCCTCGCGACGATCGACGGGATCGTCTCCGAGAGCCGGGGAGACATCTACGTCGACAGCACCGTCGGGCGCGGAACGACGATGACTGTCGCGCTTCCGGCCGACGCACCGCTCTAATAGCGGTTTTTCTAGCCTTTCGCCGCAGGCGAAAGGCGAGCGCGGATCTCCTGCGTCAATGCCTCGACCCGCTCGGTCAACAGCTTGTCCTCCCTGGTCAGCGCGGTGTTCGCCTCGATCAGCCGCTTCAACTCGGCGGTCTCGCTGCGGATCAGCGCCTCGCGATCCTCGATCGAGGTCATCACCTCTTCGCGATGCGCCTCGAGCTGGTCGAGCGCCTGCTTGTCCCGTTCGACCTGGCGGGTCTGCGCGAGCAGGATCAGCGGCGCCGCATAGGCCGCCTGCGTCGAGAAGGCGAGGTTCAGCAGGATGAACGGGTACGGATCCCAGCGGAGGCTGACCGCGATCGCGTTCAGCGCGATCCAGATGATCACGCCGACGGTCTGGCCGGCGATGTACTTCGGCGTCCCGAAGAAGCGTGCGGCGGTCTCCGCCCGGCGACCGAAGGCGTCCTCACCAAAAGCACTCGGCACGTGCGGCACAAACGGTGGTTCGGGATCGTCTGGGCCGCTCCTGCAGGCAACGCCCATCATCTACATTCGCCCGATGGAAGTACGCCGTCACGCGACGGCGGTCGCCGGCTCCGTGACGGCCGTCGCCCTCGTGATCGGTCTCGTCTATCTGCTGAGGCCGGTCGCACCGACGCTGAGCCTCGGCGTCCTCTTCATCCTGGCCGTCCTGGCCGTTGCCGTGCTGTGGGGGCTCGGGTACGCGATCGCCGCCGCTCTCGGCTCGATGGTCGCCTTCAACTTTCTCTTCCTCGCGCCGGTGCACACGTTGACACTCGCGGACGGCCGCAACTGGACGGCACTCGCGGTGTACGTCGTGACGGCAGTTGTTGCATCGGAGCTCGCGACGCGTGCACGGCGACGCGCCGGCGAAGCCGAGCAACGGGAGCGAGAGACGGCGGTGCTGGCAGATGCGGCGGGCTGGTTGCTGCAATCGATCCCGGTCGAGGAAATTCGGCAGCGGGCAGACACCGTCCTCGGGCAAGGAGACGCCGACGCACGGCACCGCTTCGACGCGGCACTCGCGCTGCTCGTCGAGCTCGCCGAGGAGCGTGAGCGCATCGCAACTCTCAGCCGATCGGATGCGATCAAGACAGCCGTCCTCCAGAGCGTCTCGCACGACTTCCGGACCCCCCTCGCGACGATCTCCGCCGCCGTCGACGGCCTCGAGAGCACGGAACTCACGCTGTCGGCGGCCGACCGTCGGGATCTGCTCGCGACGATGCGGGTCGAGGTCACACGCCTGACGAGGCTGGTCGGCAATCTCCTCGATCTCTCGCGGCTGCAGGTGGGCGCCGCTGCGCCCCGCCTCGGGCTCTGGCCGACCGACGAGCTGCTCGCCCGCGCCATCGCCGAGGTGCACGATCCCGGCCGCGTCGAGCTGACGATTCCCGACGGCCTGCCGGCCGCACTGGTCGACGACGTGCAGATCCAACGTGTGCTCGTGAACCTGATCGAGAACGCACTGAAGTTCTCGACGGGCCCCGTCCAGCTGACGGCGCGGGCAATCGAGGGGCAGCTCGTCGTCGAGGTGCTCGACAGCGGCGGCGCGGGCTCGCCCGGCGCCGGGCTCGGACTGTCGATCGCACGCGGCTTCGCTGCGGTGAACGGTGGCTCGGTCGAGCTCGAGCCGCGCGCCTCCGGCGGGATGGTCGCGCGCCTCGTCCTGATCGCCGACCCGGTCCCGGCCGAGGTGGGGGCGTGATGCCGCTCGTCCTCGTCGTCGACGACGAGCCGCAGTTCCTGCGGGCGCTGACGACCAACCTGCGCGGCGCAGGGTACGACGTCGAGACGGCGGGAACGGCTGCCGGAGCCCTGTCGGCCGCTGCGCTGCGACCGCCGGACGCCATCGTGCTCGATCTCGTGCTGCCGGACGGCAGCGGCACCGAGGTTTGCCGCGAGCTCCGCGGCTGGACGCAAGCGCCGATCATCCTCATCTCGGCCGTCGGCGACGAGGAGCAGAAGATCGCGGCGCTCGATGCGGGAGCCGACGACTACGTGACCAAGCCGTTCGCCGTCGGCGAGCTCCTGGCGCGCCTCCGTGCCGCGCTGCGGCGCGCCGGCCCGGCGACGGGCCCCGTGCTCGAGATCGGCGCACTCCGAGTCGACCTGGAAAAGCACTCGCTCTCCGTCGCGGGCCAGCCGGTGCACCTGACGCCGCTCGAGTTCCGAATCCTCAGCTTCCTCGCGCAGAACGAGGGCAAGCTCCTCACCCACAGAGCGATCCTGCGAGAGGTCTGGGGACCGGCCTATGGAGAGGAGTCCAACTACCTCCACGTCTACGTCTCGCAGCTGCGGCACAAGATCGAGCCGGAGCCCTCAAGCCCACGGTATCTCGTCACCGAGCCCGGAGCGGGCTACCGGTTGGTTTCACCTTGAGAACGTCTTGAGGCGGCCACCGTCGATCCTGAGCCGCCGTTGAGAGTGCCCGCCGTACGTTGGGGCAATGAGCGCATTGACCCGGCCGTTACGCGAGTGGGAGACCCGTAGGGCGCTGCGCGCATCGCGGCGCGCAGCCGACACCGAGCTGCTCGCGTCATCGCTGCCGCCGCTTCGACTCGCATGGCGTGCGGCAGAACTGACGTCGGATTCGAACAGGCTGCAGGTTGCGGCGAGCGTCACCAACGTCGTCCACGCATCGGGTGAGCGGCTCCTGCCGGGGTCCTCTCCGCTCGACCGCGGCGCGGTGCGCGCAGCGCGGGCTGTGCTGTTGGCGCTCGCGGCCCGGCTCTACGACCTGCAGCGACCGGTGCAGCCGCGCGGCATGTTGCTCGTCGACGGCCTGCTCTCCGACAGACGTTCGCCACTCTTCGGCACCGGCGGCTCTCTGCTGCTCGGACGCGCCGCGCGCGAGGCGCTCGCCGCGCTCGAACGCAGGCAGCATGACACGGATCGCTGACAGCGAGGAGGGCGTCGCCGGCGGACGCCGGACGGGGGTCAAGCGCGGCGGAGTGAAGCGCCTCGTCGTCGGTCGCGCCATGGCCTCCGACCAGCTCGGAGAGACGCTCCTCCCGAAGTTCCTCGCACTCCCGATCTTCGCCTCCGATCCGTTGTCCTCGGTCGCGTACGCGACTGAAGCTGCGCTCGTCGTGCTCGTCGCAGCCTCGGCCTCGGCCGCGCATCTCGCGCTGCCCGTGTCGGCCGCGATCGCGGCTCTGCTTGCGATCGTCGTCCTTTCCTACCGGCAGACGGTCTTTGCCTACGAGAGCTCAGGCGGGGCGTACATCGTCGCGAAGGAGAACCTCGGCCGTCTGCCGAGCCTCGTCGCCGCGGCCGCCCTCCTGACCGACTACGTGCTGACCGTCGCAGTCTCGGTAGCGGCAGGCGTCCTTGCGCTCACCTCTGCGGCGCGCGGACTGCACGGCCACGAGCTCACACTCTCGCTGATCTTCGTCGGGTTGATCGCGCTCGCGAACCTGCGCGGGGTGCGTGAGGCAGGGATCCTCTTCGCACTCCCGACCTACCTGTTCGTCGCATCGATCTTCGCCGTGATCGGCACCGGATTTGCACAATGCGCGACGGGCAGTTGCCCGTCAGCGGTCTCCCCGCATCCGATCACGGCGGGCGCAGGCGGCGTGACGCTGTTCCTGATCCTGCGGGCATTTGCGTCGGGCTCCACCGCCCTGACCGGTGTGGAGGCGATCGCCAACGGCGTCAACGCGTTTCGGCGCCCGCAAGGCCGCAACGCGGCTGCGACGCTCGTGATCCTCGGCGTGATTGCGATCGCGATGTTCCTCGGTGTCTCGTGGCTCGCCGTACGGATGCATGCGCGGCCGAGTGCCGGCGGCACGCCGTCGGTGCTCTCGCAGATCGCCCGCGGCGTCTTTCCCGCGGGAGCGTGGAGCGGCTTCATGTACTGGGTGGTGCAGGTGCTGACGCTCGCCGTGCTCGTGCTGGCCGCCAACACGTCCTACCAGGGATTTCCCCGCCTGGCGGCGCTCCTCGCACGCGATCGTTTCTTCGCGCGCCAGTTCACGAACCTCGGTGACCGGCTCGTCTTCTCCAACGGCATCCTCGTGCTGACGGCCGTCTCCGGGCTCGTGCTCTGGGTCTACAACGCCAGCGTCGACTCGCTGATCCACCTCTACGTGATCGGTGTCTTCACGGCGTTCACCCTGTCGCAGGCCGGGATGGTCCGGTACTGGGCGCGCGGCCGCGAGCCCGGCTGGCGGCGGCGAGCGCTCTTGAATGCGACCGGCGCAGCGGCGACCGGGCTCGTGACGCTCGTCGTCATCTGGACGAAGTTCGCCGAAGGCGCCTGGCTCGTGACCGTCGCGATCCCGTTGCTCGTGCTCTCGTTCCTCGGCATCAACCGCCACTACCGGCGGTTCGGAAGGCGACTGAAGGCCGGCGTGGCAGCGGTGCAGTCAGCCGGCCCGCCGCGCAACAACGTGCTGCTCTGGGTCGACTCGATCAACGTCGCGGCCGAAGGCGCGCTCTGGTACGCGCGGCGGATCGCAGGTGACCGGGTGCAGGCGATCTGTGCGCCGGGACGCGCGACCGACCGCGGCATTCGGCCTCGCTGGTTCGACTTCGCGGGTGGCTCGCCGCAACTCGAGGTGCTCGCCACCGACGAGGGACGCTCACACGCCGTGCTCGAACGGGTCTGGAGCATGCCCAAGGGCGAGGCCGAGTTCGTCACCGTCGTCGTGCCCGAGCACTTTCGCCGGCCGTCGCTGATTCGCGCGGCCGGGCGGGAGTCGTTCCGGTTGAAGCTGCGCCTCAACTCCGAGCCCGGCGTGGTCGTCGCCGACGTGCCGGCCGTGTCGTCACTTGCCGGCCCCGAAGGGCACACGCCGCAGCACCTCGTCTGCCGTGTCCTCATCGCGAACGTCCACGCGAGCTCGCTGCGCGCGGTCAATTACGCGAGGAGCCTCGGAATCGCAGACACACGAGCGGTCTCCTTCGCGTTCGACGACGCCGAAGCCCGCTCGGTTGAAAGCGCCTGGCGGCGCGACGGCGCTCCGCTCCCGCTCGAGTTGACCGACGCGCCTTACCGCGACATCGGCGAACCACTGCTCGCCTATCTGCGTGAGCTGACGGCAGACTCCGACACGGTCGTGAACGTCGTGATGCCGGAGATCGTCGTGCGGGGCTGGGCGCGCGCCCTGCACAACCAGCGGGCGCTCTACATCAAGCGCCTGCTCCTGTTCGAGCCGCACGTCATCCTCTCGAGCGTCCCGTATCAGCTCTTCCGCTGAAGCGCGTTCCCGTACCGTGCCGCTGTGCGGCAAAACCGGGTCACCCCGCTGAGTGAGCTCGTGGCGGTGCCCGAACGCGGGCTCGTATACGGCAACCGCGGCTGTCTCCACGATGCGACCGGCCAGATCCGGAGACGCTTCACCGGCAAGCGCTGGATCGCTTGCCGGCTCGAGTTCCGAGGCTGGCTGCGCCGACCGCTGCTGCAGCCGGGCAAGTTCACCGAGTTGTTCTTCCTCGACGAGGCGACCGCCTTTGCCGCGGGGCATCGGCCGTGCGCGCTCTGCCGCTTCGAGGACTACACGCGCTTCGGCTCGATCTGGCGCGGCCGGCACCCGGAGCAGGTCGGCGCGGACGCGCTCGACGCCCAATTGCACGCCGAGCGAATCGATCCCGAGACCCGGCGGCAGCGACATCACGAGGCGTCGTTCGACGAGCTCCCCGACGGTTCGTTCGTCGTCTGGGCAGGCGAGCCCCACCTCGTGCTCGGCCGAGAGCTCCTGCGCTGGGGCCCTGGTGGTTACGTCGAGCGCGCTCGGCGGCCGGTGCGCGGAACGGCCGAGCTGGTGACGCCGCCTTCGCTCGTCGCGGTCCTGCGCGCCGGGTGGACGTCGCTCGTGCCGCTCGTCCACCCGTCCGCCTCATCCGCTAAGACGAGTGCGGATGATCCGCCCCGCCTTTGATCTCGCCGCCACGCCGGCGTTCCAATCAGGTGTTCAGAAGCCCATCAGGAACGTTGTGGTTGCGTCTGCCTGTCGCGCCAACGAGGCTATAGCTACAACCCCGTCACACTCATCGTGAACATCAACCGTTTCTCCATCGGCTTCGACCACCGCGACCGCGTGCGCCTGCATGCGCTCTGGGACTCAGCCCTCGACAACGACCAGTGGTCGGACGGCGCGCTGACGGTGCAGTTCGAAGAGGCATGGGCCGCGTGGAACGAGCTTCCTGCCGTCGCCACCTCGAGCTGGACCGGCGCGGTTCTGGCCGCTCTCGAGTACTTCGAGGTGAGAGGCAAGACCGTGCTCTGCCCCTCCAACACGTTCATGGCAACGCCGCTCGCGATCCTGGCTGCAGGCGGCAACGTCGAGTTCGTCGACTGCAATCGCGACGACCTCTGCATGTCGTTCGAGGACTTCGAGCGCAAGGCGCGGCAGCACAAACCGAGCGCCGTCTTCGTCGTGCACATCGGCGGTCACATCGCCTTCGACGTCGAACAGATCGCCGCGTATTGCCGGGCCGAGGGGATCGTGCTGCTCGAGGACTGCGCCCACGCGCACGGTGCCTCCTGGAACAACCGTCGCGCCGGCACCTGGGGCGATGCCGGTATCTGGTCGTTCGCGGCGACCAAGACCATCTCGACCGGAGAGGGCGGAATGCTCGTCACGCCGCACGCTGAGCTCGTCGAGTTCGCGCGGCGGTTCCGGAGCTACGGCAAGCCGGACTATGCCCAGGCGGGCCTCAACTACCGCATGAGCGAGTTCACGGCCGCCCTCGGGATCGTCGAGATTGAGCGCCTGGACGAGATCACCGCGTGGAAGAACGCCGCCGCTCGCGAACTGCTCGACCCGCTCCATCCGAGACGACTCGAGGTTCCCGACGGCATGGTCTCGGGGCTCTACAAGTACATCGTGTTCGACCCGATCGAGCGCTCGACCGGCAAGGTCTACGACGAGCCGTGCCACAGGCTGCTCGGGCATGCGGTCGACCTACCCGCAAGCGACTGGGTCGCAGAGAACCACTGGTGCGTCCCGCTGTACTACCGCCCGGCCGAGCAGCCGGTCGCGGCAGGTGCAGCGCGGTGAGGGTCCTCGTCACGGGAGGCTCCGGGTTCATCGGCTCTCACGTCGTCGATCGCCTGCGCGTGCACGGGCACGAGCCCGTAATCTTCGACCTCGTTCCGTCGCCCCACCTCCCGCTCGGCGAGATACCGATCGTGCTGGGCGACATCGCCGATCGCGACACCGCTCGCCGCGCCGCCCACGGCTGCGACGCCGTGATCCATCTCGCTGCCGTCGCCGACGTCAGCGACGTCGTTGCCGATCCCGTGCGCGCCGACCGGGTCAACGTGCACGGAACGCAGATGATCCTCGAGGCCGCCCGCCACAGCGGCGTCGAGCGCGTTGTCTACGGCAGCACGGTGTGGGTCTACGGCAACTCGCCGGGCGAGGAGCCGCTCGACGAAGATGCCTCCCTGGCGTTGCCGGCGCACTTCTACACGGCGACCAAGCTCGCCGGCGAGATGTACTGCCGGTCGTACACCCAGCTCTACGGCCAGCAGCACACGATCCTCCGCTTCGGCATCCCGTACGGCCCACGCTCTCGCCCCGCGGCGGTCGCCGCCGCGTTCGTCGCGCGCGCCCGGGCCGGTAAAGCCCTGACGATCGCCGGCGACGGCCTCCAGACGAGGCAGTTCGTCTACGTCGAAGACCTCGCTGACGGGATCGTCGCCGGTCTCGCGCCGGCCGGAGCGAACCGCATCTTCAACCTCGTCGGATCGGAAGAGACGTCCGTCCGGCAGATCGCAGACACGGTGCGCGAGACGGTCGCGCCCGTTCCGGTCGTGCACGGGCCGGAACGTCCGGTCGACGTGCGCATCGGCCGCGTCTCGGGCGAACGCGCTGCGGCGGAGCTCGGCTGTGTCCCGACGATCGAGTTCGCGGCCGGGATCCGCCGTTACGTCGACTGGCTGACCGAGACGAGCGGCTCGCCCACCGACGATGCCGCTTCGAGCACCACGGGGAGCGCGGCGGCGGTTCTCGACCAGGAATCCGCCGAGCTGTAGTGGTCGGCGTCGTGCAGGAGCACGACGTCACCCGCCTGCAGGTTCGACGTTGCACGCGTCGCGATCGTCGCGGGCGTCGCCCGGCGCTCCCAGTCCCGTCCCCAGCGTGACCAGAGCAACGGCCGCCAGGCGAGCCTGCGAACGATCAGCAACGCAGGTGCGCTGAAGACGCCGTAGGGCGGCCGGTAGAGCGTTGGTGCGCTGCCGCTGTGCGTCCCGATCGCGTCAAGCGCGCGGGCGAAGTCCTCGCGCAAGGCAATGGGAGACCGGCGCAGCAGGAGCACGTGCCGGTACCCGTGGATCGCGATCTCGTGGCCCTCGGCCGCGATCTCCGCTGCGAGCGCGGGCCAGCGAACGACCTGCTCGCCGACGAGGAAGAACGTCGCACGGGCGCCCGCCGACCGCAGGTGCTCGAGCACCGCCGGCGTGCCCTGCGGATGTGGCCCGTCGTCGAAGGTGAGCGCAATCCCGTGCGGCGTCGGAAGCCGGCTCGGGATGCGAAACAGCGAGGCGATCGGAGGGGCGACCGGCGCCGCCGCCGGGGCGCACCAGCCGAGGAGCGCCGCAGCCGTCGCCACCTCAGCGCGCATCGGCCGCCGCGAAGACGAACGAGGCCGCGGAGGGAAGCCCAGCCAGCCCGGACTGGTCTGCGCGCCCGCGTGCGAGCGCGGCCACGAGCGCGGCGTGCAGCTCGCCCCTCGTGCGTGCAACCTCGGCCAGTCCGTGCTCCCGGAACGCAGCGTTGTTGAGGCGAACGTGCCCGCGCCCCCAACCGTAGGAGATCGGCCGGCAGCCGCGCATGATCGCCTCGAGCACCGTCAGTCCTCCCGTCGAGTGGACAAGGACGTCGCCGGCGGCGAGCCACTCGGGCATCACTTCGGTGAACCCCTCGACCCGCACGCGCGGCTCGTCGAGAAAGCGCGCGGCGAGGTCGTCGCGGAGCGCGTCATTTCGGCCGCACAGGCAGACGATCTGCAACACGCCTGCGACCGTGAGCGCCTCGTTCACCGCCCCACGCACGTCGCCCACTCCCCAGCCGCCACCCGAGACGAGCACGATCTTCCCCGCGGCGGGGAGACCCAGGCGAGTGCGGGCCGCCTGTGCGTCTTGCGGCTCGCTGAAGGCCGGCGCGACGAAGCCCGAGACGGTGTGCACGCTCGCCTGCCCGCCTGCCACCACGCGCACCTCGTCAATCGACTCGGGATGGGTGACGAGATGTACGTCGATGCCGCGACTCGCCCAGTAGTGCATCGCCGCAAGGTCGGTGATCCCGGCGAGGACCGGCACGGCGATCTTCCCCGCGCGCTTCAGGCGACCGAGCACCTCGGTCGCGGGCGGAAAGACGGACACGACGACATCCGGCTCGAGGTCGGCAAGGAGCTTCAGGAGGCCGGGCGCTCCAAACAAGGTCAGCGCGCGTTGCGTCAACGAACGCGTCGGCGGGGCGACAGCGAAGAACCAGAACCCGAGATCCCATAACCATTGACCCCGGTAGAAGACGATGCGGGGCGCCCCCTGTCCGACGAGCGAGATCGCACGGCCGAGCACCGGGAGGCTGTCGACCACGTCGATCTCGACGCCCGGCTGCTCGGCGCGGAGTTGGTCGGCGAGATGGAGCGCAGGTCGGTCGTGCCCCTCGCCGACGCTCGCGGTGAGAATGAGGACACGGGGTGGCACGGGCGGCAACCTAGCGCACACGAGCCGATTGATCAGTCTCTGGCAAGCTCGCCGGGATGCTCACGCTCGTCATCCTCGTCGTCTCGATCGCTGCGATCGACTCGCTCAACCCTTCCACGCTCGCCACGGCGTCGTTCCTCGCGGTCGGTCGTCACGCCGTGCGCGACGTCGCGCTGTTTCTCCTCGGCGTGTTTGCGGTGTCGCTCGCGGGCGGTCTGGCACTCGCCCTCGGGCCGGGCCAGGCCTTGCTCGCGGTTGTCTCGAAGCCGAGCCACCACACCGTCCGACTCGCTGAGCTCGGAGCGGGCGTCACGCTGATCGCGCTCGCGCTCGTCCTCTGGTTCAGCCGGGTGCGGCTGTGGCGCCACATCGCCGGAGCCGGTCGGCGGCCCGGGCGCTCAGCCTTCATCCTGGGGGCCGGGATCATGGCCGTCGAGCTTCCGACTGCTGTCCCCTACTTCGGGGCGCTGACGGCGGTCGTCGCTGCTCATGGGACGATTGGAGCCGAGATCGCGCTCGTCGTCGCCTACAACGTCGTCTTCGTCGCGCCGCTCCTCGCGCTCCTGCTCCTCGTCGCCGCAAGCGCGGAACGTGGCGCCCGGTTCGCCGCGGACGCACGCGCGTGGCTCGACCGCTACGGACCGGTCGTTGTGCCTGTGGCGCTGGCCGTGCTCGGGCTCGCGCTGCTCGCGCTCGGGCTCGATCTCCTACGCGGTGGGTGAGGCGCACGCGACGCCGGTGCCGCTGATGATCCGCTCGTAGGCACGGCGAACGGCGTAATCCTGGTCCGGCAGGGAGGAGCCGACCTGCGACCGCTCGGCGATCAGCTTGTCGAGCGCGCGAACTGCCTGGTCGAAGCTGCGGCCGTCTCCCATACCCTGACCGTAAGGCCGGACTTTCCGCCGGGCCATACCCGTTTTGGGGGACTATGTCTGCCCCCATGGAGATCGGGATCTACACCTTCGCGGAGCTGGGCGAAGCGGGACCGGCGGAGCGCGTGCGCGAGCTGCTCGAGGAGGCCGAGCTCGCCGAGCAGGTCGGTCTCGACGTCTTCGGGGTCGGCGAGCACCACCGGCCCGACTTCGTCGTCTCCGCGCCCGCGGTCGCACTCGCGGCGATTGCGGCGCGCACGTCGCGGATCCGCCTGACGAGCGCCGTCAGCGTCATCAGCTCGGACGACCCCGTGCGCGTGTTCGAGGAGTTCGCGACGGTCGACCTGATCTCGAACGGCCGCGCCGAGATCATGGCGGGCCGCGGCTCGTTCATCGAGTCGTTCCCGCTGTTCGGCTACGACCTCGGCGACTACGGCGAGTTGTTCGCCGAGAAGCTCGACCTGCTGATCGACCTCCGAGGATCCGAGCGCGTGAGCTGGACGGGCAAGCACCGTGCGCGGATCGCCGACCTCGGCGTGTACCCGCGACCCGTCCAAGACCCGTTGCCGATCTGGGTCGCCGTCGGCGGGACTCCGGAGTCGGCGGCGCGGGCCGGGCTGCTCGGACTGCCGATGGCGCTCGCGATCATCGGCGGTAAACCCGAGCGCTTCGCACCGTTCGCCGAGCTCCACCGCCGCGCTGCAATCGAGGCGGGCCACGATCCCGCGCCCGCGCTCAGCATCAACTCGCACGCGTTCGTCGCCGACACGTCCCAGCAGGCAGCGGACGAGTTCTTTCCGTCGTACGCTGCGGTGATGAACCGCATCGGACGCGAGCGCGGCTGGTCGGGAATCACCCCCAGGATTTCGAGGCGCTGCGCTCGCCTCGCGGAGCACTCCTCGTCGGCAGTCCGGAGCAGGTCGTCGAGAAGATCCTCTTCGAGCACGAGATCTTCGGGCACCAGCGGTTTCTCGCGCAGATGAGTGTCGGCTCGCTGCCGCACGACAAGGTGATGCGCTCAATCGAGCTGCTCGGCACCGAGGTAGCACCGGCCGTGCGCGCAGCGCTCGCATGAACGAGCTGACGCTACTCGACTGGAAACGGCGCATCTTCGAGCTGTACGCCGAGGTGCGAGCGGACGACGACGCAGAGCGCGGCTGGCGCCACTGGCGCCTCGTGCGGGACGAGCTCTTCGCCTCGCACCCCCAGACGCCGCTGCCGCCCGATCGCCGCTCGTCGTTCGACGGGCTTCCGTACTTCGACTACGACCCGGCGCTGCGCGTGCTCGGGACCGTCGAGGCCGCCGAGCCGGTGCGTCGAGAGATCGCGACCTCGGGCGAGCATCCGTACTCGTTCACGCGCTTTGCGCGCACGACGTTCGACCTCGCCGGCGCTCCGCACACGCTGGATCTCTATTGGCTCGACGGCTACGGCGGCGGGCTCTACCTCTGCTTCGCCGATGCGACGAGCGGCAGCGAGACCTACGGCGCAGGCCGCTACCTCTTCGACACGGTCAAGGGCTCCGATCTCGGCGAGGACGACGGACGGCTCGTGCTCGACTTCAACTTCTCGTACAACCCGTCGTGCTCGTACGAC
Source organism: Gaiellales bacterium (assembly GCA_038216085.1). Lineage (GTDB taxonomy): Bacteria > Actinomycetota > Thermoleophilia > Gaiellales > Gaiellaceae > PALSA-600. The sequence continues at coordinate 5,197 of JBBQQI010000041.1, read as the reverse complement.
CCGCGCTGGGTGTGCCCCCTGGCCCCGCCCGGCAACCGGCTTCCCGTGCCGGTGCACGCCGGCGAGCGGTTCTTCTAACAGTGCGGGGCTCGTCTGGGCCGCGTTCCCGGCGGCACGACGAGCATCGGTTGACCGCGCAGAACGTCTCCGCCGCTCAAGTGCTCCGGCGGCGGGCGGCAGATGTCGATGTGCGCACCGCCGATCGCACCGCCGGTGTCGCGAGCGACCACCCACCCGTGCGTCGGCGTCGAGCAGAGGGCGTGCAGGAAGATGTGCGAGCCGAACGGGATCAAGTGCCGGTCGACGGCGGCGCTCTTCCAGTAGACGAGCGTGCGCGAATGGCCTGCTGCGAAGAGGGCGCGCGCCGGCAATGCGAGGCGGAATGGCCGGCCATCCGTCCAGAAGCCGGGAGCGCGGCAGGGCGCTGTGTGCCTGCCCGCACGATTGCGCCACGCGAGGTCGTACGGGCCCGCGAAATGGTAGACACGCCCGTTCGAGGCGATCCCCTCGCCCTGCATCGGCAGTCCGCGCGCACCGAAGAGCCAATCGGAGCGATGCCGTCCTGGGATCCCTTCGACCCGGACGAGCGGGCCGCTGAACCATCGCTCGGGCGCCGGCCAGTACTGGGTGACGAGCGTGTTCTTGATCCAGCGCGGGCTCGTCAGCAGATGATCCGACGGAGGCGGAGGCGGCGGTGGGCAGCCGGCGAGGGCGATCGTGAGCGCGGCGGCGAGCAGCATTGCGGGATGTTCTCAGAGTCTGCCCTCGTGCTTCGCCCTTCTGCGAGAATCGTCCTGTGGCCGCCCTCTATCGGAAGTACCGCCCCCAGACGTTCTCGGAGGTCGTGGGTCAGGAGGCGGTCGTCCGAACGCTGACGAACGCGATCGAGCAGGGCAAGGTCAGACAGGCGTATCTCTTTGCCGGCCCGCGCGGCACCGGCAAGACCTCGCTCGCGCGGATCCTCGCGAAGTCGGTCAACTGCGAGCACGGCCCGACCGCGACGCCCGACCTCACCTGCCACGCCTGCGTGTCGATCACGAACGGCTCGTCACTCGACGTGATCGAGATGGACGCCGCCTCACAGCGCGGCATCGACGACATTCGCGAGATCCGCGACCGCGTCGTGCTGCAGCCTGTCGAAGGACGCTCGAAGGTCTACATCCTCGATGAGGCACACCAGCTGACCGACGCCGCGTGGAACGCGCTGCTGAAGCTGATCGAGGAGCCGCCACCCCACCTCCTCTTCATCTTTTGCACGACCGAGCTGCAGAAGGTGCTGCCGACGGTGCGCTCGCGCTGCCAGACGTTCGTCTTCCAGCGGCCACGCCTGCCCGAGCTCGTGCGCAAGCTGCGGCTGATCGCCGACGGCGAGACGATCGACGTTCCCGACGCTGCGCTGGCGCTGATCGCCCGCGGAGGCCGTGGCGCCTACCGCGACGCCGAGTCGACGCTCGACCAGCTGGCCGCGGCGACCGGTGGCGCGATCACGGTGCAGGACGTGCTGCAGCTGCTCGGTGCCGTCGAGGACGAAGTGCTCTTCCGCCTCTGCGACCTCGTCGTCGACGGCGACACCGCCGGCGCGCTGACGTTCCTCGAGGAGATCTCCGAGCAGGGGCAGGATCTGGGCCGGCTCGTCACCGACCTCCTCGAGCACCTGCGCCACCTGCTGCTCGTGCAGCACATGAACGAGGTTCCCGACTCGCTGCCCGTGACCGACGAGGCACGCGAACGGCTGCGCGAGCAGGCGAACCAACTGCCGGCCGCGGCAGTCGTGCGGCTGATCGACTTGCTCGCAGTCGCCGTCGACGACATGCGCCAGGGCGGCGATCCGCGCCTGCCGCTCGAGCTGGCGCTCGTCAAGGTGACGCGCCCGGCGGCCGACCTGTCGCGGGAGTCGTTGGCTTTTCGCCTTGAACGGCTGGAACAGGGACAATTCGCACAGGGCGAAAAGCCTAGAAACCCGTCCTCCTCTAGCGCGGAGGAAGCTCCGGCTCCATCCCTCGCGACGGAGCCGGATCCTCCGCGCACGGATCCGCCCGGCCTCGAACTCGAGCTGGAGCAGTTGCAAGAGGCTTGGCGGCGGTCGATCCTGCCGGCGGTTTCCGAACGCTCGATTCCGATCGGCAGCGCGCTCGCCGAGGCGCGTCCGTCGGCGCTCGCGGGCGACACCTTGACGCTCGAGTTCCCGACGACGGCCGCGTTCCATCTGCAGCTTGCGGAGGATTCGAAGAATGCGACGTTCCTGCGCGACGCGCTCTACGAGGTGACGGGTCGCAAGCTCGCCGTGATCTTCGAGCTCGGCGACACGGCCGCGGCGCGGGAGCACGACGACACGCCGGCGAGCGAAGAAGATGTACTGGAGCTGATGAAGAGCACCTTCGACGCGAGGGAGTTGGACGAATGAGCTTCGACATGAATGCACTTCTCAAACAGGCAGAGGAGATGCAGGCGCAGATGCAGCAGATGCAGGAGGACGCCGCCAAGGAGACCGCAGAGGCGTCCTCGGGCGGCGGGATGGTCACCGTCGTCGCGAGTGCGAGCGGTGAGCTCAAAGAGCTTCGCATCGACCCGAAGGCCATCGACCCGGAGGATCCTGAGCTACTGGCCGACCTCGTGATGGCCGCCGCGAACGAGGCGCTTCGCGCAGCGCACGCCAAGGTCGAGGCGAAGATGAAGAGCATGCTCCCGCCGGATCTCGGCGGACTGCTCCCCGGTTTGTAGGCCCGCATCGACGAATCGTTCTTCGCGAAGCTGCTCGACGTGGGCAGCGAGCTCGAGTTCGGCGAGGGTCACATCCTCGTCGAGCCGGGCGTGCCCGTGTCCGGGCTGTTCCTGATCCGCAGCGGCGTCGTACTTGTCGAAACGCCGCTCGAGGCGTACGAGCGCGGGCCTGGTCACGTGGTCGGCGAGTGGGAGAAGCTCGACGGCAGCGAGGACGTGCGCGTGACGGCGCAGTCGGATCTGCGGCTCGTCGCGGTCGACCGCTCGGACTACGAGGCGGCGCTGACTGGCTAGGACCCGCGGGCTAGTACCCGCCGCCGCCCTTGCCGCAGGCGGCGAGGAGCAGTGGCAGCGTTACGAGGGCGAGCGCAAGCAGCGAGGTGAGGCGTAGGCGAGTCATGCTTGAACTACGCCCAGAACAGCCGCGTCGGATTGCGACATGTCCGAGGGCCTGTCCCCGGGACATGTCTTCCAGCACCCCGTCCCGAACGCACGTGTCCAGACCAGACCTGTAGGAGTCCGACCCCTGTCATGTCTGCTCCAGCCGATGCCTGCGGGCACAATGGCCGCGGTGTTCAGCCCCTCCGTCGAGAACCTCGTCGCGCAGTTGACGCGCCTGCCCGGGATCGGGTCGCGAACCGCGCAGCGGCTCGCCTTTCACATCCTCCAGAAGCCGAAGGAGGAAGCGCTCGCGCTCTCCCAGGCGCTCGTCGAGGTGAAAGAGCGCGTTCGCTTCTGCCGCGAATGCGGCAACCTGACCGAAGAAGAGCTCTGCGCGATCTGCACCGACGCCCGACGCGACTACTCGCTGATCTGCGTCGTCGAGCAGCCCGTCGATGTCGTCTCACTCGAACGCACCGCCGAGTTTCGCGGCCTCTACCACGTGCTTGGAGGTGCGCTCTCACCGCTCGACGGCGTCGAGCCGAGCCATCTGCGGATCGACGAGCTCTTCCGCCGTGTCGAGGCAAACGGCGTGCAGGAGGTCGTGCTCGCAACGAACCCGAACATGACGGGTGAGGCGACTGCCGCGTTCCTCGCCGACCGGCTACGCGGGAGAGTCCGTGTCACCCGGCTCGCGAGCGGGCTCCCGGTGGGGGGCGACCTTGAATACGCCGACGAGGTCACCCTCGGCCGGGCTCTTTCCGGTCGCCGCGAGATGTGACGTCGCGCCACTGCCGTACGCCGCCTCGACGACGTGTGCGAGGAACCGCTCCGTCCGGTGGGCGATCCAGAAGCAGAACGCTGCGAGCGGCAGCTCGACGAAGGCCGCAAGGAGCAGCGAGTTGCGCAGCTCGTCCGCATGGCTCTCGAGGATCACGTCGAACCAGGCGTCGGTCACGAGCAACGTCCCCGTCGCCGCCGCCAACGCTCCGACCCAGGGTGAGCGGCGGTGCGCAGCGAGCGCGGTCAGCACGAAGAGGAGAGCGAGGCCCGAGTCGAAGCCCGACCACGCGATGTCCCAGCGGTCTGTGACGTGGTGGGGCTTGAGGGTCGAGGTCAACCAGAGCGTCCACGGCAGCAGGCCGAGGCCGAGCGTCGCGAACACGACGACAACCCACCTGCGGAGCGAGCTCGGGTGAGGCAGCTGCACGTGCCTACACTGTTCCAGATGGCGGTGACAGAGTTCGAAGCGGTGCCCGCAGTCGAGCGTGCGGCGCGGACGCCGGGACTCGTCGTGATGAAGTTCGGCGGCACATCGGTCGCCGACCCCGACAAGCTGAAGCGCGTCGCACAGCGGCTCGTCGCCGCCCGCGACGCCGGCGGCAAGGTGATCGCGGTCGTCTCGGCCATGGGCCACACGACCGACGAGCTCGTCGCGCTTGCGCACAAGGTCTCTCCGAGCCCGCAGGAGCGCGAGCTCGACATGCTGCTCTCGGTCGGCGAGCGGATCTCGTGTGCGCTCGTCGCGATGGCGATCGTCGACCTCGGCCACAGTGCGATCTCGCTCACAGGGTCGCAGGCGGGCATCGTCACCGATTCGAGCCACACCAAGGCGAAGATCGTCGAGGTGCGCGCGCGCCGGATTCAGGAGGCGCTCGACCGGGACGAGATCGTGCTCGTCGCCGGGTTCCAGGGCGTCTCGGGCGAGTCATTCGACGTGACGACCCTCGGCCGCGGCGGCTCCGACACGACGGCCGTCGCGCTCGCCGCCGCGCTCGGCGCCGACGCATGCGAGATCTACACCGACGTCCGCGGAGTCTTCACCGCCGACCCGCGTCTCGTCGAGACGGCCCGAAAGCTCGACCGCGTCAGCTTCGAGGAGATGCTCGAGATGGCCTCCTCGGGCGCCGGCGTGATGATGGCGCGCTCGGTCGAGATCGCGCGAACGCATACCGTTCGTCTGCACGTTCGCTCCTCGTTCGAAGACCGCGAGGGCACCTGGATCATCGAGGAGGACGACCCAATGCTCGAGAAAGCGCTGATCTCCGCCGTCGTGCACCAGCGCGAAGAGACCGTGTACCGCGTGGCCGGCGCA
>JBBQQI010000040.1:0-21874 GCA_038216085.1 Gaiellales bacterium | reverse complement strand
TCGGCGCACGTCACGAGCGCGATCGAGGTCGACATGTCAAAGGTCGTCGCGATCCGCAACGAGCTGAAGAAGGAGTACCAGGCGGCCTACGGGGTCAACCCGACCTACCTCGCGTTCATCGCGCGCGCGACGACCGAGACGCTGCGTGACTTCCCGTGGGTGAACGGCGAGATCCGCGGCGACAAGATCGTCACGAAGAGCTTCGTCAACCTCGGCTTCGCGGTCGAACTCGTCGACGGCAAGGGGCTGATCGTGCCGGTCGTCAAGAACGCCGAGACGCTCAATCTCCTCGGCATGGCGAAGGCGATCGCCGACATCGCGAAGCGCGCGCGCGAAAAGCAACTGACACCCGACGACGTCACCGGCGGCTCGTTCACGATCACGAATCCCGGCGGTTACGGCACCTTCCACGGCACGCCGGTGATCAGCCAGCCCCAGGCGGGCATCCTCGGCACGTACGCGATCGTCAAGCGACCGTGGGTGATCACCGACGACACCGGCACCGACGCGATCGCGATCCGATCGATGATGAACCTGACGCTGACGTACGACCATCGCCTCGTCGACGGCGCCTACGCCGGCCGGTTCCTGCGCGACCTGCGCGAGCGCCTGCAGAGCTGGGGCGAGAGCGACTACTAAGCCCGAAGCTCGGCACCCCGTCCTCGTGACGGGGTGCTCGACGGGCATCGGTCGCGCGACCGCCTTGCGGCTCGCGCGCGGCGGCGACTGGACGGTCTACGCGAGTGCGCGCAGGCTCGAGTCGATCGCGGACCTGCGCGCAGAAGGGTGCGAGCTGCTCGCGCTCGACGTCACTGACGAGCAATCGCGCATCGATGCCGTTGCGTCGATCGAGAACCGGCACGGTTCCGTTGGCGCGCTCGTCAACAACGCGGGCTTCAGCCAGTCGGGCGCCTTCGAATCAGTGTCGCTCGAGCGTGCACGCCGCCAGTTCGAGACGAACGTCTTCGGGCCGCTCGAGCTCTGCCGGCTCGTGCTGCCCGGCATGCGGCGGGAACGGCGCGGCCACATCGTCAACGTGAGCTCGATGGGCGGCAGGCTGACGTTCCCAGGCGCCGCGTGGTACCACGCCTCGAAGTACGCACTCGAGGCGCTCTCCGACGTGCTGCGCTTCGAGGTCTCGGGGTTCGGCGTCCGAGTCGTGCTGATCGAGCCGGGGATCATCCGGACCGAGTTCTCAGCGACTGCAGTCGGCGAGCTCGCAGAGGTCTCACCCGACGACGGCCCTTACAGCGGCTTCGACGCCTACGTCGGCGCTGCGACCGTGAGCGCGTACGAGCGCGGCGTCCTCGCACGGCTCGGTGGCGAGCCCGACAGCGTCGCGCGCACGATCGAGAAGGTACTGCGCGCACGTCGTCCGCGGCCGCGCTACCTCGTGACGCCGTCCGCACGGCTGCTCGTGGGCCTGCACGCGCTTCTGCCCGACCGTCTCTGGGACCGGATGCTGGCGTCGAGCTACCCGCGCCCGGGCGCATGAGCGACGAGGTCGTGAAACTGACCGAGGTGGCGTCCGAGCCGGAGGCGGCGATGCTGTGCGGGTATCTCGAGTCCCACGGGGTGCGGGCCGCCTACGACCCGCTGGGATCGTTGATCCCGGAGACGCCGCTGCAGGCGATCGCGGGCACAGGCTCCGGCGCGGGCGCGGCCTTCGTCGGGCGCCAGGAGATCCTCGTCCGAGCAGAAGACACCAAGGAAGCGCTGCGACTGCTGACCCTGCTGCCGAAGTAAAAGGTCTTCGCCCTCGGTACGCTGATGGGATGAACCGCTCCGCGCACCTGATCAACCTCGGAGTGGTCGAATATACGGAGGCGCTCGACCTGCAGCGCGCGCTCGCAGCGGCGGTCGGACGCGGCGATGCGCCCGACACCGTGCTCTTCCTCGAGCATCCGCCGACGATCACGCTCGGTCGCCGCACCGAGGAGGGCGAGGTACACGTGCCGGCGGGCGCCGACGTCGCCGTCGTCGAGGTCGACCGCGGCGGCAAGTCGACCTACCATGCGCCGGGACAGCTCGTCTGCTACCCGATCCTCGACCTGACCCGCCACGGACAGGATGTCAAGCGCTACTGCCGCGACCTCGAGGAGGCGCTGATCCGCACGATCGGCGCGTTCGGTGTCGAGGCGACGCGCATCGAGGGGCTGACCGGCGTCTGGCTCGACTCGCCGCCACGGAAGATCGCCTCGATCGGCATTCACCTGACGAAGTGGGTCGCGACGCACGGCTACGCGCTGAACGTCGATCTCGACCCGGCGCCGTTCACCGAGTGGATCACGGCGTGCGGCCTCGACGGCTTCGCCTTCACGTCGCTCGCGCGCGAGCTCGGGCGACCGCTCTCGGTCGACGACGTGCGGCCCGCGGCGAGCCAGGCATTGGCCGACGTCTTCGACCTGACGTTCGCAGAACTGCCGGCCGCACTCGCCGCGAGCGCCTGAACCGGCACCGTCGACCAGCCTGAGGTCAGTCAGAGGGACGTGTCCGAACGAGACCTGTAGGGGTCTGGAGGCCGGGTCCGAGCTCGCGGAGCTGCGCTGTCCTGATCGGACATGTCCCAGGGCCTGTCCCCGGGGCATGGCTCTTCAGGGCGAGGCCAAACCAGACACGACCAGGGGACAGTCCCTCGTACTAGGCCGTTTGGAACAGGTCTCTTCGGCCTCGCACGGCTCCGTCCGGCCGTAGGAGGACGATCAAGGGATGGAGGTAACGCTCCGTCTACTTGCCTGGGCCGGCGTGATCGTCGCGACATCCGTCGCGGCGGCGCTCGCGATCGGCGCGATCTTCGGCTCGTAAGCAGCCCTACAAGCCCTAGGGCGCCGGCGGCTTCGCCCACTTGGGCCGTGGCCGCGGCTCGCCCGTCATTCGCGCGAGGCGGTCGAGCAGGCCCTCGGCATCGCCCGCTACGGCGATCGCCGCCAGATCGGACTCGCGAACGAAACCTTCCTCGGTCGCGTGGCGCGCCAGTGCGATCAGCGGCAGCCAGTAGTCCTCGACGTCGAGCAGCCCGACCGGCTTGGCGTGCAGGCCGAGCTGCGACCACGTGAGCTGCTCCATCAGCTCGTCGAGCGTCCCGAAGCCGCCGGGCAGCGCCACGAACCCGTCGGCGAGCTCGGCCATCAACGCCTTGCGCTCGTGCAGCGACGAGACGACGTGCAGCTCGGTGAGACCGCTGTGTGCGAGCTCCCGTTCGACGAGCTCCTGGGGGATGACACCGACCACCTCGCCGCCCGCCGCGAGTGCCGCGTCAGCCACTGCGCCCATCAAGCCGACGCGGCCGCCTCCGTAGACGACACCGAGCCCGCGCGCCGCCGCGGCTGAACCGAACGCCCGCGCCGCGTCGGCGTACGCAGCCAGCCGCCCGCTCGAGGCTCCACAGAACACGCACACCCTGCGCACGACACGAGCCTAGCCAGGTTCTCTACCGTGACGGCATGCCTCGCCCGTTCAGCTCGTCAGCCGGCGAGCGGCCCGAACGTCCAGACGACCCCGCGGTCCGCCGTGCGAATCTGAAGCGCATCGCCGCGCTCTTCCGGCCGTACCGGCTGCGCCTCGGCGCGGTGCTTGCACTGATCCTCTTCTCCGCGGCGCTCGGTGTCGTTCCGGCATTCCTCCTGCGCGGTGTGCTGCAGGCGATCCAGCACCCCGACACGAGGCAGCTCTCGATCGACGCGGGCGGCATGATCGTGATCGCCGTCGTCACCGGCGTAGTCGGCGTCTGGCAGACGCTGCTCTCGAACCAGGTCGGGCAGCGCGTGATGCACGACCTGAGAACCGCGGTCTTTCGCCATCTGCAGCGGTTGTCGCTCGCGTTCTTCACGCGCACACGCACCGGCGAGGTGCAATCGCGCATCTCCAACGACATCGGCGGCGTGCAGAACGTCGTCACCAGCACGGCGACGTCGATCGTCTCGAACGCAACGACGGTGATTGCGACGATGATCGGCATGGCGGCGCTCAGCTGGCAGCTGTCGCTGTTTGCGTTCGCGCTGATCCCGGTGTTCGTCCTGCTGACGCGTCGCGTCGGCAACGAGCGCCGCAAGATCGCAACCTCGACACAGGAGACGCTCGCCGACATGTCGAGCCTCGTACAGGAGTCGCTCTCCGTCTCGGGGATCCTGCTCGGCAAGACGATGGGGCGCACGTCCGAGCTCGCCGACCGGTTCGAATCGGAGTCGCAGCTGCTCTCCGAGCTCGAGGTTCGCCAGCGCATGGCGGGCCGCTGGATGATGGCGATGATCCAGACGACCTTCGCGGTCATGCCGGCTGCCGTCTACTGGTTCGGCGGCCTGGCGCTCGCCCACGGATCGCACGCGGTCTCGGTGCCGACGCTCGTTGCGTTCACGACCCTGCAGACGAGGCTCTTCTTCCCGGTCGGCTCGCTGCTCGGCGTCAGCCTCGACGTGCAGACCTCAGTCGCGCTCTTCGACCGCATCTTCGACTACCTCGACCAGCGGGTCGACATCGTGGAACGCGCCGACCCGCGCGAGCTGGACGTCGCAGGCGAGGTCGTCTTCGACGGCGTCTGGTTCCGCTACGGCAAGGAGAGCTGGACACTTGAGGACGTGACGTTCCGCGTGCCGGCCGGCACCAAGACCGCGCTCGTCGGCGAGACGGGATCCGGCAAGACGACCCTCGGCTACCTGACCGCGCGTCTCTACGACGTCGACCAGGGCGCCGTCTCGATCGACGGGGTCGACGTGCGCGACCTCTCGTTCGCCTCGCTCGCGCGGGTCGTCGGCGTCGTCTCGCAGGAGACGTACCTCTTCCACGCCAGCGTGCGCGAGAACCTCCGGTTCGCGAAGCCCGAGGCCACCGACGCCGAGGTCGAGGCGGCCGCCGCGGCCGCGCAGATCCACCACCTAATCTCGTCGCTGCCCGAGGGCTACGACACGGTCGTCGGCGAGCGCGGCTACCGCTTCTCCGGTGGCGAGAAGCAGCGCATGGCGATCGCGCGCACGATCCTCCGCAACCCGCCGATCCTGGTACTCGACGAAGCCACGAGCTCGCTCGACACCGAGACGGAGCGGCAGGTGCAGGAAGCACTCGACCGCCTGGCGGAGGGCCGCACGACGATCGCGATCGCCCACCGCCTCTCGACCGTCCACGACGCCGACCAGATCCTCGTCCTCGACGGCGGGCGGATCGTCGAGCGCGGGACGCACGACGAGCTCGTGGCGCGCGGCGGCCGCTACGCCGAGCTGGTCGACCGGACACCGGCTCTCCCTCTCTAAACTGATCCGATGGAGACCTCGCTGCCCGTCGCAGAGCGCCCGCGCCGCCCCGAGTGGATGAAGGTGCGCGCGCCGTCGCAGAACGGCAGCTACTTCGACGTGAAGAAGCTGCTGCACGGTCAGAAGCTGAACACGATCTGCGAGGAGGCGCGCTGCCCGAACATCGCGGAGTGCTGGGGGCGTGGCACGGCAACGTTCCAGATCCTCGGCGAGACGTGCACCCGTGCCTGTCGCTACTGCTACGTCAACTCGGGCAAGCCGAACGAGCCGGTCGACCCGCTCGAGCCGCTCCGGCTCGCCCAGGCCGCCGCGCAGATGGGGCTGAAGCACGTCGTCGTCACCTCGGTCGACCGCGACGACGTTCCGGACAAGGGCGCAGGCCACTATGCAGCGACGATCCGCGCGATCAAGGCGAAGCTCCCAGACGCGAAGATCGAGGTGCTGACCCCTGACTTCGTCGGCGTCGAGGAGACTGCGCTCCAGACCGTGATCGGCGCGCGCCCCGACGTCTTCAACCACAACATCGAGACGGTCCGCCGCTTGCACCGCCGCATGCGCGGTGCGTAGGCGAGCTACGACGGCGCGCTAGAGCAGCTGCGCCGCGCCAAGGAGATCGCCGACTATCCGGTACTGACGAAGAGCGGCATCATCGTCGGTCTCGGCGAGACAAACGACGAGGTCGTCGAAACGCTGCGCGACCTGCGCGCCAACGGAGTCGACGTGGTGACGATCGGCCAGTACCTGCAGCCGAGCCAGAAGCACGCGACGATCGACCGCTGGGTCCATCCCGACGAGTTCCGCTGGTTCCGTGAGCAGGGCGAGGCGATCGGCTTCGGCTCGGTCTTCGCAGGGCCGCTCGTGCGCTCGAGCTACCGCGCCGACGAACAGCGCCACGCCGCCGAGAGCGGCCGCGGCGCGCTCGCCTACTAGAAGAGGAACGGCCCTACGGGCCTGGGTCGGCAGGGCCCTGCGGACACTCGATAGCGGGCATCTTCATCGTCGCGGCGCTGCCGCGAGCACCCGCAGCAGTGACAACCAGCGCAGCACAGCCGGCCTTTGTGCCGGCCGTCACGTCCCACCGGGCAACGAACGTCCCGGCAGCCCCGGCCGTGAGGGAGCGGCTGAGGCGTCTGCCGCTGACCACCGTGACGACGACGTGGTCGTGCGCCTTGAAGCCCGCGCCCCTGACGACGAGCGGGCTGCGGTCGGCGATGGTGAGGCGGGCACGTGAGCCGCTCGCGGGGGCGAGTGACGGCAGGACCACCGCGAGAGCACAGAGGCCGATCAGAACACGTTTCACGCCTCCATCATGCCCGAGATCGCGCAAACTCAAAACGACGAAGGGCCGCCCGGAGGCGGCCCTTCGCAGTTGGTGCCTGACAGGCCGTCTGTCAGTTCTTGACCTTTCCGAGGTCGAGCTTCCAGGCGCCGAGACCGTGCGTCGCGGCGTAGAGGATCCGCTCGCCGGGCACGATCGTCAGACCCGGCACCTCGACAGCCGGCATGCCGGCGGCCGCGGCCGTCCACGTGGTGGTCCCGGCGGCCAGCTTCATGACGCCGAAGTCGGTCCCCGCGTAGAGGTCGCCCGTGAGGTCGTCCCGGACGAGATCGGTGACCGGCAGATCGGCCAGGTCGTAGGTGCGATCCACCCACGTTGCCGTTGCGCCGGTGCGGGTGACCTCGAACACGTGACCCGGCTGCGCCGGCGTGCTGATGCTGTAGCCCGAATAGGAGATCCAGGCGTGGTTCGGGTTCGCCGGATCGATGTAGATCGAACTGACGAAACGACCTGGATCTGTGGTCGAGGATGTGTCGAGCCGCGTCCAGACGACCGAGGCGGCCGCCGTAGCATTCGCGTTGTCCGTAATCAACACGCGACCGGTACCGGTCGCGGCCCACATGGTGCCGTTGTTCGTCGTCGCACGCTCGATCGCAGCGACGCAGCCGGTTGCCGCCGCAGCACAATTGCCGAGTCGGTCGCCGCCGTAGGCGCCACCCGTCAGGTCGGTTGCGCCCGCCGGGCCGATCCGGACGAAGTCACCGCAATTCGGAGCGTCCGACGAGGTCGTGAACTCAGGGCAGTTCGCCTCGAGATACGCCTGATCGCCGCCCCAGTCCTGGGTGCGCCACACCGACTGCGAGCCCTGGAAGATCGAGCCCGCTGCCGCCGAGGTCGGATCCGCGATGATCGGCGGATAGAAGTACGCGCCTTCGGGACTGCCGGCGATCGGACCGGTTGCGATCACCCAGTAGGCAGGATCGCCGTTGCGGAAGTTCACGTCGTTTGCCTGTCCGGTGAACGTGTTGAACCGCAGATTGCTGTCTGCGGCGTTCCATCCGGACTGGCCGCCGTCGCCGTAGATGATCTGCGGCCAGACCTCGCTCGAGCCTTTGAACTCGAACGTGCCGTTGTCCTGTGTGCCGCCCATCAGACCGTTCTGCGGATTCTTCGGATCGAACGAGAGGCTCTGGAACTGCAGCGTCGTCAAGCCCTTGTTCAGGACTTTCAGCTGATCCGGGATCCGGTTCAGCAGCGACTTGCAGTACGCGACGGTCGCTGCGTCGAGCCCGCGGCTGTCGCACTGGGCAGAACCGTCGACGTAGCTGCCGTTCGAGCGAACGACACCGCCGTCGTCGCCGGCGATGAACTGCAGCGGCTTGCCGGGCACCGTCACCAGCGCATGCTGGTCGGGGTGGATCCAGCCGTCGTTGCCCCGGTCGCGCGTCATGTCGCTCCAGGTCGCACCACCGTCGGTGGAGAGCAGCACCGCGCGGCCGTTGTCGGCCCCGTTGACATTGGGGTAGTCGAACGAGCCGCCGAGGTAGACGACATTCGGATCTTCGACGGGCGAGACGACGTAGTTGTCGTACCAGCACTGCCCTGTGCAGTAGCCAATGTTCTGCGGCGTCGTCATGTCAGTGAACGCCGCTGCACCGGCCGCGTCGTCAGTGCGGAAGAACCGCGCGTGGTTCGCTACGGAATTACTCGATGTGCCCTCACCGACGTACATGCGGGTCAGCCCGCCCGCGAGCTTTGCGAGGGCGAACTGCGCACGGTCAGTGTTCAGTGCCGCGTTGATCGGAGTCTTGATCTGTGTCCACGTCCCACCGTTGTTCAGCGAGCGATAGACACCGACCTGGAACGCGGTCGCATAGAGAACGGCCGGGTTGTTGGGATCGACCGCAACCTGGTTCGGGCCGCGGATCGAGCCGGCACCGTCCCAGATCATCGTGAACGTGGCACCCGTTTGCCGGTACACGCCAAATGGCGCCGCGACGGGCGGATTCGAGGTGCCGCCTCCCGTCACGGAGCTGACGCCGCGCACGCCGCGGGCGACCCCGACGAGCAAGTTGCCCGAACCGTCAAGGGCAAGGCTCGCGAGCGAACGGCCCTTGAACGCGTCACTGCCGGCCACGAGCGACCAGGTGTCGCCGCCATTGGTCGACTTGTAGATGCCGACGCCGGACTCGGAGTCACCCGACGCGTTCGGCTCGCCGGTTGCTGCGTAAACGGTGTCACCGCTCGGATCGCTCGGATCGACGAGCAGCGAGCCGATCGCATTCGAGCCGAGCGAGCCGGACTTGAACTGCCAGTGCACGTTCCCGTTGCTTTCGGTCGCCTTGTCCGCGACCCAGACGCCGCCGCCCGCAGCGCCTAGGTAGAGCGAGCACTTACTCTCCTTCTTGCAGCCGCCGATCGCGAGCGCGGTGACCCGGCCCGAAGCGGTGTACTCCTTGCCACCGGCAAGAAACTGGTCGAGCAGTGCCGGATACTTGGCCTGGCCCGGGCCGATCGAGAGCCAGCTACCGGAGCCGTTGCCGTGCTTGCTCAGCGACGCAAACGTCGCTTGAGAGTTCGCCGTCGCGACGTCCGGCACCGAATCGGCGGGATACGCCCGCTGCGCCTCTTCTTGCGCGGCGAGCGACCCGTCCGGGCCCTCGTTCGCAATGCCGGCCTTCTCCTTGATCGAGCTGTCGGGATCGCCCTTCGTGAACGCCGGCCGCGCGTGTGACGCGGACTTCGACGTCGAGAACGAACCGATGAGAACTGCCGCGAGCGCCACGAGCGCCGCGACCGCAGTGATGCGAACCAGCCGCAAAGATCTCCCTCTCATGCTTCTCCCCTGACTCGTTGTGATGCTGTTGGCTGAGGCGAGGCTCGACTCGAGTCGATCGACGATCTCCGCGTTCAAGCTGTTGCCCCGGGCCTCCGCAGCCGACCTAAGCGCGTCGCGCAGGTCTTCGGGCATGCGGAGGAGAAACCGGTAAGGACTCCCCATAGACGGAAGACTATCTACGAGCGTAGCCGCGATATCAAGCGCCGGTCGATCCGTGAACGAGCAGGGGCCGCCCGCAGGCCCGGGATAGAGGATCTGGGGCTGATATCAGCCGTGCGGATTGGCCATCTTGCGGTAGTCGAGCGCCTCGTCCAGAACGTCGTCGGGGACTCCGGCCTCCCGCGCTACCTCCCTGAGTGACCTTCCCGACGCCGCCGCCTGCTTGACGATCTCGCTCGCCTTGTCGTAGCCGATGTACGGATTGAGGGCCGTCGCCGCGGAAAGGGTGGCCTCTGCGTAGTGCTCGGTTCGTTCGCGGTTTGCCTCGATGCCGGCGACGCACTTCTCGTCGAGCAGCCGGCTCGCCGAGGCGAGCAGCTTGATCGACTGGAGCAGGTTCCGCGCGAGCAGCGGCACGAAGACGTTCAGCTCGAAATGCCCCTGCATGCCGCCGATCGTGATCGCAGTGTCGTTCCCGATCACCTGCGCCGAGACCTGGGTGACGACCTCAGGGATCACCGGGTTGACCTTGCCCGGCATGATCGAGGAGCCCTTCTGAAGCTCGGGCAGAAAGATCTCGGCGAGCCCGGCGCGCGGCCCGGAGCCGAGAAAGCGCAGGTCGTTCGCGATCTTCGTCAGGCTGACCGCAACGGTCTTCAGCGCGCCCGAGGTCTCGACGAGACCGTCGCGTGCCGCCTGCGACTCGAAGGGATCGGCCGGGGGCGAGATCGTCAGGCCGGTGTCCTGTGCCAACCTGGCACGAACGCGCTCGGCGAACTCGGGGTGGGTGTTCAGCCCGGTACCGACGGCCGTGCCGCCGAGTGGGATCTTGCCGAGCCGCTCGAGCGTCGACGAAACCCGCGCATGGCCTTCGCGCACCTGCGCGGCGTAGCCGGCGAACTCTTGGCCGAGCGTGACCGGGACGGCGTCCATCCAGTGCGTCCGACCCGACTTGATCACGTCGGCGAACTCCTCTGCCTTGCGCTGCAGGGCCTGCTCGAGCCTCGCGAGGGCCGGCAACAGGTCGTTGACGATCTGGTCGAGCGCCGCCAGATGGACGGCCGACGGGAAGACGTCGTTCGAGCTCTGGCCCATGTTGACGTCGTCGTTGACGTGCACGCCCTCGCCCGCGAGCGCGGCGATCACCTCGTTCGCGTTCATGTTCGAGGAGGTGCCCGAGCCGGTCTGAAAGACGTCGATCGGGAATTGGTCGTCGAGCTCGCCGCGCGCGATCCGGTCCCCGGCAGCCGCGATCCGCTCTGCCTTGTCGGCATCGAGCAGGCCGAGCTCACCGTTGACGCGCGCAGCGGCTGCCTTGATCCGGCCGAGCCAGCGGGCGACGTGCACCGGGATCGGCTCGCCGGAGACCGGAAAGTTGCCGATCGCCTTCGTCGTCTCGTCACCCCAGAGCTCGTGCTTCGCCGTGTCGGCCACGGCGGCCAATCTAGCTGTCCTTGTCCCTAGTTCGCCACGACCCCGACGAGCGTGTCCGTGTTCCCGAATGCGGTCGCGCAAGCCGTGTCGGGATTCGGCGCGACCGCGGTCTTCGACCCTGCGTAGACCGCCGCCTGGTAGGCGGCGACGGCGCCGCAAAGGGCGCCTGCGGACGCATCGGTCCAGGCAAGGAACGAGCTCGTCGGCCCTGCCGCGAGATCGGTGTAGTCGCCGATGAACTGCTCCTGGAGGTTGTTGTAGGCGGAGCTCTCGGGGTTCGACGACGCCGGGGAGACACGCAGCGGCGCGGTGAAGACCGAGCGCGTTCCCTGCACCTCGTAGTAGTCGTAGACCTGCGTGCCGGTCTGCCAGGGATCGGCCGGCGGCGGGGTCGTCAGCGCGTCGAAGCCGACGACCACCAGACCTGTCGGTGAGACGTCGATCGCCGGAAAGTACGCGTTCCGCATGAAGACCGCGCCGACTGTTCCGACCGAGGTCCAGCTCGCTCCGTCGTCTGAGTAGGCGCCCTGGATCGTGCCGACGCCCGCGGTGAAGTCGCACCAGACGACATAGACCCGGTTCGACGTCGGATCGGAGGCCGGATGCGGGTAGCAGTCGACTCGCGCGCTCATGCCGGGCACCCGATTGAAGAGGTCGACAGCGTCGAACGGCGTGCCCCTCAACGGGTAGTCGGTGACCGCACCGACAGTCACCGGAGCCGAGAACGTCGCGCCGCCGTTGCGCGAGACGGCGACGACCTGGCTCGACGGGTACTTGCCCTTCGAGTCGGCGTGGCCGGTCCAGAAGGCCTCGACCGTTCCGTCGCTCGCAACGGCGATCTGCCCCGTCTCGGTCTGGCCCTGAACGCTGTTAAACGCCGATCCGCTCACCTGGACGGCCTTCGCCCACGTGCGCCCCTCGTCGCGGGACGAGGCGACGAAGAGCTTGACACGACCGTTGCCCGAGCAGGTGTTGCAGTAGTCGGCCCAGAAAACGTAGAGGCGGCCGAAATACGGGCTGGCGGCTCCCTTGTCGACTGCGATCCAGCCGTGGTCGTCGAAGTCCGACTTGTTGTCGGTCGAGGTCGCCTCGACCGGCGCAGCCCATGTGAGTCCGTCGTCGTGGGAGCGGGACACCGTCACCTGTTCGCCGCCGAAGTCGGGGAACGAGTCCGCGAGGGAAGCGTAGTAGGTGGAACTGCCGCACGACCAGCTGAATGTCCGCCCGTCGGCGCAGCGGCGTGGGCCGACGTCGATCGAGGGGTCGCCGCCGGAGAGGCGCCCGATCGTGTCGAACCCCGGCAGGTACCCGCCGCTCCAGGACATGCCGTTGTCCGTCGAGCGGTAATAGGCAGAGATCGGGGCGCCCGGCGTGAACGGACAGGGGCTCGTGAGCGGCGCGATCGTGCCGGGGCACAGCGACAGGCTGAACTCGTCGTTCGCCCCGGCGATCAGTGCTCCTGTCGACGGGTCGCGCGCGATCGAAGGCTCGTTCTGCTTGTTGCGCGGGAATGCCAGGTTGTGATCGAAATCGACGACCGTAGTTCCGGTGACATGTGGGGCGGCGGCGACCGCCCCGGCCAGCGCTCCAGCGAGCGCGACGCACATGGTCGTGATCAGAATCCTCATCGGGCCCTCCCCGGTCGAACGATGCCTACGAAGGACGAGCTTAGGACGGCTTGCCATGCGAGAGCAAGTCGGCCCAGGTCGAGAGCTTGACCCGCGGCCGGCCGAGCGGCTCGCCCGCAGCGCGCTCGGCGGCGTCGATCGCCTGCCAGCCCGTCTGCTCGACGAAGTCCACCCCGCGCTCGGCCAGTAGCGTCTCCAGACGGTCCGCCACGTCGGGGCCGGTCAGCACGCCTGCGCGCGCGTCGGCGAGCAGGTGCTCGACCGTCTCGGTCGCGTCCTTCTTGTTCGTGCCGATGACGCCGCTCGGGCCTCGCTTGATCCAGCCCGCCACATACGTCCGCTCAGCCCCACGCACACGCCCCGCATCGTTCGGGATCGTCCCCGTCGCCTCGTCGAACGGGACGTCCGGCAGGGCGACGCCCTTGTAGCCGACGCTACGCAGCACGAGCCCCGCGTCGAGCGACTCCGTCTGGCCGGTTGGGCGGGCGAGGATGCGCCCGTCGTGGTCGACCAGCTCGTTGCGCGCGATCTCGACGCTTTCGACGCGCTCCTCGCCGACCACCGCGAGCGGCGAGGCAAGGAAGCGAAGAACGATCCGACGCGGTTTCCCCTCGGGCTCACGCGCCGCATAGCTGCGCAGAAGCTCGAGGTTGCGCTGGGCGCGCTGCGGGTCGGCGGCGAGCTCGCGCTCGCTGGCCGGGTCGAGCTCGAGGTCGGCGGGATCGACGATCACGTCGGCCCCGGCGAGCTCACCGAGCTCCTTCAGCTCTGGCGGTGTGAAGGCGGCCTGCACGGGCCCGCGGCGGCCGAGCATCACGATCTCCTTGATCCCCGACCCGGCGATCGCCTCGATCGCCTCGTTCGTCGTGTCGGTCGGCGCGAGCTCGTCAGCGGTCAGCGCGAGCATCCTGACGCAGTCGACGGCCACGTTCCCGTTTCCGATCACGATCGCCCGCTCCTGCGAGAGGTCGAACTCAAGCTCCTGGAAGTCGGGGTGGCCGTTGTACCAGGCGACGAATGCGGTGGCGGGCCACGAGCCGGGCAGGTCCTCGCCCTGCACGCCGAGCCGCCGGTCGGTCTGGGCGCCGACCGTGTAGACGACCGCGTCGTAGAGCTGCGTCAGCTCGTCGTGAGAGACCGTGATTCCCACCTCGACGTTGCCGAAGAAGCGAAAGCCGGGTTTCGCCGCCGTCTTCTCGAAGGCGCGTGAGACGGCCTTGATGTTCTCGTGGTCGGGCGCAACGCCGAGCCGGACGAGCCCCCACGGGGTCGGCAGGCGGTCGATCACGTCGACCTCGACGATCGGCTCGTCACTCCTCAGGAGCGCATCGGCGGCGTAGAACCCGGCCGGGCCGGAGCCGACGACGGCCACACGCAACGAGCTCATACGGGCGAGCGTACCCGGGTCAGTGCGACGAGCAGGTGCCGCAGCCGGCGTCGCCGGCGGGGGCCTCTTCGCCCTCGGCCATCTGGAAGCTCGAGCCGCAGCCGCACGCGGAGGTGACGTTCGGGTTGTCGATCTTGAAGCCGGACTCCTGCAGCGTCTCGAGGAAATCGATCGTCGAGCCCTGGAGGTACGGCGCGCTGAACGGGTCGACGACGACCGTCACGCCGTGGAACGAAAGCTCGTGATCGCCGGCCTGCGCGCCCCGGTCGAAACCGAGCGCGTACTCGAACCCGCTGCAGCCGCCGCCCTGGACTGCAATGCGCAGGACCTCGGCCTCGCCGGCCGGCTCCTCCGACATGATCGCGGTCACCTTGGTGGCGGCGCGCTCGGTCAGGGTGACGAGCATGCCGTCCAGCTGCTCCGTCTGTTCGATCGTGGCCATCGCCCACAGTGTAGCCGGAGGGTCGCTCGGCGGGAACTTCGTGACACCTGTAACGCGCTTGCCGCCAGGAGTTGCGGTTCGGTTCGTGCCACCGATCTCGATGGTGCTAGCGTCACCGCCGGGCGTCCCCGAGGGAGGACAGAGTTGTTCAACGACTGGTTGCCGTTTGCGATCTACGGGGTCTTCTCCCTTGCGATCCCGGCAACAATGATCATCGGGAGCTTCAAGTTCGCGCAGCGGCCGCATCGCCGCGTGCGCGCACGGACGATCCCGTTCGAGTCCGGCGTCTCGCAAGGACCGCCGGTCCGCCAGCGTTTCACCGTCAGCTTCTACCTGACGGCGATGCTCTTCATCCTCTTCGACATCGAGATCGTCTTTCTCTATCCGCTGGCCGTGATCCTCCACCTGCTCTCGTGGTTCGGATTCTTCGAGTTCCTGACGTTCCTCGTGATCCTGCTCGTGGCCTACGTCTATATCTGGCGAAAGGGAGCACTGGAATGGCACTAGACAAGCCGCTCAGCCAGCTGGGGATGAAGTCGGAGCGCCTGCTCTGGCCCGAGAAGGCGAGCAGGTTCGAGGACGAGGTGAACGACCTCGAGCAGAAGGTGGGGCTGACGACACTCGCGAAGGCCGTCGCCTGGGCGCAGACGAACTCGATGTGGCCCGACACGTTCGGCCTTGCCTGCTGCGCGATCGAGATGATGTCGATCGTCTCGAGCCGCTACGACATCGCGCGCTTCGGGATGGAGCCGTTTCGCGGCTCGCCGCGCCAGGCCGACCTGCTGATCGTCTCCGGCCGCGTCTCGCACAAGATGGCCGCGCCGCTGCGCCAGATCTACGACCAGATGCTCGAGCCGAAATGGGTGATCGCGATGGGCGCCTGCGCCTCGTCGGGCGGGATGTTCAACAACTACGCGATCGTCCAGTCGGTCGACAAGATCGTGCCGGTCGACATGTACGTGCCCGGGTGCCCGCCGCGGCCCGAGCAGCTGATCGAGGGCATCGTCCGGCTGCACGAGGCTGTCAGGGCAGGCGTTCCACCCGCGTACGAGCTGCGAAGTGTCGCGTCGTGAGCGACTGGGACGCCGAGCGCCGAGGCGCCGTGCCCGGCCTCGTCGAGTTGACGGAAGCGCACGGCGAGACGACGATCGTCGTCGAGCTCGCGCAGCTCGTCGAGGCCGCGACGCACCTACGCGACGCGGAGGGCTTCAACTTCCTCTCCGACATCACCGCCGTCGACTTCCTCGGCTGGGGCGATGGTGGCGTGTCGGGTTATATCGGCACGGGCAGCAACAGCATCGCCGCCGGGCGCGACATGAACGCGCCGATGACGCAGGGCTATCAGGTCGTCCCGCTCCCCAAGCCCAGGCGCTTCGCGATGAAGTACCACCTGCTCTCCGTCTCCGACCGCCCGCGGCGGCTGCGGCTGCAGACGTGGGTCGACGAGGGCGAGGCGGTCGACAGCGTCGTCGCGGTCTGGCCGACCGCCGACTTCCACGAGCGCGAGGCGTATGACCTGATGGGGATCGCGATCACGGGCCATCCGAACATGAAGCGGATCCTGCTCGACGACGACTGGGAGGGCCACCCGCTGCGCAAGGACTACCCGCTCGGCGGCGAGCCCGTCCGGTTCTCGGAGGCCGAGTAGTGCCCATCGCGCCCGAGCGCGTGCGCCCGTCGATCTACGAACGGTCGCGCATCCCCAGCCCGATCCCGACCGTGCTCCGGACAACGCCGGAGCTGATGTCGACGGGCGACGTGATGACGGTCAACTTCGGGCCGAACCATCCATCGACCCACGGCGTGCTGCGCCTCGTCGTCGACCTCTACGGCGAGGACGTGACCGGCATCGAGGCCGTCGTCGGCTACCTGCACACCGGCTTCGAGAAGAACATGGAAGCGAAGACGTGGTGGAAGTGCATCACGTACCCGGAGCGCATCGACTACGTCTCGTTCCAGAACAACGAGTACGTGTTCGTCGCTGCGGTCGAGAAGCTGCTCGGTCTGCCCGTGCCGCCGAAGGCGACGTGGATGCGCACGCTGCTCTGCGAGCTGAACCGCATCCACTCGCACCTCGTGTGGCTCGGCACCGCGGCGCTCGAGCTCGGTGCGATCTCGATGTTCTGGTACGCGTTCCGCGAGCGTGACCAGATCCTCGACCTCTTCGAGCTCGTCACCGGCTACCGGATGCACACGCGCTACTTCCAGGTCGGCGGCCTCGCCGAGGACATCCCGCGCGGCTTCTATCCCGAGGCGCGCAAGTTCTGCGAATGGATGCCGAAGGCGGTCGACGACTACGAGACGCTGCTGACGCGCAACAAGATCTGGCTCGAGCGCACGGAAGGGGTCGGCCTGCTGTCGGCGGCGGACGCAATCGCGCTCGGCCAGTCGGGCCCGGTGCTGCGCGGCTCGGGCGTCGACTGGGACCTGCGCCGCGTCGAGCCGTACCTCTCCTACCACCAGGTCGACTTTCGCGTGCCGGTGTTCCCCGAAGGGGACGTCTACGCGCGCTACCGGGTGCGCATCGCCGAGATGCGCGAATCAGTGCGCATCGTCGAACAGTGCCTCGACCGGCTCGAGAACATGGAAGGCGAGCCGTGGATCGCAGACGACCGTAAGGTCGTGCTGCCACCGAGGCACGAGCTGCACACCTCGATGGAGTCGCTGATCCATCACTTCAAGATCGTCACGGAAGGGTTCCGCGTCCCCGAGGGCGAGGCCTACGTCGCAATCGAGTCGCCGCGCGGCGAGCTCGGTTGTTACATCTGCTCCGACGGCGGCCCGAAGCCCTGGCGCGTCAAGTTCCGCGCTCCGTCATTCGTCGCGCTCGAAGCGACGGCGACGATGATGCAGGACGCGCTGATCGCCGACATGATCGCCATTGTCGGCTCCCTCGACACCGTCATGGGCGAGGTCGACCGGTGAGCCTCACGCCCCTGACCGCCGTCCGCTCCCGCCCTGCGGAGCCGGGCTCCGCGGCCGGCTCGCGCTCCTGCGAGTCAGGGACGTGAGCTTGTATCAGGCAATTCAAGAAGAACGCGCCAAGTACCCGGCGGAGTCGAACAGCGCGGTCCTGCCAGCGCTGCGGCTCGCGCAGGAGCGCTACGGCTGGCTGACGCCGGACGCGCTGCGCGAGGTCGCCGACGCGCTCGAGCTGACACCGGCCTACTGCAAGTCGGTCGCCTCCTTCTACGACATGTTCCACCTCGCGCCCGTCGGCGAGCACCTCGTCGAGGTGTGCACCAACGTCTCGTGCGCGCTCTACGGCGCACAGCAGGTGCTCGAAGCGTTCGAGTCCGAGCTCGGCTGCCGCGCCGGTGAGACCTCGGCCGACGGCGCCGTGACGCTCCGTACGATCGAGTGCCTCGGCGGCTGCGGTTGGGGCACGATCGTCTCCGTCGACCACCATTACCGCACACGCGTCCAGCCCGAGGACGCTGCTGCCATCGTCGAGGAGCTTCGTGGCGGCAACTGAGATCAGGGAAGTCGTCCTGGCGGACGCGACGACGAGCCTCGCCGAGTACGAGGCGTCAGGCGGTTACGCCCAGCTCGCCCGCGCGCGCACGCTGACGCCGAATGAGATCACCGACGAGCTGCTCGCCTCCGAGCTGCGTGGCCGCGGCGGCGCGTTCTTCGCGACCGGTCGCAAATGGTCGTTCGTCCCGACGAAGGACATGATCCCGAAGCCTCACTACCTCGTGATCAACGCCGACGAGTCCGAGCCCGGAAGCTTCAAGGACAACGAAATCATGTCGCGCGTCCCGCACCGCTTCATCGAGGGCTGCCTGATCACCGCGCACGCGGTCGACTCGCAGCACGTCTACATCTACGTGCGCGGCGAGTACACGGGCCCGTACGAGATCGTCACCGCGGCACTCGACGAGATCCGCGACCGCCCCGACATCCGAGGCGACGTGACTATCGTCGTGCACCGCGGCGCGGGCGCATACATCTGCGGCGAGGAGACGGCGCTGATCGAGTCGCTCGAAGGCAAGCGCGGCCAGCCGCGCTCGAAGCCGCCGTTCCCCGCGATCTCGGGCGTCTACGCCTCGCCGACCGTCGTCAACAACGTCGAGACGATGGCAACCGTCGCGCCGGTCCTCGCGATGGGCGCAGCCGAATACGCGAAGCTCGGAGTCGAGCACTCGCGCGGCACGCGCGTGGTCTCGATCTCCGGGCACGTGGCGAACGGCGGCAACTACGAGATCGAGCCCGGCATCTCGCTCCGCGACCTGATCTACGCCGAGCACCTCGGCGGCGGCGTGCCCGGTGGTCACACGTTGAAGGCCGTGATCCCGGGCGGCTCGTCGACGGTGATCCTGAAGGCCGACGAGATCGACGTCGGCTACGACTTCGACTCGCTCGCCGCGCTGCGCACCGCGATGGGATCCGCCGGCGTGATCTGCCTCGACGAGCGCGTCTGCATGGTGCAGCTCGGCATCCGGGTCAGCGAGTTCTACGAGCACGAATCGTGCGGCAAGTGCACGCCGTGCCGCGAGGGCACGCGCTGGATGACGGCGATCCTCCGCAAGCTCGAGGCCGGCGACGCGACCGCGGGCGAGCTCGACCTGCTCCTCGACGTCTGCGATCGGATCAACGGCAAGTGCCTCTGCCCACTCGGCGAGACCGCCGCGATGGCGGTGGCGAGCTACGTCGCGAAGTTCCGCGACGAGTACGTCGCCCACATCGCACAGGGCGGCTGCCCGTTCGGCGACAGCTCGCCGCTCGACCACGTGCTCGCGCCCGTTGCGCAAGGCCATTTGCCTGGCCGTTTGCCTGAGGGCAAACGGCTAGAGGTAGTGCATGGCTGATCAGCTCGTGACCGTGCAGATCGACGAGCGCTCGATCCAGGTGCCGAAGGGGACCGGGATGGTCGAGACTGCGGCGGCGGCCGGGATCGAGATTCCCGTCTTCTGTTACGAGCCACGGCTCGGGCCGCCCGTCGGCGCGTGCCGGATGTGCCTCGTCGAGGTCGAGGGAATGCCGAAGCTGCAGGCGGGCTGCACCCTGACCGCGCAGGACGGCATGGTCGTGAAGACGGCGCGCACTTCGGAGCAGGCGGCAGAGGGCCAGAACTCGACGCTCGAGTTCATCCTGATCAACCACCCGCTCGACTGTCCTGTCTGCGACAAGGGCGGCGAGTGCCCGCTCCAGGATCTGACGTTCCGCTACGGGCCCGGGAACACGCGCATGTCGTTCCCGAAGCGCACAATGGAGAAGCCGATCCCGATCTCGCCGCTGATCGCCCTCGACCGCGAGCGCTGCATCCTCTGTTACCGCTGCACGCGGTTTAGCGAGTCGGTCGCCGAGGACGGACAGCTCGTCGCGATCAACCGCGGCGCGTCGTCGGTGATCGCGACCTTCGAGGACGAGCCGTACAAGGGCCACTTCTCGGGGAACGTGACCGAGATCTGCCCGGTCGGCGCGCTCACCTCGACGCAGTACCGCTTCGAAGCGCGCCCGTGGGAGATCCAGAACGTGCCCACCGTCTGCGGCCACTGTCCCGTCGGGTGCAACATCACTGCGACGACGCGCGAGGGCAAGATCAAGCGCGTCCTCTCCCGCAACCACCCCGAGGTCGACGAGGGGTGGATCTGCGACAAGGGCCGCTACGCCTTCAACCACCTGGTGGCGCTCGACCGGATCACGACGCCGCTGCGCAAGGCGGGCCCCCGCCGCTTCGAGGCGGTCTCGTGGGACGAGGCGATCGACGAGGCCGAGCGCCTGCTGCGCGGCGGCGGCGCCACCACGGTGACGGCGCTGTCCGGCGGAGAGTCGGTCGAGGAGGCCTACGCGCTCGCGAAGATCATGCGCCAGGGGCTTGGCGCGCACAACGCCGTGCTGCCGGAGACACCGTCGGAACTCGGCGGCTCGCCGCTCTCGGCGATCCGCGATGCGAAGACGGTCGTCGTGCTCTCCGACGTGCCGGTCGTCGAGCGCGCACCGATCGTCGACCTCTGGATCAAGGCGGCACGCCGCGCCGGCGCAACGGTCTCGTACGAGGTTCCGACGGGCCCGATCGGCGCGCTCGTCACCGACGAGACGTCGAAAGCTGCGGGGATCGACGCTGAGCACGTCTACGTGCTGCCGTTCACGCCGAACGGACGCGGTGTTGCCGACGCGTGGAGCGCCGCAGGCGACGAGGACCCCGTCGATGCGATGCAGCGCGTGCTGATCATCTCCGGCGACGAGGCCGCGACCGACCCCGGCGTCCGCGCGCTGGCGGTGGAGGCCGAGACGGTGATCGGGATCGGGATGTTCGAGGAAAGCTTCCGCGGCATCGCCGACCTTGTCCTGCCCGGCACGAGCTACCTCGAGCGCGACGGCACGACGGTCAACCTCGAAGGCAGGCTGCAGCGCCAGCGCCGGGCCGTGCTCGCGCCGGTGCCGGACGTGCTCGCGTGGCTCTCGAAGCTGGGCGAGCGCTTCGACGTGCAGCTCTCGCCGCACGCCTCCGTGCTCTTCGACGAGGTCTCG
Organism: Gaiellales bacterium; assembly: GCA_038216085.1. GTDB lineage: Bacteria > Actinomycetota > Thermoleophilia > Gaiellales > Gaiellaceae > PALSA-600. The sequence continues at coordinate 986 of JBBQQI010000040.1, read as the reverse complement.
GAGCGCTGCTTCGGCGGCGTCACCTACGCGGAGCTCGGTGAGCACGCCCCGCTCCCACTACGCAGCGCCGAGACTCCGGCCTATCCGGCCGTGCGTGCCGACATGCCACGCAATCAGGGGTCGGCGCTGCGCCTCGTCGCCTACAAGCCGCTCTTCTCGGGCGCGGCGGTCGAGCGGACACCCGAGCTCGAGTTCCAGCAGCCCGGCGCAGTCGTCGAGCTTGCGCCGGAGGATGCGCGGGCTCGCGGCATTCGCAACGGCGCGACCGTCACCGTCTCGTCGAACGGCACGTCGGTGGAGCTGCAGGCGCGCGTCGCCCGCGACCTCTCTGCCGGCGCCGTCCGCATCCCGCGCGACCACGCTGGCGATCTCCATCCGACGGTCGAGGTCTCTCCCTAGTGCACCACGAAGCCTGGTGGATCACGCTTCCGAAGGCGTTCGTCGTGATCAACATCGTGATGGTCTTCTTCGCGTTCACGACCTGGTTCGAGCGAAAGCTGCTCGGCCGCATGCAGAACCGTTACGGCCCGAACCGCGCCGGCCCCAAGGGCTTGCTCGTACCGATCGCCGACCTGTTGAAGCTGATCCGCAAGGAAGCGTTCGCGCCGATCGGCGCCAAACAGCCGCTCTACATCCTCGCACCTGTTCTCTCGATGTTCACGGCGCTGCTCGCCTTCAGCGTGCTGCCCTACGGCGCGGGCTGGACTATCGGCGGCCACTACATCCAGGGCGAGGTCGCGAACCTGCCGATCTCGCTGATCCTGATCTTCGCGCTCGGCTCGATCGCGAACTACGGCTTCATCGACGGCGGCTGGGCCTCCGATTCGAAGTTCTCGATCCTCGGCGCGATGCGGACGTGCGCGCAGCTCGTCTCGTATGAGGTGTCGCGGGCGCTGAGCGTGCTCGGCGTCGTTCTGATGGGGCAGTCGTTGAACCTCGTCGACATCGTCGACAAGCAGCAAGCGACGCTCTGGTTCTTCATCCCG
>JBBQQI010000039.1:0-21878 GCA_038216085.1 Gaiellales bacterium | reverse complement strand
CGGGAGACATAAGATCGCGGCAAGCGACGACGACACTGAAGGGGTCCCGATGACTGAGTACGCGGTCGTGCAGCTTGAGGAGATCGAGGAGCTGACCGACGGCCGCTGCGCCTGGCGACCCGTGGCGGCCCGCCTCGGCATCACGGCATTCGGTGTCAACGCGTGGACGGCCCGTGACGCGGGCGAGCGGATCATCAACGAGCACGACGAGTCGGGGCCGGGCGAACGCGAGGAGGAGCTCTACCTCGTACTGCGCGGGCGCGCGACCTTCGAGCTCGACGACGAGCACCTTGACGCCCCGGCCGGCGCGTTCGTCTTCGTGCGCCCCGGCGTCAAGCGAACAGCAATCGCCAAGGAGCCCGAGACGACGATCATCGCGCTCGGCGTGTACCGGGGAAGGCATACGAGCCTCAGGTCTGGTCGATCTGGGGGCCGCTCAACCCTCTCTACGAGTCTGGTCAGTACGCCGAGGCGGCCGACCGCGGGCGCGAGTTGCTCGAAACTTATGCTCAGCACGGCGGGGCGTTCTACAACGTCGCCTGCTGCGAGAGCCTCGCCGGTCGAACGGCCGACGCGCTCGAGCATCTCCAGCGCGCGACCGAACTGTCGGAGACCTACCGCGCCCTCGCACGAGACGATTCCGACTTCGATCCGATCCGCGACGAAACCGCTTTCAAGGAACTGATCGGCCGTTAGAGCACAACGATAGGGCCTGATCGGAAGCGCCGCATAGATCTCTGCCTAGGCGACCCTGGCGTCGGTGGCTCTCGCCACGCTCGCTCCGTGCCGGGCCGCGGCCTGACCGTTCTTGCTCAGCCGAACCGGGGCTGCCGGGACATGCGCACAGTCTCGCAGGCGACGGTCGCCCCACTGGAAGATCCACGGACGGTCGGCCGTCCTGTGAGCATGAATCATCGCTTCCTGATCACGTCGCTCGCGCTTGGGCTGTTGATCCTCGCACTCGGCGGCTGGCTCGTCCAAGCTCTGCGCTGGCCGTCGCGCACGCTCGTCGCTGTTATCCGCTGATTCCTCGTGCGTCGAACCGAATCTCGAGGGCGCTCGAATAACCGATGCGCAGACGACGGTTGTCCAACCGTCCGGTGGACGGCTCCACCCGGATTTACCGTCGTCTGCGCCTTCGGTTTCGACCGTTACGCGCCGGCGGCCTTGAACCGTGCGAAGAGATCGAGCACAGGCTGCGGGCAGCTCTTGACGAACCCGGTCGCAAGCACCGCTGCAACAATCTCCGACGGCTTCTTGCCCGCATCAAACGCCGACGGGAAAGGTGACGCACGGTTGATCAGGTTCAGGTACGACGCGTGACGTGCCTCGACGGTGGCGATCTGGGCCCCGGTCTGCAGGATGTCACCCGAGTCGATGTAGCGGATCGCTCCGTCATACGCCATCACGCCGGTGTTCTCGAGTACGCGAGCTGTCGCGATGAACGTGCTGACGCTCGAGAGGCCCTTGCTGAAGTCGAACGTGCAGGCCGGCACGGCTGCCGACTTGAGCGCGGCTTGCAGCGCGGCGACATGCGTCACTTCGTGATCGCGGATCTGGCTGAGGTAGCCGTAACCGCTGCTACGGACGCGGCCACCGAACCCCGCGAACTGCTTCGAACCACTGATCGCGCCCTTGTTGAACTTCGCCGTGCCTCCCGCGACACCGGGCGGGAGCGTGTTGTTCCCGCTTCCCAACGCCTGCACGTAGAACGTTGCCTCCAGGTACTCGAGGGTCAGCGCGAAGTTGACGACATCGACATCCGGAACTTTGTCGGTGGGATCACCGGCGCGAGCGGTGCCCGCCGTCGATCCGAGAAGCATGGTGCCGCCGACGAGGGCGGCTCCGCCAACGCCTGCCTTACGAAGAAATCCAGCGCGACTGTCCGTCGCGGGCGAGCTCTGAGTGCGTTCTTCATCCAGCATGTGAACAAACCCCTCTCCTCAAGGACAGCTCCACCCGTCCAGGCCGTGTTCTCACCGCAGGGCGAGGGCTAAACTTCCATCGCAGCGAGTCCGGTGTCAGCACGGTGGCCAAGTGCGCGCCGCTCCGCGAGTATGAGGGTGTGATCCTGCGTCCCCGTCTGGCCGGAAGTGCGTTTGCGATCACGGCCGTCGGCCTGAGCGCGGCCGGGTTGGCGCTCGATTGGATTGCTGCCGACCAGCATGTCCACGGCTCGGGCACGTTCTGGCTGTACCCCTTCCTGCTCGGCGCCGTCTTGGCCCCGGCCGGGATCGGGGCGGCGATCGTTCGAAGACAGCCTCACAATCCGATTGGCTGGATCCTCGTTCTCGGTGCCCTTTCGCTTTCGGTGATTCTCGCTGCCACGCCCTACGCATGGGTCGCGCTCGATGCTCATCCCGGCTCCCTGCCGGGCGGAGGCTGGGCTGCGCTCGTCTCGTCCATCTGGCCGGCGTTCTTTGCCTGGCCGCTCGCGGTTGCGTTTATCTTCCCGGACGGGCGGCTTCCTTCGCCGAGGTGGCGTCCGTTCGCGCTCTTCGCGACCGCCTCGCTGACGTTGCTCGTGATGGTGCTGTTGCTGGCCAATCGCCTCGAGGCGCCGTTCTCGAACGTGCCCAATCCGTTTCCGCTTCGGCTGCCGGAAGCGATCGGCTTTCTCCGCGGCCCGGTCTGGCTGGCGACGTTTGCGAGCCTCTTCATCGGCGCAGCAGCCGCCTGGACCCGCTACAGGCGCTCGAGGGGTGTGGAGCGGTTGCAGATGCTCTGGCTGGTCTACGCCGTCATGCTCGTTCCTCTCGGGGGTGTCTGCTTCCTGTTGAGTGGTCTGCTGTTCGGTGGCGGCAATGACTCCGTCGTCGCGTTTCTGCTCGCGATGGAGGCTGCAGTTGCGCTCGCGGTCGGGGTCGCGGTCACGCGCTACCGGTTGTACGAGATCGATCGCCTGATCAACCGCACACTCGTCTACGGGGTTCTCACCGTTTCGCTGGGGCTCCTCTACGGCGGCGTGTCGCTGGTCGCAGGGATCGTTGTCGGACACGGGTCGACGTGGACAACAGCGCTCGCCGTGCTCACCGTCGCCGGCGCTTTCCGGCCGTTGCGGAACCGGGCTCAGACAGGGGTCGACTGGCGCTTCGACCGGCAGCGCTACGAGGGACTGCTGCGCGTGCGCGCGTTCGTCGAAGACGTCCGAGATGGGCGGCGGGAGCCGGAAGAGATCGGCGCCGTCCTTGCGCTCGTCCTCAGAGACCCGAGCGCCGAGCTGTTCTTTCGCCTGCCTGCGAGCGACGGGTACACCGACCGCCTCGGAGCGCTTGCCGACCCGATCGAGGACGGCCGAGCGTTGACGAAGGTGGAGCGACACGGCCAGGAGATCGGGCTGCTCAGACACGAGCATGCGCTGCTCGAGCGCCCCGATCTACTCCGGAGCATCCTCACCGCCGCGAGCCTCGCAATCGAAGTCAGCCGCCTCCGCGTCGAAGTGCGCCTGCAACTCGCGGAGGTCGAGCAGTCGAGAGCCCGGGTCGTGCAGGCTGGCTACGAAGAGCGGCGGCGACTGGAGCGCGACCTGCACGACGGCGCTCAGCAACGGCTCGTGACGCTCGGGATCGTGCTGCGGCGGCTGCAACGATCGCTACCACGCGAGGCGAGGATTGTCGCCCCCGCGCTGGACTCGGCAGTCGACGAGGTAGCCCGCGTGATCGAAGACCTGCGCAAGATCGCTGCCGGCGTGCGTCCGCCCCGGCTGGACGAAGGGCTGGCGGCGGCCCTGGCCGACCTCGCCCGCGGAGCGCCCATCCCGCTCGACCTCGAGGCGACCCCGGAGCGACTCCCGGACCAGGTCGAGGCGGCGGCCTACTTCGTGATCTGCGAAGCGGTCACGAACGCTGTCAAGCACGCATCCCCGTCACGGATCCGCGTCGAGGCGAAGCTCGCAGATGAGACGCTGCGGCTGCTGGTCGCCGACGACGGTATCGGCGGCGCGACCCTCGCGAATGGGACCGGCCTCGTCGGTCTGACCGATCGGGTGGAGGCCCAAGGCGGCACGCTGCGGATCGACAGCCCGCCCGGTGCCGGCACGAGAATCGAGGCTGAGCTGCCGTGCGGATCGTGATCGCAGAGGACACGGTTCTGCTTCGCGAAGGGCTCGCGGGGCTCCTCGAGGACGACGGACACCAGGTTGTCGCACGAGTCGGAGACGCGCAAGCGCTGCTCGCCGTGGTGGCGGAGCACGAGCCCGACCTCGCCGTCGTCGACGTCCGGATGCCTCCCGACTACAGCGACGAGGGCATGCGCGCCGCTGCAGAGATCCGGCGGGACTATCCGGCGACTGCGGTGCTCGTTCTCTCGCAGCACGTCGAGACACGCCATGCACTCGAGCTCGTCTCGACGGGGGGCGGGTTCGGGTATCTGCTCAAGCATCGCGTGCTCGACGTCGACGACTTCCTCGACGCCGCTCGACGTGTCTGCGACGGTGGCTCAGCACTCGACCCGGAGGTCGTCGCGACGCTCGTCGCGCCACCTTCACGCCGGGACGCGCTCGAGGAGCTCACACCGCGGGAGCATGAGGTGCTCGGGCTGATGGCCGAAGGGCTGACGAACGCTGCGATCGCGAAACGGCTCTGGCTGACCGAGCGGACCGTCGAGACGCACGTGCGCTCGATCCTCGGCAAGCTGGGCCTTCCGATCAGCGGCGACGACCATCGGCGGGTGCTCGCGGTTCTGACCTACCTCCGCGCTTCGGCCGTCTGAGATCACACTCTCAGGATCGCGCTGAGATCCCACGCCCGCCGATTCGTTTCGCGAGCCGCCGCACGACGGGCGGCTCGAGGATCTGCGCGGCGACGAGCGCGCCCGAGCCGCCGCCGAGGCCGGGGCCCGGGTGCGTCGAGGCGCCGATGTGCCAGACGCCGTCGACCGGTGTCTTGTGGCCGGGTTGCGAAGCGAGCGGCCGCCAGAGGAAGTTCTGGTCGAGCGCGAGCGAGCCGCCGTAGGGATCGCCGTGCACGAGATTCACGTTCGCGGCCTGCAGGTCTGCCGGCGACAGTGAGGTGCGCGTGAGGATCGACGACTCGAGGTTCGGGATGTGACGCGCGAGCCGCGCCTGGATCCGGTCGGCGTAGCGCTCGCGCAGCGACTCCGTCCAGGTGCCGTCGCCGACGTCGAGCTCGGCCGCGGCGTCGCCCTTGACGCGCCACGGCAGCTCCTGCAGCTGAATCCAAAGCAGGCCCTTGCCGCCGGGCGCACGCGACGGATCCATCGTCAGCGGCTGGCCGACGACGACCGTCGCCTCGGCCGGCAGCAGACCCCGCTCGGCCTCGTTGACCGCGCGCGAGACCCCGTCGAGCCCGGGCGTCAGATGCACGATCGCGGTCTCGCCGAGTCGCTCGTCGCCCTCCCACCTGGGAGGTTCCGAGAGCGCGAAATGGATCTGCATCTCCGAGCGGCCGTAGCGAAAGCGCTCAGCCTTCGCCTGCAGGCCGTCGAGCAAGTCACCGTAGAGCTGGGTCGGCGTCACGTTGCAGATCACGTCCTGCGCGGTGATCGTCTCGCCGCCCGCCGTGCGCACACCGCCAGCGAAGACGCGCTCGACGTGCACGCCGGTCTCACACGTGCCGCCGAGCTCGCGGATCAGCGCAACGAGCGCGTCGGCGAGCCGCGCGCCGCCGCCGCGCGGGATCGGCATGCCGCCCTCCTGCACAGCGACCGCGATCACCTGCGCCATGTAGCCCGACGCGGCAGCGTCCGGGCCGAGCCCGGTGTGCAGCACCCACGGTGCGAGCAGGCCGTGCGCGCGTTCGGAGACGAACGCCGTCTCGAGCCAGTCGCGGGCGGAGACGAGCAGCCCGCCCGCGAATTCCGCCGCCCCGCGCCGTCCCAGGCGCCGGTACGCCTTCACCGCGAGCGCCGCGCCGTGCCTCGACCAGAGCTCGGTGCCGAGAATCCCGAAGGCGAGGTCGGCGTTCGGGAAGAACTTGCCAAGCAGCGTGTTCCAAGCGTCGCCGTCGCCCGGCTGATGGCGGTCGAGCTCCGTGGCGTTCGCCTCGGCGGTGCGGAGCAGGAACGCGCTCTCACCGTCCGGGTAGAGCGTTCCCGTCGGCCGCTCCGTGTTCAGGTACTCGAGCCCGTGCCGGGCGAGATCCTCACCGAGCTGCGCGTGCGCGGGCCCGCCGACCCAGAGCGGATGCCACGCGCTGAAGACGTCGTGGTGGAAGCCCGGCTCGGTGATCTCGGCGGTCTTGATCGCACCGCCGAACCAGTCGTTGCGCTCGAGGACGTGGACGCGCTTGCCGCCCTTCGCGAGCAGCGCCGCGCACGCAAGGCCGTTGACGCCGGAGCCGACGACGATCGCGTCGGCGTCAGGCACCGGCCAGGTCCCGGAACTCCTCGTCGGTGACGAGACCGTGCTTCTTCATCCCGAGCTGCTTCACCTCCGAGAGAACCTCCGCATGCCGGTCGGCGGGCAGGTCGAGGCCGAGCTCCTCCGCCTTGATCCGAATCGAGTCGAGCCCGCTCTTCTTGCCGAGCACGATCGAACGCTCCGTCGCGACGAGCTCCGACGAGTAGGGCTCGATCGACGGCGGGTCGTGGAACTGCGAGGCAACGGCGCCGCTCTCGCGCCGGAAGAGCGTCTCGCCCGTGACGGGCTTCCACGGCTCGAGCTCGTAGCCCGACAGCTCGCGCACGCGCGCCGACACCTCGCGGATCTTCTCCAGGCGCAGGTTCGACTCGACGCCGTAGAGAGCGCGCAGCGTCAGCGCGACCTCCCCGAGGTTCGCGTTGCCGGCCCGCTCGCCCATCCCGTTGATCGTCCCATGCACCCAGGTGGCACCGGCGCGGACGGCCGCGACCGCGCTCGCGGTCGCGAGGCCGAAGTCGTTGTGCCCGTGGTAGTGCACCGGCGTTCCGTCCAGCCACTGGATCGTGTGCCCGACGAGGTCCGTGACGGCCTCGGGCGAGGCGATGCCGAGGGTGTCGACGACGACCACCTCGCGCGCGCCGTTCTCGACCGCGGTCTCGTAGACGCGGCGGAAGAAGTCGAGATCGGCGCGCGTCGAGTCGACGCCGAAGAACGCCACATGGATGTCGTGCTCCGACGCGAAGCGCATCGCCTTCGCGATCCGCTCGAGCATCGTCTCGCGTGAGACGCCGATCGCGTCGAGCTTCAGGTCGGAGATCGGCGATTCGACGACCGAGTAGCGGACGCCGAGCTCGACGAGGGCTTCGAGGTCGGCCGGGACGGCGCGCGAGAAGCCCCAGATCTCGGCGTTAAGACCCGCCGCTGCAATTAGCTCGACGGCGCGCCAGTCATCATCGGAGACGCGCGGGAAGCCGGCCTCGATCCGGTCGACGCCGAGCTCGTCGAGGAGCTTCGCGATCTCGAGCTTCTGCTCCGGGTCTAGGACGACACCGACTGTCTGCTCGCCGTCGCGGAGCGTCGTGTCGTACAGGCCGACGTGCCCGCGGATCGCGTACCTGTCGTTCAGCGAGCCGGTCCAGATCTGATCGTTCATGCGCGCACCACTCCGTCCGGGAAAGGCGAGAGCTTCTCGGCGCCCTCGCTCGTGATCAGGAAGTTGTCCTCGACGCGCAAGCCCCCACCGCCGTCCCAGTAACAGCCGGGCTCGATCGCGAGCACCATGCCCTCTGCGATCTCGCCGCCGCCTGCCTGGTGGGCATACGGTGGCTCGTGTGCACGCGCTCCGACGCCGTGGCAGACCGGGTGCGACGGCTGACCGGGATAGCCGATCGCCGCAATGCCCTCGCGCACCGTTCGGTCGAGCTCGGCGAAGCTTGCGCGGGGGCGGCAGTGGGCGATCGCCCGCGCATAGACGTCGAGCAAACCCGCCTCGAGCTCGCGGTAGTCCGCGCGCAGCTCGCCGGGGCAGAGCAGCTTCGTGTGGTCGCACCAGTAGCCGTCTGCGCAGACCCAGATCTCGAACAGTGTCGGCGCGTCATCCTGCACGGGCAGGTCGCCGGTCGCCGTGAACGTCTTGATGCCGACGCCCGACCAGACGAGCGAGAAGCCGAGCGCGAGGTCGACCTTGCCCTGCCAGCCCGTGCCCTCGCCGTGCACGTAGCCGAGCCAGATCGCCGCCGCCTCGCTCTCCTTCATGCCGGGCCGCAGCACCGCCTGCACGTGGATCATCGCAGCCGCGGCGATCTCGTTCGCGAGCCGCATGCGCTCGACCTCCTGCTCGGTCTTGATCGCGCGCGCGGCGTTCAGCACTCCCATCGCGTCGACGGCGTTCGGCCAGGCGTCGAACCAGCCCTTGGTGAACGTCGTCGGCTCGCCGACCATCCGGTCGGAGGCCTGCGTGCCGAGCGAGAGCTCGAGGCCGACCGTTCCGTGCTCGGCGGACGCGGCGAGCGCCGCTTCGAGCGTGCGCGCGGGCACCGGGCGCGGATCGGTCTGGTCGTAGCCGCGGACGAAGCGCACGTCGCCGGTCCACGCGGTGCGCGCGGCATCTTCCTCGGACGCCTCCAGACACAGCAGCACAGGCTCGCCGTCACGCGGGAACACGCAGGCGTCGTAGCCCTTCATGCCCCAGAAGTTCGTCAGATAGAGAACGTTGTCGGGCGCGCGGACGACGAGCGCGTCGAGCTCCTGCTCAGCCATCAGCGCGCGAACGCGGTCGAGCTTTGCGTCGTCGCGCTGCCAACTCACGTCAGGCGTCGCCCCAGGGGCGAATGCGCGGCAGGGCCGGGGTTCCGTGACCATCCTGCCAGGAGATGACGGGGTTTCGCAGCACGCCGATCTTCTCGATCTCCGCCTCGATCACGTCACCGGGCTTGAGGTAGAGGAGCGCGCGCTCCTCGGGAGACTTGAAGCCCGCGACACCGGAGACCGTCCCGGTCGAGAGGACGTCGCCCGCCGAATAGCCGAGCGCCGAGAAGTTGGAGAGGATCTCGGGGATCGTCACGCTCATCCGCCCGGAGTGCGACTCCTGGCGCGTCTCGCCGTTCACGCGCAGCTCCATCTTCAGGTCGTGCGGATCGCCGACCTCGTCCGGCGTGACGATCCACGGCCCAAGCGGACAGAAGGTGTCGATCGCCTTGCAGAAGCTGAAGACGCCCGAGCGCATCTCGCCCCGCTGGATGTCGCGTGCCGTGATGTCGTTGAAGATCACGTAGCCGCCGATGTAGTCGGCAGCCTCTTCCGGCGCGAACCATTTGCCGGCCTTCTTCAGCACGACGGCGAGCTCGAGCTCGTAGTCGAGCTCCTCGGTCAGGTGCTCGGGGTAGATGATCGGCTCGTCGGGGCCGACGATCGCATCGACGTTCTGGAAGAAGTTGATCCACGGCGCGATCGCGTGCGTCCAGTCGACGTTCTTCGACTCCTCCTCGTGCTCGCGAAAGTTGCCCGCCGTGTGGAAAAACTTCTTCGGGATGATCGGCGCGCGCAGCTTCGCGTCCGCGAGCGGTGTGCGCTCGGAGGTGTCGTCGGCGGCGCCGCGCTCGAAATACTCGCGCATCGTCGGCACGTCGAGGCGCTCGATCTCCTCGCCGTCGATCCGGCCGACCTTCCCGTCGTCATAGGTGACGAGCTTCATCCGCAGACCTTCTGCGCCACGAGCGCATAGGTCTGCGCCATCTTGACGAGCCCGTCGATCTCGAGGTTCTCGCCAAGCGTCACATCCATCAGCCCGGTCGACGTGCCGTAGTTGACCGTCGGCACGCCGTAGCGGCTCAGCGCGGACGCGTCGCTGAACCAGCGCGTCACGTCGCGGCCAGGCTGCTCGCCGAAGACCTCCTCGTGTGAGGCGTCGATCGCCTGCACCAACTCATGAGTCTCAGCAATTTCACTGCCCGGCGCGGTGACGTAGACCTCACCTTCGATGCCGTAGTCGGGAAACCGCTCGGCGAGCGAGCGCACGAAGTCGAGCACCTCGCGCCGCGCCACTCCCATCTGCTTGGTCGGCGGGACGCGCACGTCGAGGAACAGGTCGGTGTGGTGCGGCGTCCGCGAGACCCGCCAGCCGAAGCCACCCTCGACCGCACCGATGTTGACGATCGCCTTGGCGCCCCGGTACGCGTTCGACGGATCGTCCTCCCACGCCGGGATCCAATCGAGCACCGCAGCTGTCACCTCGTGCATGCGCAGGATCGAATTCTGCGCGCGCTTGCCCTCGCTGAAGGCGGTGTGGATGAAGTTGCCGTGCGTGCGGATGCGCAGCCAGAGCGCGCCGAAGTGCCCGAGCACGACTTTGCCCTCGGTGGGCTCGCCGAGCAGGCACATGTCGGCGACCCCGCCGTGCGAGACGAGGTAGCGGGTACCGGCCGCGTAGCCCCGGTATTCGGCGCCCTGCGCGTCGCCGTATTGGGTCTTCTCGATCTCGCCGCAGACGGCGGCAATCAGCACGTCGCCGCGCAACCGCACACCCGCGTCCTGCAGCGCGCGCACCGCCTCGACATAACAGGCGAGCGCGCCCTTCATGTTCGAGATGCCCAGGCCGTAGAGCCGTTCGTCGCGGACGAACGACTGCGGCTGGAAACCCGGCACGTTTTTCAGCCACGGCTCACGTCCCGAGTACGACGTGTCCATGTGACCGTTGAACATCAGCGACTTGGCGCCGCCGCTGCCTGGCCACGTCCCGAGCGCGTTCGCGCGGCCGTCCTCTACCTGCTGCCACTGCACCTGGAGCCCGAGCTCCTCGAAGAGCTCGACCATGCGGTCGGCCATCCGCTCCTCGTCGCCGGTGACGCTGTGGACGTCGATCAGCGAGCTCGCCGTCGCGACGAGCCGGTCGCGGTCGACCTGCGGCGCAGCGCTCATCCGCGCACGTGCGGCAGGACCTGTTCGCCGAAGAGGCGGATCTGGTCGAGCCGGTCTTCGCCCCAGAGCTCGAGCATCACGTGCGTGCACCCTGCATCCTTGTACTCCTGGATCGCGGCGATGCAGTCCTCGGGGGTGCCGGCGATCGGCTTGCACTTGTCGAGGATCGCGTCGGTCACCTGCTCCTTCGCGGCCAGCCGCCCGCCCTGCTCCATCGCCTCCGCGACGGGGCGAATCTCATCCTGCTCCAGGCCGGCCAAGTCGAGCAGTGTGTCCGCGCTTCCCTGGATGTTCTGCACCTTGTTCGCGAGGTACATACCCGCGATCTCGCGCGCGCCGTCGCGGCCCTTGGCGCGGTCGGTCGCGTGGATCGAGGCGACGACGGTGCAGCCGATGTCGATGTCTGCGTCGACGTTCTCGCGTGTGTAGCGGACGAACGCCGGGGTTGTGATCGACGGTGTCAGGCAGCCGTCGCCGATCTGACCGGCGAGCGCTTGCATCTTCGGCGCCGTGGCTGCGACATAGACGGGAGGCACGTCGCGCGGTGTGTGCGCGCCGTCCTGTAACGCGGGGACGTCCGCGCTCCAGGTGTCGCCGTCGTAGGAGAACGCCTCGCCGCCGAGCACGCCGCGCACGATCTCGACCGCGTCACGCATCGGGCCGAGCGTCCTGTTGGTCTGCATCTTCGCGTTGTTGAGGAAGATCTTCGACGTCCCGAAGCCGATGATGAACCGGCCCGGTCCCGCTGCCTCCTGGACGACGCGCGCGTCCATCGCGACCTGCACCGGATGCCGCGTGAACGGCGAGATGATCCCCCAGCCGATCGTCAGGTTCTTCGTCTCACGCGCCATCAGCGCCGAGACGACGGTCGAGCCGCGCGCCTCCATGCCGTGCTTGCGCCACCACGGATAGGCCTCTGCGAGCCAGATCGTGTCCAGGCCCGCCTCATCCATCGCGCGCGCCGAGGCGAGCATCTCGTCGAGCGGCTCCATGGTCAGTTGCATCGCGCCGACGCGGAACGGAACAGCCATGTGTGGGCTCTAACCCTGCTCTCTCGGCTGCGAACCGTCGGTGCTCGCAGCCGCGACCTGGATCTGCTTGTCGAGCGAGTTGAGGACGTGCGAGACCTGCTGGTTGACGATCGGCTGCAGCACGCGCTGGCCCATCGAGCCGACCGGGCCGGCGAGCTTGACGTCGGCCGACCACGCCATCAGCGTGCCGCCGGTGGGCGCGTCCGTGAGCGTGAACGAGGTCTCCATGTTCAGCATCGCTCCGACGCCCGCGCCCTTGATCTTCAGCTTTGCGAACTCGGGCGGGCGCTCCTCGGTCTTCGTCATGTCGATCTTCATCTTCAAGCCGCCGAGCCCGAGTGGGATCTTCACGTTCGCAGTCCAGCGCTCCGCGTCGTGGACGTCGAAGCTCTCGACACCGGGCATCGTCTGGGCCATCGACGCCGGGTCGTTCAGCACGTCCCAGACCGCCTGGCGCGGTGCGGCGAAGGTGCGCTCACCGGCGACGTTCACGCGTCGACCACGGAAATCGTCTGTTTCGTGTGCTCGGGGTGCTCGAGCATCTCCCAGACCGTGTGGTACGGATTCGCGCTGTCAACGACGATCGCGCCGCCGTGCGCGCGCAGCGCGTCCTGTACCGCGGCGCAGACGGCATGGATGCCGGCGCCGCCGCCCTCCCCCATGCCCTTGGTGCCGAGCGCTGTGAACGGCGACGGGCTCTCGACGAAGCCGGTCTTCAGCGGCGGCATGTCGAGCGCGTGGGGAACGTGGTAGTCGTAGAAGTTCGGAGTCAGCAGGTTGCCGTCCTCGTCGTAGACGAACTGCTCGTGCATGACGCCGCCGAGCGCCTGGGCGGTCGCGCCCATCACCTGTCCCTCGACGATCTGCGGATTGATGCGCTTGCCGCAGTCGTCGACGGCTGCGTAGTCGACGATGTCGTAGTAGCCCGTCTCGGGATCGATCTCGATCATCGCGACGTGCACCTGCGCCGCGTAGGTGAGCGTCAGGTTGCCGAACTTCTTCTCGATGTCGGGCACCTCGAACGGCGGGCGGTAGACGTAGCGGCAGTTGAGCGTGACGCCGAGATCCTCGGGCAGCCCGGCGTTGTTCGCGTTGATGATCGCGCCGCACGCCATGAACGGCAGCGCAGCGTCCGGGTTGTCCTTGATGCGCACGCTGCCCTCCGCCAGCTCGAGCGCCTCCTCGGGGACTCCGCCGAAGACCGCCGAGGCGAGCTTCTTGATCTCGGCCGCGAGCATGTCGGTGGCGCCCTTGACGGCGCTGAGGCCCGTGACCGCGAACTGCGACGCGTACGTGCCGGAGAAACCCGCGTGCGAGTTCCAGTAAGAGTCGTGCCCGGCGCGCACGTGCACGTCGTCGACCGAGCACTGCAGGATGTCGGCGACGACCTGCGCCGCCGTCGTCTCGTGCCCCTGACCCTGCGGCGTCGTGCCGAGCGTGACGACGATCTCGCCGAAGATGTCCAGCTTGACGGTCGCGACCTCGTTGTTGCCCGAGAACTGCAGCTCCGGATTGATCATGCGCGACTGGCCGAAGTTGTTCGTGCCGGAATCGAGCGTCGAGCCGATGCCGACCCCGAGCAGCTTCCCGCGCGCGGCCGCGTCGGCCCGCCGCTCCTTGCGCTTGTCCCAGCCGATCAGGTCGAGACCGATGTCGAGCATCTTGGCGTAGTCGCCCGAGTCGTAGACGCAGCCGTTCGGCGTCTCGTAGGGCATGTCCTCGGTGCGGATGTAGTTGCGCTTACGCACCTCGACGGGATCGAGGCCGAGCTCCTGCGCGACGATGTCGATCACGCGTTCGGTGAACCATAGGTGCTGCATGCGGGAGTAGCCGCGGTTCGGCGAAACGGGCGCCTTGTTCGTCGCGACCTGCGTGAACTCGAGCCGGATATGCCGCCAGCGGTACATCCCCGGCGTCACCTGGGCCCAGATGACGCCGCCGAGCGGCTCGTAGCGCAGCCAGGCGCCCGCGTCGTCGAGCGCCTTCGTGCGGAAGCCGAGCAGCGTGCCGTCGTTGCGCACCGCGACCTCGGTGTCCTGGAACCAGCGCTCGTTGCCGTGCGACATCGACGAGTGGAAGTCGGTGCGCCATTCGGTCCACTGGACCGGTCGGCCGAGCTTGCGGGCGAGCAGACAGCAGGCGACGAGCTGCGGGTGCGACGTGATCTTGTTGCCGAAGCCGCCGCCGATGTCCTGCGTGACGAACCTGAGCTTGTCGAGCCCCGTCCGCATTGCGGGCCCCATCATGATCGCGGCGAAACCCGGGAACTGGTTGTTGGTGTGGATCGTCCACTGCCCCGTGCCGCGGTTGTACTCGACGAGCGCGCCGTTGGTCTCGAGCGGCGTCGAGTTGAAGCGATGGAAGTGGAGCTCGTCGATCTTGACGATCTTGTCGGCCTCGCCGAACGCGGCGTCGAGGTCGCCCCACTCGTAGGTGCCCTCCCACATCAGGTTGCCGCCGGCGTCCTCATGAATCGTCGCCGCGTCGTCCGCAAGCGCATGGCGCGCGTCCGTGATCGGCGCGATTGGCTCGTACTCGATCTCGACGAGCTCGGACGCGTCGCGCGCGAGCTCACGTGTCTCCGCGACGACGGCGACGATCGCCTCGCCGACGTAGCGCACCTTGCCGACCGCCAGCGCGAAGTCCTTGATGTTGCCGCCGGGAACGGAGGAGATCTGGAAGAACGGGTCGGTCAGCGACGCGACCTCCTCGCCGGTCAGCGTCCCGTAGACGCCGGGCGCCGCCTCGGCCTTCGAGACGTCGAGCGAGGTGATGTGCGCATGGGCGTAGGGAGAACGAACGAAGTGGATGAAGCCCATGCCGTGCCGCTTGATGTCGTCGACGAACACACCCAGGCCCTGGACGAGGCGCTTGTCCTCCTTGCGCGGGACGTTCTGGCCCTTCCACGTCTCGGCGGGTGCCTCGATCTCGACCTGTTCCGGCGCAATCGTCGTCGTCGTCACTGTCCAGACGCCTCCTTGACGGCCTCGAAGATGTTCCAGTAGCCGGTACAGCGGCAGATGTTGCCCTGCAGCCCCTTCTTGATCTCGTTCTCGCTCGGGGCCGGGTTCGAGCGGAGGAGCGCGGTCGCGCTCATCAGCATCCCCGGCGTGCAGTAGCCGCACTGCAGCGCGTGCCGTGCGCTGAACGCCTGCTGCAGCTTCGAGAGCTCGTCACCGTCTGCGAGCCCCTCGACCGTCTCGATCGACGAGCCGTCCGCCTGCACCGCCAGCAGCATGCAGCTCTTGACGAGCGTGCCGTCGAGGATCACAGAGCAGGCGCCGCAGTTGCCCGTGTCGCAACCAATGTGGCTTCCGGTCAGGTCGATGTCGTCGCGGATGAAGTGGATCAGCAGCTTGCGCGCCTCGACCTCGCGCTCGTAGGTCGTGCCGTTGATCGTGACGGTGATCGTGCGTGACGTCGAAATCGCCGGAGCGCTTGCGTCCACTGGGGTCAGCCTTTCGTCTTCTTGGAGGCGGTCGCCACAGCGCGCACGGCAAGCACCTCGGCGAGGTGCGTGCGGTACTCGCTCGACGCGTGCACGTCGGCCGGCGGCTGCAGGTTCGCACCGTGCACGGCTGCGCGCACGGCGTCTTCGTCGGCAGAGGTGGGCTCGAGGAGCACCGGGATCGCGTCGACGCAGCCGAGCGCCACCTTGACGCTCCCGTTGATCGACGCTGCCGCGCTGACGATGCACGTGCCCTCGACGCCGAGTGTCACGGCCTCGAAGCCGTCGCCGCGTCCGGCCGGGATCGTGATCGTCGTCAGCAGCTCACCGGGGCCGGCAGCCGTCAGATAGACGCCGAGGAAGAAATCGGTGGCGGAAACGGTGCGTTCGCCGCCGGAGCCGCGGATCGTCATCTGTGCGTCGAGCGCGACGAGGAGCGGCGGCAGGTGGTTCGTCGGGTCGTTGGTGCAGATGTTCCCGCCGATCGTGCCGCGGTTTCGCACCTGTACGTCGGCGATCTGTGCGCAGACCTCGCCGAGGATCGGGCGGGCACGCGCCTCGCTCGAGTCGACGAGCTCCGTGTAAGTCGTCATCGCGCGGATCGTCAGCGTCCCGTCGGCACCGAGCTCGATCCCCTTCAGCTCGGCGAGCCTGCTCAGGTCGATCAGCGCATCCGGGGACCCGGCCCGCGCCTTCATGACGTTGACGAGCGTCTGGCCGCCGGCGAGGGGCCGCGCGCCGTCGTTTGCGACGAGCAGCTCGATCGCTTCTCCAAGCGATTCCGGCCTTGCATATCCGACCTCGCGAAGAAGCATCTCAGGGAGTTTTATAAAATGTCGGACCTGCGCGGCGCAAGTACCGATCGCACATGTCCCGTTCAGACATGTCCCGGGGACTGTCCCTGGGACATGTCCGTTTAAGGCGCGGCTGGTCGCGCTCGAGGGACTCGGGCCTCACGCGAGGAGCGAGCGGTGCCGAGTCAGCGAGGCGAGGACGGCGTCGATGTCGTCCTCGGTGTTGTAGGCGTGGGCGGAGATCCGGAGGTTGCCGTCCCGGTCCGAGGTGACGACTCCGTCCTCCCCCAACAGGCGCACGAGCTCGGGGGCGTCGGTCGAGGCGATGCAGACCAGGGCGCCGCGCCGCTCCGGGTGCCTCGGCGTCATCAGCGTCCCGCCCAGCTCGTCGACGCCGGCGATCAGCCGCTCGTTCAGCGCGGTCACGTGCTCGCGCGTCTCGGCGATCCCGATCTCCAGCATCAGCTCCATCCCGGCGATCCCGGCATAGAGCGACGGGATCGGCGGCGTGCCCGACTGGAACCGCCGAGCCGTCGGCGATGGCGAGTAGTCGGTGATATCCATTTCGAAGATGTCCTGGTCGGCGAACCAGCCGGTCTGCGTCGGTAGGAGCCGTTCCGAGAGCCCGGGGCGGCACCACATGAAGCCGAGCCCGGCCGAGCCGAGCAGGTACTTGAGGACGCCGGCGGCGAGCACGTCGACGCCGAGCTCCTGCACGTCGAGCGGGTAGGTGCCGATCGCCTGGTAGCCGTCGAGCACGACGAGCGCCCCACGCTCGTGCGCGATCCTCGCAATCTCCTCGACCTCCAGCCGCGACCCGTTCCGGTAACAGACGGCCGCGATCGAGACGACAGCGGTCTGCTCGTCGATCGCGGCGACGAAGCGCTCGACCGGGATCTCGGATCCGTCCGCGGGCACATGCACGACCTGCGCGCCGCGCAGCTCCTGCGCATGCCAGATCTGCCCGATCGTCGGGAACTCGAAGTCGCTGATCACGACCTTGCGGCGGTCCTCGAAGCCGATTGCGCTTGCGAGCGAACTGACGCCCGCCGAGAGCGACGTCGTCACGGCGACGTCGTCGGCCTCCGCGTTGACGAGCCGCGCAAAGGTCGCCCGCGCCGTCTCGCTGCGCTCGACCCAGTAGTCCCACGGCGCGCCGCGCTCGTCCCAGCCCGTCAGATAGTCGTCGTAGGCCCCGCGCACGGCGTCCGAGAGTGCGCCCTGCGAGCACGAGTTGATGTAGGTCAGCCGCTCGAAGATCGGGAAGCGGTCACGACAGGAGGCGAGCACGCTAACGGCCAAGGTAGGCCTTCCGGAGGTCCTCGTTCTCACGTAGGGCTTCGGCGGGGCCTTCGAGCACGAGGCGGCCGGTCGAGAGCACGTAGCCGCGGTCGGCGATCGAGAGTGACACGTTTGCATTCTGCTCGACGACGAGCATCGCGACGCCGGACTCGTGCACCTGCTTGATGATCTCGAAGTTGCGCTCGACGAGGATCGGCGCGAGCCCCATCGACGGCTCGTCCATCAGCAGGAGCCTCGGCCGCGACATCAGCGCTCGGCCCATCGCGACCATCTGCTGCTCACCGCCCGAGAGCGTGCCGGCGAGCTGCGAGCGCCGGTCCTTGAGCAGCGGGAAGAGGTCGTAGACGCGATCGAAGTCCTCCTTCGAGGGGCCGCCGCGGAGGTAGGCGCCCATTTCGAGGTTCTCGAGCACCGTCATCGGCGCGAAGAGACGGCGGTTCTCCGGCACGATCGCGAGCCCTCGGCCGATGCGGTAGCTCGTCGGCCGCTTCGTCACGTCCTCGCCGTTGATGCGGACAGCCCCGTTCCGCGGTCGCACGATCCCGAGGATCGTCTTCAGCGTCGTCGACTTGCCCGATGCGTTGCCGCCGAGCAGGCAGACGAGCTCGCCCGCGCGGATGCTGATCGAGAGCGCCTGCAGGATGTGGATCTGGCCGTAGAAGGTGTCGACGGCATCCAGTTCCAAGAGCGGAGCGCTCTCGTTCATTTCGTCGCCGCCGTCTGCAGGCCGAGGTAGGCCTCGACGACCTTCGCGTTCGTCGCGACCGACTCGAACGAGCCCTCGGCGATCTTGACGCCGTGGTCGAGCGCGACGACGCGGTCGGAGATCCCCTCGACGACGTGCATGTCGTGCTCGATCACGAGGATCGTGAAGCCGCCCTCGGTGCGCAATTGCCCGATCAGCTCGGTGATCTCGTGGGTCTCCGCGGGGTTCATGCCGGCGGCCGGCTCGTCGAGCAAGAGGATGCGCGGATTCGTCGCGGTCGCGCGTGCGACCTCGAGGCGGCGCCGGTTCGCGTAGGAGAGCGAGTAGGCGGGCTGGTCCCAGCGGTACCCCATCAGCCGCTTGCCGAAGAACGCGAGCCGCTGCTCTGCGAGCGCCTCGATCTCGCGCTCCTCCCGGCGCATGCCCGGCGTGCGCAGAATCGAGCGGAACACACCGGCATGCGTGTGCCCGTAGGCGGCGGCCATCACGTTCTCCTTCACCGACATGTTCAGGAACAGGCGCAGCGTCTGGAACGTGCGCGAGACGCCCCGCCGGCTGATCTGGTGGGGCTGCAAGCCGACGATCGACTGCCCGTCGAGTGAGATGTCGCCGGTGGCCGGGCGGTAGATGCCCGTGATCAGATTGAAGAGCGTCGTCTTGCCGGCGCCGTTCGGCCCGATCACGCTGACGATCTCTCCCTCCTCGACGTGGAGGTCGAGGTCCGAGACGACCTTCAGGCCCCCGAAGGAGAGCCCGACGCCCTTCAACTCCAGGAGCGTCGTCATACGAACTCCACGCTAGACAATTTCAACCCTGCGTTCGCCGAGCAGGCCGTTCGGACGCAGAATCATCAGGCCGATCAGGATCAGCCCGAGCACGATGTAACGGGCAGGCTCGGGCTTCGCCAGCATCACGTTCTCCCAGACGAACGCGGCGAGGTAGAGCGTCGGCACGAGCAGGACGAGCCGTAGGCGACGCCGCACCACGGTGACGAGCAGAACGACCGCTATCAGGCCGATGTACGAGGCCGGCGCGATCCAACGGGCGAGCTGGGCCGGCGCAACGACCCAGTGGTCGACGACTCCGGCGAAGCCAACGCGGCCCTGACCTGCGACCCACGACTTGTCAACAGCACCGAGGGCCTCGTGCACCGCGAAACCGAATGCGAGGGTCGCAAGCGCGACGACGCCGATCGTGCGCGAGCGGCGCGCCATCAGCAGCAGGCCCCCGATCAGCGCCGCGAAGAAGATGACCCGCGACTTGCCCGGATCGCGCAGAAGCTCGAGCAACGGGCTGACGATCAGCGCGCCCGCGACGACGCCCGCCTGGCTGCCGGAGCCGCCGAGAATGACCATCGTGTAGACCGTGATCAGGAGGACGAAGTAGAACGTCAACGGGAAGACACTCGCTGCTTGCGCGGCGTAGAGCGAGCCGGTGAAGGCTGCAACCGCAGCTCCGAACGAGAAGCTCAGGAGCTTCAGCCGATTGACCGGCATGCCCATCGCCTCGGCCGCGAGCGGATCCTCGCGCTGTGAGCGCCACGCCCGCCCCGTGCGGGATTGGTTGAGCAACCGGAGCGCCACGAAGACGACGGCGAAGAAGCCGAGCGCGACGTAGAAGTACGAGACGGCAAAGATCCCCTGGTGCTGCACGGCCAGGTCGTGACCGGCGACGTGGAGGGGGTCGACGCGCAGGATGCCGTTGGGCCCGCCGGTCAGATTGTGGCCGCGCACACTGTCGCCGTTCGTCATCAGGGTCTGGAACAACTGCAGGAAGAACAGCGTCACGATCGCCAGGTAGTCGCCGGTGAGCCGCCGTGACGGCAGGCCGACCAGGAATCCCGCGAGCGCGCCGATCGCAACGATCAACGGGATCGAGACGAGTGCCGGCAGGTGGATGCCGAACTTGGCGGAATCGAGGATCGCGTAGGAGTACGCACCGATGCCGTAGAACGCGACATAGCCGAGGTCGAGCAGCCCGCCCCACCCGACGACGACGTTCAAGCCGAGGGCGAGGACCATGTAGAGCACCGTGCTGAATGCGACGTAGCGCACATATCCGCTGTACGCGAAGGCCGGCAGCAACGACGCCGTCGCGAGGAACAGGATCAGCCACGCCCACCAAGGAACTTGCCGCAGGCGATCCTCGATCGTCCCGAGCGGTCCGGCAGGCATGAAGCGGCGCTCGGCGTGGCGCGCGACCCATTCGTCCTGCCCGACCACCGGGCCTTCGTGCATCCCGTGAGGTGTCGAATCGCTCAATTTCTCCGCTCCGCCGAGCCTACGCTCATGCTCAAACCTTCCGGATGTCGGCGCGCCCGAGGAGACCCTGCGGGCGAAAGATCATGAAGGCGATCAGGATCGAGAAGACGATCAGATCCGACCACTTCGTCGAGATGTAGCCCTGTGAGAACGCTTCGGCGAAGCCCAGGATGAGGCCACCGGCCATAGCGCCCGGAATCGAGCCGATGCCGCCGATCACCGCGGCGGTGAACCCCTTGAGACCGACGATGAAGCCGATTGCGACCGTCGTCGGCACTCGAATCGACTGGAGAACGCCGCCGGCGCCGGCGAGCGCCGACCCGAGCACGAACGTGAAGACGATCACCCTGTCGATATCGATCCCCATCATCGCCGCCGCCTCGCGGTCGTACGACGTCGCCCGCATCGCCTTGCCGGTGCGCGTCCGGTTGACGAGGAACCAGAGCATCACCATCAAGACGAAGGCCGAGACGATCGTGATGATCCGGAGCAGCGCCACGTGCACGTTGCCGATGTCGAACCCCTTGAGGTAGAGCGAGGCGTTCGCGAGATCGAAGATGTTGTAGTTGCGCGGGGTCGCGCCGAACAGCAACTGCATCGAGTTGGCGATGAAGAACGAGACGCCGAGCGCGCTGATCAGCGGGGCGATGCGCGGTGCGTCACGCAGCGGCCGGTAGGCGAAGCGCTCGATGACGACGCCCAGCACCGCGCAGCCCGCCATCGCCGCGACAACCATCAGGACGAGCAAGAGCCACACCGGCACGATCGGGTCTGCGGTTCCGCCGAGCAGCTGCAGCACGCCGAAGCCGATGAACGAGCCGACCATGAACACGTCGCCGTGGGCGAAGTTCAAGAGTTTCAGCACGCCGTAGACGAGCGTGTAGCCGAGGGCGATCAGCGCGTAGACGCTGCCCTGTGTCAGAGCGTCGACGGTGAGCTGAAGGAACTGATCCACGCAGGGTTTCTACAGCGATCGGGGGCGGCCCGTTTCCGAACCGCCCCACGATTCGTCCGGATCGTCTCGCCGGCTAGCCGACGAGCTTGTTCGTGCCGTTCGACTGGATCTGGACGATGTAGAACTTTGCGTTCAACGGATCGTTTGTCTTGGTGGAGAACTTGAAGCTCCCACCGAGGATCCAGTTCTTGATCCTCACCTTCTTGATGTTCTGCAGCACCGCCTGGCGGGTGACCTTACCGTGGCCCGCAACGCAGGCGAGGTGGATCGCGTTCAGTGCCACCTGCACCGCGCCGTAGCTCGGCGGGCCGAAGGAGCCCACCGACTTGCCGGGGTTGGCCTTCTTCCAGCCGGCGATGATCGACGCGTCGGCCTTGAAGCCGGTGATGTCCGGGGCGAAGTTCGAGACGTACGACCCGGCCACCTTGAATGCCGAGGCGTCGTTCGAGCCGTCACCACCGAAGACCTTCGCCTTCTTTCCCTGCTCGATCATCTGCTGGGCGAACGTCTGAGCGTCGCCCGGCTTCTGCGTCGGGAAGAAGACGACATCCGCATCGCTCGGCACCTTCGTCACATACGCCGAGTAGTCGGTCGTCGTGTTCGGAGCCGAGAGACGACTCACCGACACGCCCCCTGCCTTCAGAAC
>JBBQQI010000038.1:0-22076 GCA_038216085.1 Gaiellales bacterium | reverse complement strand
CCATCTCGTGCGGCCAGCTCCGCTCTAAAAACCCCGGGGTGGAGCGGATGTGCTCGATCGAGCTCGTCCAGGCGGCGTAGTCGGCCTCATTGTGTTGCGGACCGAGCGGCTCGAGCAGAAACAGCTCGTCGCTGAGCCCCGGTGGGACCTCGAACGAAGCTGGCACGAACAGCCGGACGCTCATCGAGCTATCGCCTCTAGCCGGGCAGCCAGCCGTCGCAGATCTCTGCGGAGACCCAGTTGCTCGCCTCGATCTCATACGGTTGCCCCATAGTCGCTCAGAGTAGTACGCCCCGGCCTGAGCCAGACCGGATGGAGTGCCCGGCGCCTCGCTCGTAGGTTGTCGCGGGTTGCCGTCGGGATTGGCCCGGCGGTAGAGCCGCTATTACGGGAGGCGCCGGTTATGGGCGAAGGTAGCTGGGTCGGATTGGATGTGCATGCTCGGTCGGTGGTCGCGGGCGTGATCGATGCGACGAGCGGTGAGGTGAGGTCGTTGCGGCTGCCGCCGGGGTGTGATGCGACGGTCGGGTGGTTGGAGACGTTGCCGGCGCCGGTTCGGGTTGTGTACGAGGCGGGGCCGACTGGGTACCGGCTTGCGCGTGGGTGTGCCGCGGCTGGGATCAGCTGTGTTGTCGCGGCGCCGTCGCGGATCCGGGCGGCGGCCGACCGGGTCAAGACCGACCGGCGTGATGCCGAGCGGCTCGCGAGGCTGCTTCGCCTCGGTGAGATCACCCCGGTACGGATCCCGACGTTGGAAGAGGAGGCCGCGCGTGACTTGGTTCGTGCTCGTGAGGATGCCCGCGGCGATCTGATGCGGTCCGTCATCGGCTCGCGCGGCTGCGGCGGTTAGTCCACCCCGGAGGCCTTCGAGCTCCTGCTCACGATCGCCGACCAATACGGCTGGGACGACCTCCGCGCCTCGGACTGGAACGGGAAACAGAAGCCTCGCCCGGCCGCGTTCCCCAATGACGCCCGACGCGTGGCGAAGCGATCTAGCTCCGACCGAGCGCACGTCGCCGCAGACGCAGCCGGGCGAGTGCAACGACGACTGAGAGCGCAAGCAGAACTACGGGGCCAGTGACGGCGCCAATGGCCATGCTCGCCCAGAATATCGGCCCACTCTTGGGGTCGACGATTGTCGCGACGATGCCGCCAAGAGCCGCCCCGAGAATGGCGCCTGCGATCGCGATCCGGCGAACCCCATCTAAGGCGACGTTCACAGGCGCAAGGTAGTGGAACCATGGTTGAGCCGAAAGGCGAGTGGCCTGGGCCAGGGTTCGGCAATGCACTCTGACGACGGACGGCCGTGCAGCCGTTCTCTCGGTTTACGTGAGCGCCGCGTAGAGGTTGACCCGCACGCCGTCGGGATCGCCAAGCAGCGCGTAGCGTTGACCCCAGAACGCGTCCCACGGCTCCTTCTCGCCTTCGAAGCCGGCCGCGATGACGCGCGCATAGACCTCGTCTACCTCGGTTGGGCTCGGGCACTCGAACGCGAGCGAGACCTGGTTGCCGTCCAAGCGTGTCCAGCCGGGGAGGAAGCTCTGGATGACTTCCTCAGTGTCGAACATCAGCCGAGTGCCGTTCGCCATCTTTGCTTCGACATGGTTCTCTGGAGAATCCTCCGGGAGGTCGAGACCGAGCAGACGGTAAAACTGCATCGAGCGCCGCAGGTCGGACACCGCAATGCCGATTGCGTTCAGCTCGGGCACGCAGCGAAGTTACCGGTTTATGTCGACGCGATCCAGTGGACGGACAACGCGAAGGCACTTCTCCCAGGAGATCGTGATCGCGATCCTCACTTGCCGCTAGCTGGCACCAGAGAGCGCCGCGTCGCATGGGCCAGATGCCTGACGCTCGAGCTCGTTCGCGATTGCGTCAGCCAGCTACGTGCGCGGGATCAGTGAGAAGTCGCCGAGCTCGCCGAGCCGGTTGCGGACGTCGAGCAGCAGTCGTACGCGGTTTGCTCTGACGCGGTCGTCGTCGGCAACCACCATCACGTCGTCGAAGAACCGCGAGACGATTGGCGCGATGCTCGCTGCCTTGCGCAGCGACTCGGGGAACTGAGCGACGTCGAGCTCCAGAGCCGACACGGCTGCTGCGAGCTCTCGTTCCGTGTCGTGCTCGAACGCGGAGTCGTCCAGCGCCTCTGCGGCGTCGGTGCGCTTGCCGGCCAGCCGGTTCGCGCGGTCGTAGGCCTCGTAGACCGCCGCGAACTCCGCGCTGCGCTCCGAGTCGTACAACGCCTGTGCCAGCCGGGCGAGGCCGCCGAGATCTGCCGCCGCCGACGCGCGCGCGGCGCGGACGTACTCGACCGGCACGTCGAGGACGCCCTCGAGCCGCTCCTCGACGAACTCCTGGGCAGGCCCGAGATACACACGCAGCACCGTCACATCCGCCTCGATCGCGAGCCTGCAGAGTCCGATCGCCGCACGCCGCAAGCCGAACGGATCGCGCGAGCCCGTCGGTCGCTTGCCGAGACCGAACGCCGTACGCAGGTGATCGAGCTTGTCGGCGGCCGCCAGTGCGGCACCCGCAGCGCTCTCCGGCAACGGGCCGCCGGCGCTGTCGGGCAGGTACTGCTCCTCGATCGCCTTCGCGACCTCCTCAGGCTCGTTCGCACGCCGCGCGTACTCGGCTCCGATGGAGCCCTGGAGCTCCGGAAACTCGCGCACGAGCTCGGCAGCCAGGTCGGCCTTGGACAGCGTCGCGGCCCGGAGCGCGTGCGCGTCGGTCGTGAACTGGTTGACCGTCGAGACAAGGCGGTCGGTCTTCTCGGCGAACGACCCCGCGCCCGCGATGTAGGTGATCGACCCGAGCCTTGCCGCCAGCCCTTCGATCCCGACTTCGAGGTCGCGCCGGAACGTGAACTCGGCATCCTCGAGCCGGCCGCTCAGCACGAACTCGTTCCCCGCCTGCACGAGGTCAGGGTCGCCCCCGTTCGCGACGAACGCGAACCGGTTGCCACCGAGCGGGAAGTAGCGCTGGTGCGACTGCATCGTCGTCACGATCACGCGGTCGGGTAGCTCGAGAAACCGTTCGTCGAACGTGCCCGCCTGCACGCGCGGCGACTCGACGAGGTAGACGACCTCGTCGAGCTTCTCCGACGGGTCCTTCCAGGGGCCGAGCGCATCGAGGCCGGCGACGATCTGTTGGAAGCGCACGGCGCGGTCTGGCTCGACGCCCGCCGCGCGGAGCACGCTGAGGTACTCGTCCGCCGACGGCACTCGAACCGGCCGCGGGTGTGTCGTGCGGTGTCCGTATGACATGTTGCCGCTCGGCACGCCTGCGAGCGCGACTTCAACGGCCTCGCCGTCGAGGACCGCGCAGAGCCAGCGCACGGGCCGCGCGAACCGGAACCCGGCGCCCCACGTCATCGACTTCCCGAACTGCAGCCCGCGCACGATCGCCGCGAGGCGCTCCGGCAGAACCTCCGCGATCGGACGCCCGGGGATCTCGACGCCGAGAAAGCCGTCACGCAGCGTCAGGTCGTCGACAGACACGCCGTAGCGCTTCGCGAACCCCGCGGCAGCCTTATCGCGCAACGCCTCCGGCGGTCCCTTGACCCACTCGTCTTCGGTGCGGTCGGGGACGGTCGCCGGAAAGCCGAGACGTCGCGGCCCGATGTAGAGCTCGTCCGGGACAGTGTCGAGATGCTCCCGCGAGAGAGCAGGCAGTTGCAGACCGGCCTCCATGCACGCGGCGGCCGGCAGCTCCTCGCAGCCGATCTCAAACAGCAGCTTCGGCATGAGCCTCCTCCGCCTGTTGCTGCTCGAGGTACAGCTGGGCAACCGCGCGCACGAGGTTCCGCACCCGTCCGATGTATGCGGCGCGCTCGGTGACCGAGATTGCCCCGCGCGCGTCGAGCAGGTTGAACGCGTGCGAGCACTTGAGCACGAAGTCGTAGGCCGGCAGCGGTAGGCCGCGCTCGACGAGGCGGTTGCACTCGGCCTCGTAGTCGTCGAAATGGCGCGCGTGCATCTCGACGCTCGCCTCCTCGAAGTTGTAGTGCGACCATTGCCGCTCGTTCTCCTGGTACACGTCGCGCCACGTCATCCCGTCCGCCCACTCGAGGTCGAAGACGGTCGGCTTGCCTTGCACCACCATCGCGACGCGGTCGAGCCCGTAGGTGATCTCGGCCGGAATCAGGTCGAGCTCCAGGCCGCCCAGCTGCTGGAAGTACGTGAACTGAGTGATCTCCATCCCGTCGCACCAGACCTCCCAGCCGAGACCCCAGGCGCCGACGGTCGGCTGCTCCCAGTCATCTTCGACAAACCGGATGTCGTGCTTGCCCGTGTCGAGCCCGATCGCGCGCAGCGATTCGAGGTAGAGGTCGAGCACGTCCGCCGGCTGCGGCTTCAGGATCACCTGGTACTGGAAGTAGTGCTGGAAGCGCATCGGGTTCTCGCCGTAGCGTCCGTCGAGCGGCCGGAGCACAGGCTCGAGGTACGCGGTCTTCCACGGCTTCGGCCCCAGGCTGCGCAAGAACGTCGCAGGATTCATCGTTCCCGCCGCGACCTCGGTGTGATACGGCGTCAACAGCACGCAGCCCTGCGCGGCCCAGTACTCCTCGAGCGCGAGAATGATCTGCTGGTAGCTTCGTTCCGCCATGGCCGCCAATCGTACGGACCGCTGGCGCGCGCTGTCGTTCACGTCCGAGGCGCTGCGCGACAATCCGCTGGGCGACCCTCACGAGCGCTCGCTGCATGTGTGGGCGCCCGAGGACACCTCGCGGCGCTACCCGTCGGTCTACGTGATCCAGGGGATGGCCGGCATCGCGGACGCGTGGTTCAACGTCGAGCCGTGGAGCCCGTCCTACCCGGATCGCATCGACGCGCTCGGGCTCGAAGCCGTCGTCGTCCTCGTCGACGCATTCACCGCAGTCGGCGGCTCGCAGTTCATCGACTCACCGGGAATCGGGAACTACCACACGTATCTGTGCGACGAGCTCGTCCCGTACATCGACGCGAACTTCCCCACGCTCACCGATGCCCGCCACCGGGGCATCCAGGGCAAGTCGTCCGGTGGCTACGGCTCGATGATCACGCCGCTGCTTCGCCCCGACCTGTTCGGCGGGCTCGCGACGCACGCAGGGGACGCGCTCTTCGAGGTCTGTTATGCCCGCGACTTCGCGCCGGCAGCCCGCGCGCTGCGCGAGGTCTACGACGGGTCGTTCGACGCGTTCTGGGAGGACTTCCGCTCGGGGCGACCGGTGCTCTCCTCGCCGCACGACGAGCTGCTCGTCAACACCTACGCGATGTGCGCCGCCTACTCCTCGAACGAGGGCGGTTCGGTCGACATCCCGTTCGACATCGAGACCGGCGAGCGCATCCCCGCGATCTGGGAGCGCTGGCTCCGCTGGGACCCGGTGATGCTCGCGCGCGAGCCCGGGCACGCGGAGACGCTGCGCAACATGCGGGCGATCTGGATCGACTCGGGAAGCGGCGACGAGTACCACCTCGACCTCGGCGCGATGGCGTTCTACCGGGAGGTCGTTGCCGCCGAGACGCCGGCCGAGAACGTTCACTTCGAGCTCTTCTCCGGCACACACCGCGGTCTTACGTGGCGCTACCCGCTGTCGCTCTCGTTTCTCGTCGAACGCCTCTCCAGCACCTTGTAACTCGGCTCCTCGAACCCGAACTTGCGATAGAGCGGGTGCGCGTCGGAGGTGTGAAGAAGCCACTTGACGTTGGCATAGGGGCCGTTGTCGATCATCTCGCGCACGAGCTCCTCCCCCAGCCCGCGGCCGCGCAGCTCCGGGAGCACGTAGACGTCCGCGAGGTAGGCGACCGAGAGCGCGTCGGTGAACGCGCGACAGAAGCCGACCTGCCGTCCGTCGAGGTAGAGGCCGACGACGCGGGATGCCTCGCGCACGAGCCGCTCCTGGGTCTCGCGCGGTCGACCCTTCGCCCAGTAGGCCTCCTCCGAGAGAAAGCGATGCACCTCGTCGAGGTCGGTCCGCTCCTTCGCGTCGTCGAGCTCGAGTCCGTCATCGAGCTCGCGGATCATGCCGAGAGTGTGCGTAGCCGGAAGCCGCCGTGCTCCTCGTAGGACGACATGACAACCGCAAGCGCGTCGCGCAGCGCACGATCTGCAAACGGCGCGCCCACCGCGTCGGCAAGCGGCGTCGAGAGCATCTGCTCGACAGCGGCAAGCCCTTCGGGCGAGAGTCGCAGCGCATCCCGCGCGTGCTCGCCGCACACCGCCCCGCCCGCGCGGGCCGAGAAGCCGATGAGCTCGGCGTTCGAGCCGCACTCCACGCAGCTCGTCAGGTGCGGGAGGTAGCCGGCGAGCCAGAGCAGCTTCAGCTGGAACGACAGGGCAAGTGGATCGAGCGCGTGTCGCGCATCAGCGACGGGTGCGTCGTCGAGCAGGTCGAGGAAGCGCGCGAGCGCGCCGAACGCCCGCTCGTTCGCCTCCGGCTCGCCGAAGAGCCGCAGCATCGCCTCCGCGGCGATCAGCCCGACGTTCAGGCGGTAGCCGTTCTCTCGCACCTCGTGGTGGGAGCGAAGGAGGTCGACACCGGTGATCGTCTGCAACTCGCCTCCACCCTCGTGCAGCATCAACTCGACGTGTGAGAGCGGTTCAAGCCGCCCGCCGAAGCGCGACGTCGTCTTGCGGACGCCCTTCGCGATCGCGCCGATCCGGCCGCGGTCGGCCGTATAAAGGTGGAGGATCCGGTCGGCCTCGGAGAACCGGATCGACCGCAGGACGATCGCCTCGGTCTTGTAGGTACGCCTCCGCCCGGCCACTTTGGCCAGTGTAGAGACGGGCACGGGGAATCTCCGCCTCCATTTCTGCGTTGTAAGTTGTGATGGAGCGAATTCAGATGTATACGACGACCTGGTGTGGCTACTGCGTCCGCGCCAAGGCTCTGCTGGAAACGCTGGGGCTCGCCTATGAGGAGATAAACCTCGACGACGACCCGGCGTTTCGGGCGAGGCTGCAGGATCTGACGGGCGGCTGGACCGTGCCGCAGATCCTGATCGACGGCCACCCGATCGGCGGCTACACCGAGCTTTCGCGCCTAGAGCGCGCGGGCCGGCTCGCCAAGCTGCGCGCCGCGTAGCCCTGCGGTCGCTGACAGCTCGGGCAGTACCAGGTGCCGCGTCCGGCGACGCGGATCTTGTCGATCGGCGTTCCGCACCGTTCGCACGGCTGCCCTGCCCGGCCGTAGGCCTTGAAACGGTCCTGGGCCGTGCCGCTCGTGCCGTCCGGGAGCCTGTAGTCGCGCAGGGTCGAGCCCTGCCGTCGGACGCCTGCGGCAAGCGCCTGGCGCACGCCTTTGTGCACGGCCTTCACCTCGGCCGCTCCGAGCTCGTTTGCCGGCGTCAGCGGATGGACCTGGGCGCGCCAGAGCGCCTCGTCCGCATAGATGTTCCCGACTCCTGCGACCGTGCGCTGGTCGAGCAGCGCGGCCTTGATCGGCGCGCGGCGCGACTTGAGCTGCGCGGCGAGGTGGCTCGCTCGGTAGGCGGCGTCGAGGGGCTCCCGGCCGACGCGCGCGGCGATGTAGGGCTCGACGTCGGCCGGCTCGAGCAGCAGCCAAGTGCCGAAGCGGCGGACGTCACGGTAGGCAACGTCCGACCCGTCGTCTAGCTTGACAACGGCCCGCCGGTGAGCCTCGTGCTCGGCGGCGGCGCCGGTCAACACGGCACCCGTCATCCGAAGGTGGATCAGCAGAGCGCGCCCAGACTCGAACCGAACAATCAAATACTTGCCGCGACGGTCGACCTCGACGACCCGCTCGCCCACCAGCTCACGCGCGGTCTCGTCGGGGTCGTGCGGACGGGTGAGCCTCGGATCGGAGATCTCGACCTCGACGAAGCGGCGCCCCTCCAGAACGGGCGCGAGCCGGCGACGGACCGTCTCGACCTCAGGCAGCTCGGGCACCAGGCCACGGTAGCGAGGCGCGACCGGCGTCTGAGACCCCTACAGGTCTCAAAACGACATGGCGAAAAGTGCGGTTCGCGCGGTTAGCTGACGACCTCGAGGACGACCGGCCGCGCCTCGGGTGGTTCCGGCGCGAGCTCGTAGGCAGCGAACACCTCGCGGACGGCTTCCTCGGCCGCAGTCTCGGTGCGCGCGTGCACGTCGGCGAGCAGCTGACCCGGCTCGACCGTGTCGCCCCGCTTCGCATGCACGACAACCCCCACGGCGTGGTCGATGTCGTCCTCCTTGGTGCGCCGGCCCGCACCGAGGTGCAGCGCGGCGTTGCCAACACGGATCGCGCCGAGCGAGCGCACGTACCCGGCTCCGACCGCGGTCACCTGGCGGACGGTCGGCGCGACCGGGAGAGCCGACTCGTCGGTCGTACCACCCTGCGCCTCGATCCAGCGGCACCACGCCGAATCTGCGGACCCGTCGGCGACGGCTGCCTGCGCGCGCCTCATCCCTTCGGCCTCGTCGATCCCGAGATCGGAGAGCGCGAGCAGCTTCGCGCAGGCATCGAGCACGAGCTCGGTGAAGTCGGCCGGGCCGCGACCTCGAACGGTGTCGCGCGCCTCGCACACCTCGAGCGCGTTGCCGACGGCTGCGCCGAGCGGCTGCTCCATGTCGGTCAGCAGGCACACAACCTCGCGGCCGGCGTCCTGCCCGAGCGCGAGCATCGTCTCGGCGAGGCGGCGCGCGTCGTCGAGCGTCTTCATGAACGCGCCGTCGCCGACTTTCACGTCGAGCACGATCGCCTGAGCGCCGGCGGCGAGCTTCTTCGACATGATCGACGCCGCGATCAGCGAGAGCTGGTCAACGGTCGCGGTCACGTCGCGCAACCCGTAGAGCAGCTTGTCGGCGGGAACGAGGTCGCCGGTCTGACCGATGATCGCGAGCCCGACGTCGCGCACCTGGTTGACGAATTCGTCGAGCGTCAGCTCGGTGCGGTAGCCGGGAATCGACTCGAGCTTGTCGAGCGTCCCGCCGGTGTGCCCGAGGCCTCGTCCGCTCATCTTCCCGAGCGGCACACCGCACGCGGCGACGATCGGCCCGACGGCGAGCGAGGTCTTGTCCCCCACGCCACCCGTCGAGTGCTTGTCGACGACCTTGCGTCCGAGTGCCGCACCGAGGTCGATCGTCTCGCCGCTCCTGATCATCGCGTCCGTGAGCGCGAACGTCTCGGCCGAGGAGAGGCCGCGAAAGAACACAGCCATGCAGAACGCGGCCATCTGGTAGTCGGGCACCTCGCCGCGCGTGTAGCCGATCACGAGCTCGCCGATCTCGGCGGCCGACAGCTCCCCGCCGTCGCGCTTGCGCTGGATGAGCTCGGCCGGGCGGATCACCGCGCCGCAACGAAGACGCAGGAACGAGTGTGGATGACGAACGGCAGCGGCACATCGTCGGGAACCGGGTTCGCCGGCACCGACATCGACTGCTGGTAGGCGACCAGCTTCTGGCGGTCGCGAATCATCAGGCGCGCGTCGACATCGCGCCGCTCGAGTTGCGAGAAGTGTGGCGCGAGAAAGGCGGAACCGTTCTCGCGGCTGAACGCCTCCAGGTGCTCAGCCGGGTAGCCGATCAGCCGCCGGAACTCACCCAGATGCTCCACGGAGTTCGTGACGGCGACGAGCGATCCGCCGGGCCGAAGAACGCGTGCGAGCTCGGAGATGCCACGGTCGATGTCAGGGACGTGATAGAGCATCCAGGCCGCCACGGCGAGATCGAAGGACGCGTCCGCGAACGGCAGCTCCTGCACATCACCGACCCACGCCTGGAGCCCCCGGCCGCGGGCGAGCTCGACCATGCCGGCCGACACGTCCAGGAACGAGACCGTCGCTCCGAGCTCGTTCTGCATCCGCTGCGCCAGCGTTCCTTGCCCGCCTCCGACCTCCAGGACCTCGGAGCCAGGGCCGGCGTGCCTGGAGAGTGCGTCCCAGAGGACGTCCTGCACGCGGGCGCCGTCCACTTCCTCGTAGAGCCCTTGCCGCGCACTCAGGTTGCGGTCCGTCGCGTACTGCTGCTGCACGTCCTCGGGATCCTGCAGCGGCGTCATGGCTCGACGATGGGGGTGCCGGGAATGCCGCGCCGTGGCGGCTTGCCCCCGAGCCACGCATTGACCGTTGCGCCGACGTCGCTGAACTCGCCGTCTTCGAGCACCCGCCCGGCGGCGTTGCGGCCCTCGACGTAGGCGAGCAGCAACGCGTGCTCCCGCGAATGATCGGTCGAGGGCGTCGTCGGGTCGCAGCCGTGATCCGAGGTGAGAATCAACAGGTCGTTCGGGCGCAGCGCGTCCAGGATGTCCGGCAGCCGGCGGTCGAAGTCCTGCAGGCAGCGATGGAAGTTGACCGGGTCGTTGCGATGGCCCCAGAGGGAATCCGTCTCGACGAGGTTCGTGAAGACGAAGCCGTCGTCGATCGTCCGCAACAGCTCCTCGGTCTTCTGGATCCCTTCGACATTTGACTTCGTCGAGAACTCCTCGTCGATGTCCTGATGGGCGAAGATGTCGCCGATCTTCCCCACGCCGTAGACCTTGTGCCCCGCCTCGCGAATCAGCGAGAGGTAATTCGGTCGGCGGGGCTCGAGCGAGAAATCGTGACGGTTGGTGGTGCGCTCGTAGCTACCGGGTTCACCGTTGAACGGACGCGCGATCACGCGCCCGACCGCGTGCTTGCCCGCGAGGATCTCCCGCGCAACGCGGCACGCGTCGTAGAGCTCCTCGAGCGGAACCGTCTCCTCGTGCGCCGCGATCTGGAAGACCGAGTCGGCGCTCGTGTAGACGATCCACTTGCCGGTGCGCTGGTGCTCCTCGCCGAGCTCCTGGATGATCTCCGTCCCGCTCGCGGGCTTGTTGCCGATCACACCACGG
This sequence comes from Gaiellales bacterium, assembly GCA_038216085.1. GTDB lineage: Bacteria > Actinomycetota > Thermoleophilia > Gaiellales > Gaiellaceae > PALSA-600. Next base: position 11,281 of record JBBQQI010000038.1, on the reverse strand, counting down.
CCCGTCCGGTTCATGAACGGGTCGATCACGTCGTCGGGGAAGCCGTACGGGTACGTCGGCATCGCGGTCGGCGTCACGATCCCCATCAACTCCCAGTGGCCGGTCGTCGTGTCCTTGCCCTTCGAGCGCTCGAGCAGACGGCCCGCCACGGCCTGGGCGCCCGGTTGGGGGGCGCAGCCCTCGAGCTGCTCGATGTTGCCGAAGCCGAGTGCCTCCAGCGTCGACAGGTCGAGACCACCGACGGCGCGGGCGACGTTCGCGAGGGTGTTCGATCCCTCATCCCCGAACTCGGCGGCGTCCGGCAATTCGCCTGCGCCGACGGCGTCAAGCACGATGACGCAAGCGCGAGGCACGCGGCTATTGTACGTCCGTGGCCAACGTGCTCGGATTGATCGGAATCGTCGTCTTCATCGCCTGCGTGATCACGCTCGCAGCAGGTGTCACGTGGCTCGTGATCCGCGTCAGCCCCTCCCCGAAGAAGTAGCCGCGCCGGTCGGAGATCGCTAGACCGGCAAGAGCGGCAGAACGTCCGCGAGCGGTGTGTAGTCGAGCCCGTGCGCCTCGGCCACGGCCTCGTACGTCAGCTTGCCGTCGATCGTGTTGACGCCCTTGGCAAGCGCCGGATCGTTGGCAACGGCCTCGCGCAGCCCGCTGTTCGCGATCGCCTCGACGTAGGGAAGCGTTGCGTTCGTCAGCGCTCGCGTCGAGGTGACGGGAACTGCGCCCGGCATGTTCGCCACGCAGTAATGCGTGACGCCGTCGACGACATACACGGGATCGGCATGGGTCGTGGCGTGCGATGTCTCGAAGCAGCCGCCCTGGTCGATCGCAACGTCGACGACGACAGCGCCCTCCTTCATGCTCGCGATCATCTCGCGGGTCACGAGCTTCGGCGCGACTGCTCCCGGGATCAGCACGGCACCGATCACAAGGTCTGCGTCAGCGACCGACGCGCTGACCTGGAGGCTCGAGCTCATCAAGAGGGTCAGGCGACCGGAGAAGATCTCTTCCAGGTAGCGCATCCGGTCGATCGAGCGCTCGAGGATCGTCACCTGCGCGCCGAGGCCGAGCGCGATCACCGCGGCGTTATAGCCGACGACCCCGCCGCCGACGATCACGACGGAGCCGGGAGCAACGCCCGGCACGCCGCCGAGCAGGAGGCCACGCCCGCCGAGCGGCTTCTCGAGGAAGTAGGCGCCCGCCTGCGCGGCAAGCCTCCCGGCAACCTCCGACATCGGCGCGAGGAGCGGCAGCGAGCGGCCGACCTCGACCGTCTCGTAGGCGACGCCCGTGATCCCGGAGTCGAGCAGCGCGCGAGTGAGCGGCTCGTCGGCTGCGATGTGCAGGTAGGTGAAGAGAATCAGGTTCTCGCGTAGCCGTCCATACTCGGACGGGATCGGCTCCTTGACCTTCAACAGCAGGTCGGACGAGCCCCACACGTCGTCGACCGACGTCAGCTTCGCGCCCACCCGTGCGTACGCCTCGTCGGAAAACGCACTGCCGACACCGGCGCCCGTCTCGACCGCGACGTCGTGGCCGTGGTTGATCAACTCGAGAGCCCCGGCCGGCGTCAGCGCGACGCGGTATTCGTCCCCCTTGATCTCCTTCGCGACTCCGATCCTCATGCGGCCGGAAGCCTACAGTCCATCGCGGCGTGGACGAGGGCGAGGGTGACCTCGACCATCGATTCGAGATCAGCGACCGTGATCAGCTCGTCGGGCGTGTGGATGTTCGTCATGCCGTTGGCGAGGTTGACGCACTGGAGGCCGCGCTCGTTGAAGACGTTCGCGTCGGCCGCGCCGCCCGAGAGCTCGTAGTTCACCGTGAAGCCACAGCGCTCGAGCGCATCGACTGCCAGCACGACGGCGTCGTCGGAGCGCCCGAAGCGGTAGCCGCGGTAGCTCTTTCTCGTCTTCGTCTCGACGTCGCACTCCGCGACGACCGCAGCGAACGTGATCGCATCTTGCATCTCCTGGACGAGCTCGGCGAGCTTCCGTTCGTCCTGTGAGCGCGCCTCGGCGATGAACGTGCACCACTCCGGGACGATGTTCGTCGCGGTGCCGCCCGTGATCGTCCCGACGTTCGCCGTTGAGTCGTCGTCGACCCGGCCCAGGCGAAGCTCCGCGATCGCCCGGGCGGCCGCGGCAATCGCAGAGCGTCCCTCCTCCGGGTGCATGCCGGAATGGGCAGCACGGCCGTGGAAGGTGACCTCGAGCGACTGCGAGTACGGCGCCCCGAGGATCACCGTGCCGATCGGGGCAGCCTGGTCGTAGACGTAGCCAAGGCGCGCGCGCAGCCGTGTGTGGTCGAACGCGTGTGCGCCGACGAGGCCGACCTCTTCTTTGGAGGTGAAGAGCAGCTCGATCCCGGCCTGCGGCGTGTTCTCGGCGACGATGCGCCGCGTTGCCTCGAGCATCGCCGCGACGGCGGCCTTGTTGTCGGCGCCGAGAATCGTGCCGGCCGCGTTCCGGACGACGCCGTCGACGACGACGGGCTCGATCGCTGCGGTCGGCGGCACGGTGTCGAGGTGGGCGCAGAAAAACAGCGGCTCCCCTTCCGCCGTAGGCTCGAGCCGCGAGTAGAGGTTGCCGATCTCCGAGCCCGTCTCCGGACCGGTCGCGTCCTCGTCGACGCCGAGACCGCAATCGGTGAGGTACCGGCTGACGCGATCCGCGACCGCGCGCTCCTCACCAGGCGGGCTTGGCACCGCGGCGAGCTCGGTGAACAGATCGAGGACGTCCGGCGGCACCGGAGGGTGATCCTACGCGGCGGGCAGGAGCAGGCGAACAGTCGTGCCTCGCCCGGGTGCGCTGTCGACCAGGATCTCGCCGCCGTGGCTCCGAACGACCCCCTCGACCGCGGCGAGACCGAGGCCCCGGCCCGGGAAGCGTGTCGTGAAGAAGGGCTCGAACATCCGGGCCTGGACGTCGGCGTCCATCCCTTCGCCGTCGTCGGCCACCTCGAGGTAGACGCCGCCCTCCTCCGCCCCTGTCGAGACGACGAGCTTCCCGCCGGCCTCGATCGCATTGGCGAGGAGGTTGACCGGAACACGCTCGAGCTGAGCCGCATCGCCGCGTACGAGGAGTGGGCCGTCGGCAAGACGCCACGTGACGTCGGCGTCCACCGAGAGCGCCGGCGGGAGCAGCGCGAACGCGTCCCGCGCGATCGTCGAGACGTCGACGCCGCCGAGCTCGAGCCCACGCTGGCCCGAGTAGGCGAGCATCTGCGCCGTCAGCTCGGCCGCGCGCGTGGCGGCCAGCTCGACGCTTTCCAGCCGCGCGAGCGCGGGCGAGCCTTCCGGCAGTGCCGCCACCGCAAGCGCGGTGTGCCCGAGGATTCCCTGTAGAAGGTTGTTGAAGTCGTGCGCGACGCCGCCGGCCAGCGTTCCGAGCGAATCGAGCCGCCGTCGCTCGAACAGCTCCCGCTCGAGCTCGCGTCGCTGGATCTCATTCGTCCAGTCCTGAATCTGGGAGATGAAACGCAGCGGCCGCCCGTCGTCGCCACGAAGGGCGCTGACGCTCAAAAGGACGGGGACGACACTCCCGTCGCGACGGAGGTAGCGCTTCTCCATCCGATAGGACTCGATCTCGCCGGCGACCAGTCGCTCCAGATGGGCGAGGTCGGCGTCGAGATCGTCGGGATGGGTGATCTCCTGGAAGCTGATCGCGAGCAGCTCCTCCTGCGAGTAGCCGGTCAGATCGCACAGCGCGCGATTCACCTTGAGCCAGCTCCCGTCGAGGCCGACGATCGCCTTCGCGATCGCGGCGTGCTCGAATGCCGACTCGAGCTCTCCCTTCAGTTCGCGCAGCTCGCGTTCGCGCTCGGCGCGCTCGGTCACGTCGCGCGAGACCAGACCGGCCTCCGGCGGGTGCTTCGTGCTGTCGTACGTCGGCTCCATCCCTTCCTCATCGGCTCGGGGCGAGCGCAGCTATAGGGGCAACCGGCCCGCGTGAGAAAGAGGTAAATCCTCCTTGCAACCTTGCCGGAAAGCTGCTCAACTTGCTCCGTGATGGGCGTCTCCGAACCGTTGATCCAGGCTCCGCTCCTGGGCGAGGCGATCGAGAATGGCCCGGCAGCCGTCTTCGTGGCGGACGAGGACGGCAAGTACGTGGCCGTCAATCCAGCCGCCTGCAGCCTCCTCGGCTACACGCGGGAGGAGCTGCTCGCGCTCAGTGCCTCCGACGTCGCCCGGTACGAGGAGGCCCCCGCCGAGTGGTCCGAGCTGCGCGAGGCGGGCACCCGCATCGGAACCTCTGCACTGACCCGCAAGGACGGATCGACGGTCGAGTTCAAGTACGTCGCCGGCGCAACCGTCGTGGCAGGGATGTCGGTCTACGTCTCGGTCGGCGCAGCCGTCTAGGCCGGCCGAGCAGCGACTTCGACGTCGACACCGGCTCGCTCGCGGGCGCGATCGAGCGCCGCGGCGACGAACTCGCGGAACAGCGGTGCCGGCCGCGTCGGGCGCGACTTGAACTCCGGGTGGAACTGCGACGCGACGAACCAGGGATGGTCGGGCAGCTCGACGATCTCGACGAGACGGCCCTCCTGGAATGTGCCGCTGATCACGAGGCCGCCGGCGACGAGCTGCTGGCGAAACGCATTGTTGACCTCGTACCGATGCCGGTGGCGCTCGGAGATCACCGGTTCGTCGCTGTAGACCTCGCGTGTGCGGGTGCCTTCGGCGAGCTCGACCGCCTGTGCGCCGAGGCGCATCGTCCCACCGAGATCCTCGACCTCCTTCTGCTCGGGAAGCAGGTCGATCACCGCAAACGGCGTCTCTGGATCCATCTCCGTCGAGTTCGCGCCCTCGAGGCCGCAGACGTGCCGCGCGTACTCCGAGACGGCGACGTGCATGCCGAGGCAGATCCCGAGATACGGGATCTCGTCCTCGCGCGCGACGCGGCAGGCCAGGATCTTCCCCTCCCAGCCGCGTGAGCCGAACCCACCCGGCACCAGCACTCCGTCGGCCTGGGCCAGCTCCGCCCTCGTCTCCTCGAGCGTCTTATGCTCGGCGTCGACCCAGCGCACATGGACGCGGCAGCCGTTGTGGATCCCGGCGTGCTTGAGCGCCTCGTGCACCGAGAGGTAGGCGTCGTGCAGCTGGACGTACTTGCCGACGAGCGCGATCTCGACCGACTCCTTCCGCTCGTTGATCCGCTCGGTCAGCCGCAGCCACTCGCTGAGCTCCGCGGGCGGCGCCTCGATGCCGAGCTTGCGGCAGACGAGCTCGTCGAGGCCTTGCTCCTGCAGCGCAAGCGGCACGAGGTAGACGTCGGAGACATCCGGGTTCGTGATCACGGCGTCGACGTCGACGTCGGCAAAGAGCGCGATCTTCTCGCGGATCTCGCGCTGCAGCGGCTCCGTCGAACGGCAGACGAGCACGTCGGGATGGATACCGATGCGCCGCAGCTCGTTGACGGAATGCTGTGTTGGCTTGGTCTTCAGCTCGCCGGCCGTGTCGATGTACGGCACGAGCGTGACATGGAGGTAGCAGACGTTCTCGGTGCCGACCTCGCGCCGGAACTGCCGGATCGCCTCGAGGAACGGCTGCGATTCGATGTCGCCGACCGTGCCGCCCACCTCGGTGATCACGACGTCGGTGTCGGTTGCCTCGGCGACCGAGCGGATGCGCGCCTTGATCTCGTTCGTGATGTGCGGGATCACCTGGACGGTCGAGCCGAGGTACTCGCCCTTGCGCTCCTTGCGCAGGACACGGTCCCAGATCCCGCCGGCGGTGTGGTTCGCGGCCCGCGAGAGGTTCTCGTCGACGAAGCGCTCGTAGTGGCCGATGTCGAGGTCGGTCTCGGCGCCGTCCTCGGTCACGAAGACCTCGCCGTGCTGGAACGGGCTCATCGTGCCCGGGTCGACGTTCAGGTACGGGTCGAACTTCTGCACCTGCACCTTCAGCCCGCGCGCCTTCAGCAGCCGGCCGAGCGATGCGGCAGTGATGCCCTTCCCGAGAGACGAGACGACGCCGCCGGTGACGAAGACGTATTTCGTCGTCACTTCGCGCCGTTTCCCGTGTTGGTGCTCACGGGCTTTGAGAGTAGCAGCGACTCCGGCGGTCAGCTCAAGCGAACCGCAATCGCCGCGCGCTCAACGTTCGAGGGAGGCGAGGAACTCGGCGCCGCCGAGCATTCGCTCGACCTCGTCGCGGCGCTGGACGTCGTCGAGTGACTCGATCCGCGTGTGTGTCGGATCGCCGGAGACCTTCTCGACGCGGAAATGCCGGTCGGCGGCCGTGGCGATCTGCGGCAGGTGCGTGATCGTGACAACCTGGGCGCGCTCGGCGAGCCGCCGCAGCGTCTCGGCGACGGCGTTGGCCGTCGTGCCGCCGATGCCGGCGTCGATCTCGTCGAAAACCATCGTCTCGCCGCCCGCGACCGCGGCGATCGCAAGGGCGATACGGGAGAGCTCACCGCCCGAGGCGGTCTCTGCAACCGGGCCGTAGGGCAGCCCCGCGTTCGGCCGGATCAGGAACGCGACCTCGTCGACTCCCGTTGCTCCCGGGTCACGCTCGTGCAGCTCGACACGAAACTCCCCGTCGCCGAGGCCGATCCCCTTCAGCTCGACCGCCACCGCGTCGGCGAACGGCCCAGCAGCCGAGCGCCGTGCCTCGCGCAGCCCGGCGTGGATGCGCCCGACCGTGGCCTGCGCTGAGGCGAGCGCGGCTGCGGCGGCCTGCTCCGGATCCTGGCCGTCCTCGAGCCCGGCGAGCTCGTGGCGCGCCGCCTCGGCCCGCTCGAGCAGCTCGGCGAAGCTCTGGGCCCGGTAGCGGCGCTTCAGGTCGGCGAACCGGTCGAGGTCTGCCTCGAGCTGTTCGAGCCGGCCGGGCTCGGCCTCGAGCGTCGCGAGGAAGCTCCGCAGCTCCGAGGCGGTCTCGCGCAGTTGCAGCTCGGCCTGGCGGAGTGCGTCGCCGGCCGCCGCGAGCTCGGGCGCGAGCCGCTCGAGCGGCGCGACGGCGCGCTCCGCCGCGGCGACGAGGTCTGTTGCGCCCTCGCCGTCGTCCGAGGAAAGCGCGCTCGCAGCCGCCGCGGCCGCTTCCGCGAGCTCGCTGACGTGGCGTAGGCGCTCTCGATCAGTGCGGAGCTCGTCCTCACGGCCGGGCTCGAGGCTCTCCGTGTCCTCGACGAGTGCCCGTAATTCGGCGAGGCGCGACTCCGCGGCCGCGGAGTCGCGAGTCAGGTCGTCGTGGGTGCGGCGGGCGGACTGCAGCTCGCGCCAGGCACGTCGAGCGGCGCGAACGTCGAGGCCGGCGTAGGTGTCGAGGACGCCGCGCTGATAGGCGGGGCGCGCGAGCCGCCTCTGTTCGAACTGGCCGCTCATCGCGATCAACGTCTCCGCCGCCGCGGCGACGTCCTCACGAGCAGCGCTTCTGCCCCAGGCGTAGGCGCGCGTGCGGCCGTCCGGGAAGATCCGGCGCGCGAGCACGACTCCGTCCTCACCGTCGGGCCGCAGCTCGGCGAGCGGCCCCAGCGTGTCGTCGTCGACCCCGTCGAACTCCGCTTCGACATAGGCCTCTTCGCCGGAGGCGCCGATCAGGGCGGCGTCCCCCTTCGCTCCGAGCAGGAGCCCGATCGCGTTCGTGAGGATCGTCTTGCCCGCGCCGGTCTCACCGGTGATCGCGTTCAGGCCGGCGTCAAAATCGAGCTCGGCCTCCCGGATGAGGACGAGGTTCGCGATCCGGAGCGTGCGCAGCATCGAGCCGAGACTAGCCGCCGAATGTTGTGGCGTAGCGCTTGAAGAAGGTCATCTCCGGCAAGGTCGCGAGGAGGCTTGGCCGGCTACCCACACGGATCACGGCTCGTTCGTCCGTCGCAAGCTGCCCGATTGCCTGGCCGTCGACGAGCACGGTCAGCTCGAGGTCGGATGTGAGGTTCGTCACCGTCACGTCGGGGCCGCGGGGCACAACGAGCGGGCGGATCGCGAGGGCGTGCGGCGCAACGAACGTCAGCACCAGCGCATCGAGCCCCCACACGAGGACAGGTCCGCCGTTCGAGAGGTTGTAGGCCGTCGAGCCGGCCGGGGTGGCGGCGATCAGACCGTCGCACGGCTGGTGGCCGAGGTCCTCACCGCCGATCGCGTAGCCGAGGTCGACCATGCGCCCGAGTGTCCCGCCTGCGACGACGACGTCGTTGACCGCCGCCCGCGTCACGTCCCCGACGCTCACCTCGAGCGTCGCAAGCTCGACCGTCAGCACTTCGCCCGCGAAGACGCGCGCGAGCCCGCTTTCGAGCTCGTCGGCCGAGATTGCGGTCAGGAACCCGACCCGGCCGTAGTTGACGCCGATCACCGGCACGCCGGTGCCGAGGAACCGGCCGAGCGCGCGCAGCATCGTGCCGTCCCCGCCGAGGACGATCGCGAGATCGGGGCTCGCGTCGGGCTCGACGAGCGCGATCCCCGCCGTCTCGGCGATCGTGCGCACGCGCGCGACCGCATCGTCGGCGCCGCCGCGCCCGATCACAGTCACAGACTCAACCGACGGCATCGGCGATCCACCGGTCGAGATCGGGAAGCGACTCTGGCTGCTCGTGCTGGACGACGTGGAGGACGAACTCATGGTTTCCCTTCGGACCGGGCAGGCCCGAGTCTACGACCCCGCGCGTCTGCCCCCCGGTCTCGAGCAGCGCGTCGGCCACCTCGCGCACGACACGCCGCTGCACGTCTGTGCTCCGGACGACGCCTTTCGGCGTCTCGGCGCGGCCCGCCTCGAACTGCGGCTTCACGAGCACCAGCGCCTGCCAGCGCGGCGCGGCGAGTTGCAGCGCGGGCGGTAGGGCAATGCGCACGGAGATGAACGAGACGTCGCATGTGACGAGCTGAGGCGCGTACGGCAACTCCGTGATCGAGCGTGCATTCACCCGCTCGAGGACGGTCACGCGCGGGTCGCGACGGATCTTGTCGTGCAACTGGCCGTAACCGACATCGAGTGCGATCACGCGCGCGGCGCCACGCTGCAGGAGTACGTCGGAGAAGCCACCGGTCGATGCGCCGACATCGAGACAGTCGAGCCCGGCGACGGCGATCCCAAACGCGTCGAGTGCATTTGCGAGCTTGTGCCCTGCACGCGAGACGTAGGGCGGTGGTGCGTCGACCTCGAGGTGAGCGCTCTCATCGACCTGCTCTCCGGCCTTCGAGTGACCGGGCACACGGCCGGCCATCACGAGCGCTTGCGCCTGGGCGCGTGACTCGGCGAGCCCGCGCTCGACGAGCAGCACGTCAAGCCGCCGCTTGGACACTCGGCGCAGTTGAGTTCGAGAGGACGGCCAGGATGAAGTTGACGCTCGCGAAGGTCGCAAGCCCGGCCACGAGCGCGTAGACGGCGTGCAGGCCGACACTCACGAAGAGTGCCCCGGCGACCAGGTATCCGAGTGGGCCTGCAAGCTGATTGATCGTGATCAAGGACTGAAGCACCTTCCCACGCAGCGCCTTCGGGACGCGCGTCGTGAGCATCCCGAGGTACGGCGCGTTGATCAACGGGATCGAGCCGCCGCAGATCGCGAGGGCGATCCCGACCACCCACAGCGGCAGGTGCGGCACGAGCAGCCAGAGCGGCGCCGCGGTCGCGATCACGGCGATTGCGGCCAGTTGCATCGGGCGCACCCAGGTGACGAGTCTGAACGCGAGCACCGAGCCCACGACCTGGCCGCCACCGATCACCGAGAGCAGCAACCCCGCGACGCGCGGGTTGTGGTGGTACTGCTCGTAGGCGAGCACCGGGAACGACGCGGTCAGCATCGGGAAGAGGAACCCGAAGATGAGGCTTGAGAACGACGCCCGCGCGACGAGCGAGTCTCGCCGCAGGTAGCTCAAACCAGCGAGCACCCCTCCGGACTCCGCGTCGTCGTGGACTTCGCGGGCGACTCGCACGGACGAGCCGATCAGGACGAAGGCCAGCAAGAACGAAGCGGCGTCGAGCCACATCACGTTCGCAGCGCCGATGAACGCGATCAGGACTCCAGCCAGCGCCGGGCCGAGCAGCTGCGTGATGTTGCTCGCTCCCTCGACGAGGCTGTTCGCCTGCGCGAGCGTCTGCTCGTCCTCGCCGACGACGCTGGGAAGGATCAGCCGCTGGCACGTGAAGTAGGCGCACGAGAACAGGCCGTGGGCCGAGGCGACCACGAGGATCACCGTGAACGACAGCCCACCGATCTCGTGCAGCAGTGGGACGAGCGCGATCAGCGGCGCGCGGGCGCCGTCGGCGACGAGCATCGCCGCGCGCGGCCCGATCCGGTGAACGACGGAGCCTGCAGGGATCCCGAGCAGCGCCATCGGGAGCAGCTCGGCTGCGAAGACGAGGCTCATCTTCGTCGGGGAGCCGGTCGTGACGAGCACGAACCACGGCAACGCGAGATTCGTGAGCTGTGACCCGAGCCGCGAGATCAACTCGCCCGTGAGCAGCGCCAAGATCGACCGGTCTCGGATCACGCGATCGCCAGCTCGCCGGCAGGCTCCGCCCGCATCGCCCACCCACTCGGCTGGGCGATCACGAACGCAAAACACACGATCTCGTTCACGCCGGTCCCCACGAGCTCGGCTGGCGCCCCGAATCGGGATTGCAAGCTCATAGCGGAAAGGCTACTGACCAGACCAGCGAGCCATGGTCGTCCGATGGTCACGATTCCTGGTCACGATTCCTGGTCACGTTCCTGGTCACGCGTCGGCGAGCCTTCGGTCACGTTCACGTACCACCCCACCCGCCCCTTCGGACATGCCGGTTCTAGACCAGACCGGCGGCAGCCTCCGGTTTGAAGCGCGCGCGGGAGTGTGCCGACTTCGTCAAATCTCGGGCGGGGGCGGCTCGCGGCTTGTACGTTTCGGGCAGCGCCGTGGCGGGCCGCGACGACACGCCGGCGCAAACCTGGCTGTGGGCGCGGAGACCCGTGGTTCGAGTCCGCGTGGTTCGAGTCCGCGTGGTTCAAGTCCGCGTGGTTCGAGTCCGCGTGGTTCGAGTCCGGGCGGTTCGAGTCCGCGTGGTTCGATTCCGCGCTGGCTCGAACGGCCGCCTCAGGCAGTTCGGGAAGCGAGGCCGTCGACGATCTCGGCGAGGACGCTCGTGTCGGCATCGATTCCCGTGAGCCGGACCTGTGCGCGCTCGGCCGCCTCGTCCGCGAGGTGGCGCGCGCCGGTCTCCCCCACGTCGTCGACGTAGCCGTCGCCGTCGAGGATGTCGTCGACGATCTGGAAGAGCAGGCCGAGCTCGGCCGCGAAGTCGCGCCACGGCCGCTGCTCGGCGAGCGGCACCTCTGCGGCGGCAAGGGCGCACCCGACGGACGCGGTG
>JBBQQI010000037.1:0-23073 GCA_038216085.1 Gaiellales bacterium | reverse complement strand
TCCTTAACCACATCAGAGTCCTTGAGGCTCGCGCTCGATGCATACGTCCAGTCGAGGTCGTCGAAGACGATCCAGCGGTCGGGTCGAAGGAGTCGGTCGACAAGAGAGAAGGCGAGCGCGTCGACTTCCCATGCGTGTGCTCCGTCGATGAAGCAGAAGTCGAATCGCGGCTCGATCACCGCCTGCCCGGGGTTAGGCTGCGCCAGTTGCTCTTCGATCAGGTGCATCAGCGCCCAGTTGTAGGAGGTCTCTACGATCGGCCGTACCCACTCGCGGACGCCGACTCGGCGCAGCAGATCATCGATGTTCGGATGCTTCTCAAGCGCCCGGGATTGGTCGATCGTGGTGACGAGTCCCTGATTTTTCCCTGCAAGTGCTGCGGCAAGATAAGCCGTCGACACTCCACGGTCGAATCCGAGTTCGAGCACGTCGTAAATCCCGTCCGACTTCACCAACTCGTGCAGAAACGAGCCAGCCTCCGCCGTCGTGTCTGGCGGCTTAGTAACCACCTCGGCAATCCGTTCCGCAACAATGCAAGCTTCCACAGGAACTCTCGCTTCGAAGAATGCCCTTGGTCCCCCGCGACGAACTCGATCGCCGAGGACATGCATGAACTATATGCGTGCATGAGCTGGTAGAGGGCGCGGGTCGGTCGAGTCATCGGGGGTTCAGTGACGCGCTGACTGTGATCCGTTCGAAGTGACTGCCGGAGCAGGAGCGGCTACAGGCGACCCGCAGGCCCACCGCCCCCTTTCGGGGATGCGGTGAGCCGACTGCCGTCTGCTCTCGCGGTGACGGCTCCCGTCGGCCGGAGTCTCGAACGTGCCCAAGTGCGCCTCGTTCCCACGTGCCCGACCGGTCCGGGTCGGGTCTCGACTCCGCCGCCCTCGCTCGCGCGAACGCACGGGTTTCTCTAGATCTGGGATGTAGCTGTTGCCTGCCGTCTGACGGGGCTGAGGCCGGTGGCTGGCCGGCCCGAAGGCGGCGAAGTACGATTGCTCGTGAGTCTGCTGAGACCGACGGGCGGGCGCGGGACACTGCACGCCGATCCCGCGTCCGCTGTTTTCTTCCCGGCCCGGTCTAGGCGGCGACCTCCGAGCGTCGCTCGTCTAAATAGGTCCGAAGGGTCTCGGGCTGGAACATCCGGCGTCCGCCGATCTGCACCCAGCCGAGACCGTGCCGCTGCATCAGTACATAGAGAGTCGGGCGTGAGACGTTCAACGCCTCGCACGCCTCCCTCATCGTTATCAGCGGCTCGAACGGAACCGTCTGCGAATGCGTCATGTTGAGAAGCATCACGGCAGTCGGCCCCGTGCTGGTGAGTCGGCCCGTACAGCGATTGGCGGAGCCGGGGTCCCAGTGACAGGCGAATATGTGTCACACCATATTAACAAGACAATTCATCAATGCAATCATGCCTTCAACAACTAACGGGAGGTGGGTCGTGGTGCCTACATTGCGCGTAGATGATGATGTGTACGACAAGCTGAAAGATCTGGCCGAGCCGTTCGTGGACACGCCGAACACCGTGCTTCGCCGCGTTCTCAAGCTCGACGGTGCCGAGTCCGCGCCGAAGCAGAAAAGGGCCCGGGCCGGGGAACTGCTCCACCGGTTCGAGTACCAGAAGCCGTTGCTCGCGGTACTCAGCGAGAACGGTGGCTCAATGGCCGCCAAAGACGCGGTTGACGCGGTCGGGGAGCGGCTGAAGGACAGGCTGCGGCCGCGCGACCTTGAGCCGATCTCGAGCGGGATGATCCGATGGCGGAACCGCGTGCAGTGGACGCGCAACGCGCTTCGGTAGCAGGGCCTCATCAAGAACGACAGCGCCGACGGGATGTGGGAACTGACGGAGGCTGGCTGGGAAGCCGCGCGCGCCGAGTGACACGACTGCGGAGGCGGGTCGGGGTTGTACCCGTTCTGTACCCCCGACCCGCGCCTTCCCCGTCCTTCAGCGACCCTCAGCGTCTGTCAAATCGGCTCAACGACCTGGAATGACTTTCGCGCCGGGGATCTTGAAAATCGCTAGGGGCTCACGTCCCTCGTGGGTTCGAATCCCACCCCCGCCGCCTTTTCTAGGCCAAAAGTGATCGGATGGGTGGCGAAGCGGATGGGACTCGAGTCGGTTGTATACCGCTCGTATACCTTGCAACCTGCGCTTCAGCCCGCTGCTGTGACCGGGTCGAACTTGTCGGCTGCGTCCGCCGCTCCCGCTGCATGAGATGGCTGTAGACCCGAAGAGTGATGTCGGGCGAAGAGTGTCCAGCGATCTTTGAGAGAAGGACGATGTTCGCGCCTTGTTCGATCAACCGAGAGACGGCGTAGTGCCGCAACGCGTGGAACCGCGCGCTCCGAAGATATACGGGCCGGGTATAGCGCCCGCGGTCGCTCGTCGAAGAACGGCTTGAAGTAGACGGATAGAAGGCGCGGGCGGTTCGGTTCTGTACTCCGTTCGCCGTAAAGACGGCGTCGTGCGGCTCACTCGATCCCGTTCAACCCGAACTGAAACTCCCGCCGATGAATGACGACCAACGTCGCGATTGGGAGAGCTCGGTGTACCGCGGGCACAGGTTTTGGGCTGCTGTTTGGTGGCCCGTCCTGCCTCCCTGCAAGCCCGGGAGGTACCCGGGGAGTCGTGACTTCGACCCGACACTCCAGTCGTGGCGGAGGCGAGACACAGGGCACGCGCTCTGGAAGAGGTCTTCATCTGCAGCTGAACGCGCTCTGGCGCTGCCCGCGGACGGCAAGGCGCCAGTAGCCACCGAGGCTCGTCACACGCCATCCCGCGCCGAACGAAACCCCCTCCAACTCAGGCCCGACGATGACGGCGGATTCGCGCGGAGAGGCGGTGCTGCCAGCAGGCGGGACTGCGATGTAGCTGACGTGACGGAGGAGATGGGGCCCGAACAGTGGGTACGCAGCTTCGTCGCCAGCCAGCATCGCACCAACGCACGCGTTGCTCTGCACCGTGCGGTCGAGCGCCTCGACGCCCGTCGCGATTCCGGCCTGCCAGCCTTGAAGCCCTAGCACCTCGGCTCTCGAGAGCGACCAAGGGGTACGGCTCATCGGTTTGAGCTCATTTCGCACATTTGTGAGGGCAAGCGTCACCAGCGCAAACGCGGCGACCCCCACGGCCACCGCCCTCCACCGGTAGACGCCCGCGAAGAGTGGTGCCGCGAAGATGATTGCAACAAGCATGTAGCGGCCGACGAACTCGTTGAAGCGATAGAACGCCGCGAGGCTGACGGGGAAGAGGAGAAACCCACCGGCGAGGGCTGCGCGCGTCGGGTTCCTGCGAGCGAATCGGGGACGTAGGGCTGCCGCGACGACTGCGAGCAGCGGCAATCCGACGGCGCCGGCGTAGGCGAAGTCCTCGTGCACTCGTGCCGAGACGCTCCAGGAAAAGGTACCTTCCGAGGTTCCGGCCGGAGCGATCGGAACAGCGAGCGTGGTGAGCGTGACGCGAGCGCCAGCCGCCACGACCGTGACCAAGAGTGGCAGCGCGAGAGCCGCTGCGCCCGCTGTTAGCGCTGGCGTGAGCGGTCGTGGACCGCTATGCCATACGAGCGCGGATACCGCTACCAGCACCGCGAGTGCGGCAAGCGAGGCGATCGGCCCGAGGCCGTGCCATGGGGCACCGGCGAGGTTCAAGAACCGGTAGAGGATCCGCAAAACCGTCGCGATAAACCCGGACGGCGTCAGATTGGGAGCGTGCTCGACCCGCCCACCACCAGAACCGAATACGTGCCCGGTGTTGACGCCGTTCTCGATGTACAACCAGGAATCGAAGGCCGCGAACGCAAAAGCGAAGGCGACGCATGCGACTACGGCGCGCCGCTGGGGCAGGCGTGCGGCGAGTGCGAGCGCAAGGATTCCGGGCACCGCGAGCGTGGCGGTCAGCTTCGTCCCGAGCGCGAGGGCCAGCGCGACGCCGGCCACCGCCGCCTCCCGGTCATCACCACCGCTCCGAGCCGCGGCGAGGACGAAGTATGCAGACGTCGCAACCAGCGAGGCGACCACGAGATCGTTTTGCGTCGTTGTCGACTCGAGTGCGACGAGCGCGAACGTCGGGACGAGCAGCGCCGCGAACGCCGCGCTCGGGCGGGCGAAGCCGATCCGAACGGCAATCCCGAACGCTGCGCCCATCGCGGACAGCTGCGCGAGAAACTGCGGGAGGGCTGCAACACGGTCGGAGCCCACGGCGACGAACGACCAAAGGACCGCGAGTTCGGCACCGGCGGGAAAGGCGTTCTGCTTTTCGGTCGGTGGATTCGCGATCCAGTAAACGCCACCGTGCTGGTACCAAGCAGCGGCTCGCGCGAGGTGGTAGGTCAACGATTCCCAGTTGTTGGGCGGCACCGTCAGGCAGAGAAAGAACTCATACAGGACGAACAGCGCGACGCCCGCCGCAAGCGCGAGCAGTGTCGGATCCTTCCTTAGGAAACCGAGATCCGGTCCGCGCGGGAACGGACGCCCGGCACCATGCCACACGATGAGCGCGAGCCCAAGGAGCGCCGCCTCGCAGATTGCGTAGCCGGGCCGACCAACGGCGTCCACCGGGGAAAGCACGAGCGCAAGCACCTGCACCTCCGCAAGGGCGGCAAGCAACGCTGTGAGGACGAATGACGTGAACGCGCCCCGAGCGACGATCGCTGCGACGAGCAACGCAACGGCAGCGACGGCCAACGCCAGCGCCAAGGCAACGGCGACGTCGAACATCGACCTATGGCTCGCGCGGCGTCATCGGCAACTCGACCAAACCCTAACGCCCCGCGATGGTACGCCTCGGCCGCACAGATCGATGTTTTAGCCCTGCACGTATCGCAAGGGGGTTCACGGTGCGTCTCGCGCCAGGCAGGTGCCAACTGCCAACTGCGCGCGCGCGGTCGCGCTCGTAGCCGAGACGATCCGCGATCGACGTGGTCGTCGCTGCCGCTCGAAGCTGGCAGAGGTCCCGAGGGGCGAGGGGGAGGTACCCCCGCGGCCCTCGCCGGTGCCGTCGGGTCCGACAAGGGGCTGCGTCAACGCACGGGATTCGGCTGAGCAAACGGAGGGGGGTGGAATTTTGGACCCTCGAACGACGTAACCGCCGTTTACGGTTTTCTCGCACTTTGCTTCGGTGCTTGACGAGCGAGGCTGCAGCAGGCTGAAGTCGCCCATTCAATGTCCTCGCGCGACGCCGGCTCAACGGTCTCAAGCGGCTTGGGCGGGAGGTACCCCGTGGTCTTCAACAGCCGCTCCGGACTCCAACCGGCAGCGCGCATTCGGTGGCGCCGGCGGAGGGTCTCCAGCCGTCCTTCGCCCCGAGCAGCGGGGTTTACCTCCGGGAGTGGCTCCGACCTAGGGGCCGCAATCAGGCTGTCGTATACCGGCCGATACCTCCAGACTCGCTGAATGGAAGGGTACGAGGGCGCTCGGAGCGATCGTCCGACTCCACGACTGGCTCGGCCATGCATGTGCCAGCTGGTTGACATGGGCAGCGACGAGTTAGAGACTGAACGGCACACATCTGGGGGGAGAGAGGAGCAGGCCCGATGCGGCATGCTCTCGATTTCTTTATAGGCAAACGACCCGTTCGGGCGCGGTGCGCCGCGCTCGTGCTTGCGGCCTCCGCACTCGCCGCCGGAGTCACGGCGTCGGCGTCGACGGCCCACAGCACTGCGGGACCGTCAGCCGAACCGATCTCGGCTCAGGTCGTTCTCGACTGGAACGCGAATGCGGTCGCCGCGGTGCGCTCCGCAACGACCACGAATGGCCTGCCGCCGGGCGCGCCGCCGCGGGCGTTGTTCCAGTCGGAGGGCTCGGTCTACATGGCGTACGTGCAGGCGGCCGTTTATGACGCGGTCACGAAGATCGCACACCGCTTCGAGCCGTACCACCGCTTCAGCGCGGCAGCGGGGCACGCCTCGGTCGAGGCTGCGGCGATCGCTGCCGCCTACAACACACTGACCTTCTATCTCGGCGATCCGGGCGGTGTCCTGGCGGCGAAGTACGCAACCTCGATCGCCGCATTGCCTGACGATGCGACGACAGCTCGAGGGATTGCCGTCGGACAGGCTGCAGCCGCGGACATCGAAGCACTGCGCGCGGGCGACGGCCGCAACGCGGCGACGGCCGTCTACGGTGCGATCGGCCCGGTCGTTGCCGGTGTCTGGCAGATCGTGCCTCCGGCCACGTTTGCTCAGACGCCCTGGGTCGCGTTCATGAGGCCGTTCATGCTCGAGAGCACGTCGCAGTTCCGCGCGCCGCCGCCGCCCGCGCTGACGAGCGCGCAGTACGCGACGGACTTCAACGAGACGAAGCTGTACGGCTCGGCGACGAGCGCTGTGCGATCGGCAGCGCAGACGGCGATCGCGCTCTTCTGGAACGCGAACGTGATCAACCAGCAAAACCAGCTCTATCGTGACGTCTCGGCCCAACACGCGATGGATCTCGTCGACACGGCGCGGCTGCTCGCGATGGGCGACATGACCGTCTCCGACGCGAGCATGGCCTGCTTCGACTCGAAGTACCACTACCTCCATTGGCGGCCGCTCACGGCGATCCGGAATGCCGACCTGGACGGTAACGCGGCAACCGCCCCGGACCTGACGTGGGCTCCGCTGATCGCGACGCCGAACCATCCCGAGTATCCGTCAGCTCACGGCTGTGTGACGAGCGCCGTCACGCAAGTGATCGCGAAGGCGCTCGGAACCAGCAACATCAACGTCACGATTATGGGTGCTACCGGCGGCGGCACCACGCTGACGACGTCACAGCACTTCGACACCGTGCAGCAACTGCAGGACCAGCTTCTGGATGCGCGCGTCTGGGCAGGGCTGCATTGGCGCAACTCCGACGTCACAGGCGAGAGCGTGGGCAACGCCGTGGCGAGTTGGGTGCTCCAGCGCAACTTCCGGGCGCTCGGCACCGATCGTGGTGACGACGTCCAGGGTGGCGACCTTGGAACGAGCGGGCAGGGCCAGGGTGAGGGGCGCGGCCAGGATCAGGATCAGGGAGCGGCGCAGGCCGACGCTCACGGCCAGGGCGACGCTCACGGCCAGGGTGACCACGGCCACGGCCATGACAGGGCGAAAGCGGGTCACGGCTAAAGGCCACCTCGGTTTTCGGGGCCGCCCGACGCAGGGCGGCCCCGAACTGCGGTTGAACTGTCGCCGGCCGGGTTAACGATTCAGACGGTCAATCCGAGCTGCGCGTGGTCGAGCGAGAGGACGGCGCGCAGAGCCGAATGTGTGGCCGCCACCAGCAGCCGCGGGCTCGATCCGGCGACTGCCTGCGTGAACAGCGAAGACGCGCGCTCCAGGTCGTCACAGACTCGCGCGAGCTGCCGCTCGACAGGCCGGAATCGCTGGGGTGCTGTGCCGAGCGCCGCGATCATGTGACTGCAACCGCCGAAGTCCGTGTACGCGACGAGTGCCGCGTACAGCTCGGACTCTTCGCGCAGTGTCCTCCGGGCGGCACCGACCTGATCTCCGCCGGCCACCACGAGCACATCGCTGCGCAGTTGTTGGATGACGCCGCGCGCGTTTGCGGTCCACTCGAGCTCGGGGGTGCGGTGCGGCTGCGCGCTGCCGCAGGCGGCGCAGGCGAGCGCGATGGGGAGCAGCAGCCCGCTCCGGTAGGACACGCTGCAAATCTACCGCGCTCGACTAGTCTGCTCACCGAACTGCGACGATCGGCCGGTCGTACTCGGCCTGATCGTAGTGCGTCGTTCGGCCTGTCCAGTGATGCTTCTATAGATGTCAAGTGGTCATTGGCGGGTGTTCGAGGAGCCGATAGAGGTTGCGGGCGAGGTAGCGCTTGAGGCAGCGGTTGGCCTCGCGGCTTGTCTTGCCTTTTTGGCGTCGACGCGCGATGTAGGCGATCGTTGGTTCGTGCCAGCGGCGTCGGTTGATCAGGATCATGTGGAGGGCACGGTTGAGTTGGCGGTCGCCGCTTCGGTCGAGGCGGTAGCGGATCGTCTGGCCGGATGACGCGGGTATCGGTGCGCAGCCGGCGAGCCGTGCGAAAGCGGCCTCGCTGCGTACACGTCCGGGGTGCGACCACGAGAGCAACAGCTGCGCTGCAGCGAGCGACCCGACGCCAGGCTCATTGAGCAGCTGCGGCGCGAGCTCGCTTGTGAGCATCACGATCTCACGTTCGAGGTCACGTTCCTCGGCCGTCAGCTGCTCGATCCGGCGGGCGAGGCTGCGTAGTGCGTGCAGCGTGCCGCGCAGCTCGACGTCGGCGTGGCGTGAGGGCCGCACCGCTGTGAGCCGCTTGAGCAGCTGGCCGCGGGTGAGCGGCCGCAGTTCGCTGCGCAACGGTTCGGGCGCGGTGATGATCAGGTCTCGCAGCTGGCAGAGACCGGCGCGCCGAGCATTCACGGCGCCATCGCGTGCGGCCATCAACGCCCGCAGCGCCTCGCGGTGCCCGCCGGCGCGCGGCCGCGCCGGCCGCTCCTGGGAAAGCACGACACGCGCGGCCCGGATCGCGTCCAAGGCGTCGGTCTTGCCGCCCGAGCGGCGTTCCCGCCGCAGCCGGCCGACCTCGAACACCGTCTCGCCGTTCCCAGCAAGGAACCGCGTCAGCCCGGCGCCGAAGGAGCCGCTCCCCTCGACAGCGAACGCCCGTCTCCCGTCGGCCTGCTCGACCGCGAGCTCGAGCGCCCGCCGGTAACCGCTCGTGTTCGCGGCGATCGCCGCCTCGTAGACAACGCCGCCCGTACGTACCTCGACGACCGCGATCGCGTGCACATCACGATGGGGATCGACGCCGATCACGTAGTCCAGCTGATCTGCAAGCATTCCTACCGACCTCCAGCCACACGTTGGGGATCAACAACCGGAGCCGGTCTGGGGATTCGAACCGCGCGCGGCAGAACTGTGACGAGTCACGCCCCTCAAAGAGGCGGACGGGCTTCTGATCAGGCCAGCAAGCGGGCGCCAGGCCGGCACCGGACCCTTCGCCCGGACAAATCACTGGAAAGACACGCGCACGCGCGGTCATTCGCGAATTGAGTCACGAACAAAGAGCACCGACACCACCCTGACGACAGCCCCAGACGGGACCGCAAGATGCTCACAATTCGTAAATGTCCCCCGAGCGATTGAACTCAGTTGGTGCTGAATCCGATGATCGTCGCCGTGAGGAGGATGAGTGATGTCAGCCCGCCTGTGAGTGCCGCGACTCGGAACAGTCGCGCTCTAGCCTCCAGGCCTGCGTATGCCAGCGCAGCAGCGCACACCACCATGAGCACGACAGAGAGCACAAACATTGAACCAAGCACCCCACCGGGCGACCGGTACGCATCCCAGCGGCTGATGCCATTGCGCCGGTAACTGTCTTCGCCAAACACGTAGATGCTGAGCATGGTCGCGATCAAGAGCGGCAGCGCAGCGAGAGCCGCAGAGCGGCGCCACAGGAGGCGGAAAAGGCGGGATGAGCACGCAGCCGCAACGAGCATCACTCCGGCTGCCGCGTTCGCAAGAACCACGAGCCCTGGTGGCATTGAACCGTCTACTCCCTCGCGCTCATGTGAGGAACTCGACGGCATGACATCGTCGGGTCACGTCAACGGTACGTGTTTCCGCCTGCCGGGAAGGCCATGGTCGGCTGCGCGAGCGTCCGCGAATGTTCCCTGAGCAGCAGCCGCTCGGGAATTTCGCTTGACGGTTGCAGTAGTCGTCTCGCGTTCCTGATCCGTCCGGCCGGGGATACTTCTCGACATGCGTAAGCTCGTCGTCACAGAGAACATGACGCTCGATGGTGTGATCGATTTGGCCGCGGGCTGGTTCGATCCACTGGCCGAGGACGTCGACCAAACCGACATAAACTCGGCCACCACAGAGCATCGCCAGGCCGCTGACGCGCTGCTCGTGGGCCGCAAGACATTCGAGGCGTTCCGCGAGTTCTGGCCCAAGCAGACCGACGACCCGACTGGGATCTCCGACTACCTCAACACCGTCAACAAGTACGTCGTCTCCAGCACGTTGGACGATCCCGGCTGGGAGAACACAACCGTCCTGGGCGGCGCCCTCATCGAGGAAGTGCAGAGGCTCAAGGCCGCGAACGGCCATGACATCGTTGCGACTGGGAGCATCCAGCTCGTGCAGACGCTGATCAACGCGGATCTCGTCGACGAGTACAGGCTGTTCATCTACCCCGTAGTCGTCGGCCGCGGCGCCCGGCTGTTCGACTCGGCCGGAAAATCGCTTCGGCTGCTCGAGACGCGGCCGTTTGTTTCCGGCACAGTCCTACTGCGCTACGCAACCAGCGCGGCACAACCTCGGTAGCGTCGGCCACCCCGCGAACCGCAGGGTACCGCTCGGCTGAGCCAGTGTCCTCACTTCTGAAGAGAAGCCCGCGGTCGAACTCGCTCCTCGGCGCCTGAAACCGGGCAACCTCACCGGACAAACACGGCCGAAAACGTCACCTCGCGAACCTGGTTCAGGACGAGGTTCGTGAGGTACGCGTCAGAGCTGCCAGGTGCCGCCGCGGAGAACGGGCACCTCGCGTCCGTCGCGCGCCAGGCCCGTGACGGAGACCTCGTCGCCGCCGATCATGAAGTCGATGTGGATCGAGCTCTGGTTGATCTTCGGCACGTCCGGGTCGCCGACTGCGATCGCGTAGGCATTGCCGAACGCGAGGTGGCTCGCCGCGTTCTCGTCGAGCAGCGTGTTGAAGAACACCGTGCCTGTCTTGCCTATCCGGCCCTCGCGGTCGACGAGCGCCACCTCGCCGAGCCTGGAGGCGCCCTCGTCCTTCGCACACCGGGCGCGCAGTGCCTCAGCGCCCTCAGCCGCGTCGATCTGAATCGCTCGGCCGCCCTCGAAGCGCACCCGCAGGCCGCGCACGACCGTGCCGCCCAGGTCGAGCGGCTTCGTCGCGGTGACGAACCCGTCGGCGCGTGCCGGATCAGGGGTTGTGAACACCTCCTCCGTCGGGAGGTTCGGGTTGTGCACGACGCCGTCGATCGTCGTCATGCCGGGTGAGTCGCCGGCGAACCGCGAGGTGGGCAGGAGGCCGATCGTCAGGTCCGTGTCCGGCCCCTCGAAGCGCAGCGAATCGAGCCCGGCGCCGTCGAGCTTCAACGCAGCGTCGTGCAGCTGCCCGACCCGCGCCCGCCAGGCGGCTGCCGGGTCTTCCTCGTCGAGCCGCAGCACGTTGACGAGCTCCCCCCACAGCTTTGCGAGCGCCGCGTCCGGCTCGAGCTCGGGATGGACGACCGCAGCCCAGTCGGCCGTCGCCCACGGAATGACGCACCAGTTCGTCGTCTTCGCGTTGATCACGTCGTAGTGCTCCTTCAGCGCGGGCAGCTGGTCGCGGCCGGCGCGCGCCGCGTCGATGTGATCCATCAGGCCCGGAGGTGTGTGAGGTGAGATCGAGATGCGCGATCCGTGGGCTTGACTCAGCTCCAACAGCCGGCCTGGGTACCACGAGGGCACGAACTCGAGCGAATCGCCGGGCGCTCGCTCGGCGCGGATCCGCTTCACCTCGGGGTCGAAGTACCAGGGGTCGAAGAACAAGGCGCCGTGGGCGTAGCACTCGGCCGCAACGGCTCGAACGAGCGGCGCCGCGCTCGGAGCAGCGATCATCAACACCGACTGACCGGGCTGGATGTTGGCGCCGACCTCGACGATCAACTTCGCGTAACGGCCGAGTTGCTCCTGATCCACGGGCGCGCACACTACTCCGTCCGACCCGATCGCCTATGCTGCAGCCGCACGCGCCAGTTCGCCAACGTTTGCACACACCCCTTTAAGCCGGTCCCGTGAGGCCGGAAAGGAGTCAGATGTCTCAGTCTGCCGTCACGCCGGCGCTCAAGATCCTGCTCGACGACGAAGCCATTCGGCGGACGCTCTCGCGGATCGCGCACGAGATCATCGAGCGCAATCCTGACCTCGGCACCGTCGCGCTTGTCGGCATCCACACGCGCGGTGTGCCGCTCGCGCAGCGTCTGCGCCGCCTGATCGAGGAGCGCTCCGGCGAGGAGATCGCCCTCGGCCAGCTCGACATCACCTTCTACCGCGACGACGTCCACGTGCGCGCGGGTCAGGCGCCGCGTCGGCCCCAACCGCTCGTCCGCGACACCAAGCTCGACTTCGAGCTTGCAGGGCGGACAGTGATCCTCGTCGACGATGTCCTCTATACGGGCCGGACGATCCGCGCCGCGATCGACGCGCTCTTCGAGTACGGCCGGCCGGCCCGCGTTCAACTCGCGGTGATCGCAGACCGCGGCCATCGCGAGCTGCCGATCCGGCCCGACTACGTCGGCACAAACCTGCCGACCACACGTGGCGAGCGCGTCCAGGTGGAGCTGCTCGAGGTCGACGAGATCGACCGCGTTCTGCTCGTCCCCGAGCCGAACGAGGAGGACGAATGACCGACCTTCGCGTCATCGGTGGAGATCTGCTGCCGCCCGAAGCCGAGCGGCGTCATCTGCTTTCGATCGCCGACCTGACGAGCGACGACGTCGACCGGCTGCTTTCGACCGCGCGCTCGTTCGCGCTCTCGCAGGAGCGAGAGAACAAGAAGCTGCCGACGCTGCGGGGCCGGCTGATCCTCAACGTCTTCTACGAGTCCTCGACTCGCACGAGCTCGTCGTTCGAGCTCGCCGCGAAGCGCCTGTCGGCCGACACGCTGACCGTGAAGTCGTCCGGCTCGTCGGTCGACAAGGGCGAATCGCTAAAGGACACGGCGCTGACGCTCTCTGCCTACGACCCCGACGTGATCGTGCTGCGCCATCCCGAAGCGGGCGCGGCGCACTACGTCTCACAGCTGACGGAGGCGCGCGTCGTCAACGCCGGCGACGGCAAGCATCAACATCCGACCCAGGCGCTGCTCGACCTCTTTGCGATGCGCGAGGCCTTCGGTCGGCTCGACGGGCTACAGGTGGCGATCGTCGGTGATGTCGTGCACTCGCGTGTCGCGCGGTCGCTCATTCAGGCGCTGCAGCTCGTCGGGGCCGACACGATCCTCGTCGGCCCGCCGACGCTCCTGCCGAGCGGTCTCGCACCGACGTCGCACGAGATCTCAGCCATCGCCGACGCCGATGTCGTCTACGTCCTGCGCATGCAGAAGGAGCGCATGCTGCCCGGCGCCAACTTCGTCCCGTCGCTCCGCGAGTACACCGAGCGCTGGGGTATCACACCCGCACGGCTGCGCGACGGACAGCGGGTGATGCACCCAGGGCCGATGAACCGGGGCGTCGAGATCGACGCCCGGGTCGCCGACTCCGACGCGTCGCTCGTCGTCGAGCAGGTCCGCGCGGGCCTCGTCGTGCGGATGGCGGTTCTCTACGACCTGCTCACGACCGGCCCGGTCGCTGTCGAGAGCACGATGGAGGTCGCATGATCCTCGCCGGAAAAACTGGCGTCGACAACGTCGTCGTGCGTGGCGCGCGCGTGCTCGATCCGACGGCCGGCATCGACACGATGACCGACGTGCGCATCGACAACGGCGTGATCGCGCAGATCGGCGAGCGCCTCGACACGAACGAGCATCGCGTGATCGACGGCGAGGGGCTGACTCTCGTGCCGGCGTTCATCGATCCGCACGTGCACCTGCGCACGCCCGGCCGGGAAGACGAGGAAACGATCGCGAGCGGCACCGCCGCGGCTGCGGCCGGCGGGTTCTGCGCGATCCTCGCCGTGCCGAACACCGACCCGGTCGTCGACGACGCCGACGTGCTGCGCGGCCTTCGCGCCCGTGCCGTCGAGGAAGCGCACGTGCCGGTCGGTTTCCTGGCCGCGATCACGAAGGGCCAAGACGGCTCGGAGCTGACAGAGATGGGCGCACTCGCGGTTGCGGGCGCCGCGGGGTTCACCGATGACGGACGACCGGTCGCGACGGCGGGCGTGATGCGGCGCGCTCTGCAGTACAACGCGATCACGGGCCGCACGATCGCCGTGCACTGCGAGGAGTCATCGCTGACGCGCGGCGGCCACGCCCATGCCGGTGTCGTCGCGGCGGAGCTCGGGATCGGCGGCTGGCCGTCGCTCGGCGAGAGCCTGATGGTTGCGCGCGACATCGACCTGGCCTGCGACACCGGCCAGGCCGTGCACCTGATGCACCTCTCGGCCCGCGAGTCGGTCGAGCACCTGCGTCGAGCGCACGCTGCCGGGACCCGCGCATCGGCAGAGGCGACTCCGCACCATCTCTGCCTGACGGAGGAGGCGGTGCTCACGCTCGACCCGAACATGAAGATGAACCCGCCGCTTCGCACCGACGAGGATCGGACCGCATTGATCGACGCCGTGCGCGACGGGACGATCGCTGCGATCGCGACCGACCACGCGCCGCACTCGCCGGAGGAGAAAGACGCGCCGTTCGAGTCGGCGCCGTTCGGAGTGATCGGGCTCGAGACGGCGTTCTCGGTGCTCTACACCGAGCTCGTCGAGCCGGGTCTGCTGACGCTGGAGGTCCTCCTGCAGCGGATGTCGCTCGGGCCGGCCGCGATCTTCGGGCTCGAGTGCCCACGCATCGCGGTCGGCCAGAGGGCGAACCTGACGCTGATCGACACTGCGGGCTCGTGGCGCGTGAAGGCGGGCGAGCTTCGGTCGCGCTCGACAAACTCGTGGCTGCTCGGGCGGCGCCTGCGCGGCCGCATCCGGCTGACGATCGCCGCGGGCGGCGTCGTCCATGGCGATCTGGTGCACACCCGATGACGGCGATGCTCGTGCTCGAGGATGGCTCGGTCTTCACGGGCGAATCGGTCGGCGCCGAGGGCTCTGCATTCGGCGAAGCCGTTTTTACGACGTCGATGAGCGGCTATCAGGAGGTCGCCACCGATCCGAGCTTCGAGGCACAGCTCGTGTGCTTCACCGCGCCGATGATCGGCAACTATGGCGTCGCCGACGCGCGTTCCGAGTCGAAGCGGACACATGCACGGGCGGTGATCATGCGCGAAGCGCGCGGTCCCGAGTGGACGCACTGGCTGCACGAGAACGGCGTCGTCGCGTTGACCGGCGTCGACACGCGATCACTCGTCCTGCATCTGCGCGACCGCGGCGCGATGCGCGCAGCCGTCGTCACCGCGGGCGGCGACGTCGACGAGGTGCTCGGTGCCGTGCGCGCGCAGCCCGCGATGACCGGCGCGGCCCTCGTCGCCGGCGTCTCGACGAAGGAGCGGTACACCTTCACCAGCGACGGAATGGTGCGCGTTGCGGTTGTCGACTACGGCTGCAAGCGCTCGATCCTCCGTCGCCTCGCCGCGAACGGCGCGGCCGTCGACGTGTTCCCGCACGACATCGACGCCGACACGCTTGCGGGCTACGACGGCGTGCTGCTCTCGCCGGGGCCGGGCGATCCCGCGCCACTCGTCGAAGAGGCGAAGACAGTGCAGTCGCTCCTCGGCCGAACACCGGTGCTCGGCGTCTGCCTCGGGCACCAGCTGCTCGCGCTCGCGACGGGCCGCGAGACGTTCAAGCTCCCCTTCGGTCACCGCGGCGCGAATCACCCGGTGCTCGACCGCCGGACGAACCAGGTGCTCGTCACCTCGCAGAACCACGGCTTCGCGGTGGCGGCCGGAGACGACGCGTCGATCACACACAGCTCGCTCTACGACGAGACCGTCGAGGGACTCGACTATCCGGAGCTGCGCGCCCGCTCGGCGCAGTTCCACCCCGAGGCGTCGCCGGGCCCTCACGACGCGGCGTCGATCATCGGCAGCTGGGTCGAGGAGCTGAAGGCAGTTGCCTAAGCGCACCGATATCCACTCGATCTGCCTGATCGGCTCCGGCCCGATCGTGATCGGCCAGGCTGCCGAGTTCGACTACGCCGGCTGTCAGGCGCTCAAGGTGCTGCGCGAGGACGGGTACCGGACGATCGTCGTCAACTCGAACCCTGCGACGATCATGACCGACCCGGGCTTCGCCGACCGCACCTATCTCGAGCCGCTCGACCTCGAGGGCGTGTCGAGCGTGCTGCGCCGCGAACGGCCGGACGCACTCCTCGCGACGATGGGCGGCGGCACGGCGCTCAACCTCGCCCGTGAACTCGACGCCTCCGGGATCCTCGAGGAGCTCGAGATCGAGCTGATCGGCGCCGACATCGACGCGATCCAGCGCGCAGAGGACCGCGAGCTCTTCAAGCAGACGGTCGAAGGCTGCGGCCTGAAGGTTCCGACCTCGCGCATCGTCACGGCCGTCGACGACCTGCAGGGCGTCTCGCTGCCGGCCGTCGTCCGTCCCGCATTCACGCTCGGCGGGCACGGCGGCGGCTTTGCCGACACGCCCGAGCAGCTCCGCAAGCAAGTGGAGCGCGGCCTCTCCGAATCGCCGATCTCCCAGGTGCTCGTCGAGGAGTCGGTACGCGGCTGGGACGAGTTCGAGCTTGAGGTCGTGCGCGACAAGGCCGACAACGTCGTGATCGTCTGCTCGATCGAGAACCTCGATCCGATGGGCGTGCACACAGGGGACTCGGTCACCGTCGCGCCGCAGATGACGCTCTCGGATGAGGCCTACCAGGAGCTCCGCAACGCGGCGATCGCGGTGATCCGCGCGGTGGGTGTCGATACAGGCGGCTCGAACATCCAGTTCGCACGCGACCGCAGCTCGGGTGAGATTCGCGTGATCGAGATGAACCCGCGCGTCTCGCGCTCCTCGGCGCTCGCGTCCAAGGCGACCGGCTATCCGATCGCAAAGGTTGCTGCGAAGCTCGCGGTCGGCTACACGCTGGACGAGATCCCGAACGACCTCACCGGCACGACGCCGGCGAGCTTCGAGCCGACGCTCGACTACATCGTCGTCAAGATCCCGCGCTTCGCGTTCGAGAAGTTCCCCGGCGCCGACCACACGCTCGGCACGCAGATGAAGTCGGTCGGCGAGACGATGGGTATCGGCCGCACCTTCGTCGAGGCGTTTGCGAAGGCAAAGCGTGGCCTCGAAGGTGAGTTCGACTGGCACCCGCGGGACATGCACCCCTTCTTCATTCGCGAGCTCGCGACCCTCGAGGCAGAGGAGGAGCGCCAGCAGCGCGAGCGACCGGTCTACCGCCGCATCGACTCGTGTGCGGGCGAGGTCGCCGCAGCATCGAGCTACTACTACGCAACCTGGAACGAACAGGACGAAGCGGTGCCGGCGCGCACCGGAGTGCCGGGCGAGCGGAAGCGCGTCGTCATCCTCGGCTCGGGCCCGAACCGCATCGGCCAGGGCGTCGAGTTCGACTACTGCTGCGTGCACGCCGTGCAGACCTACCGCGAGCTCGGCTACGAGGCGATCATGGTCAACTGCAACCCCGAAACGGTGTCGACCGACTACGACACGAGCGACCGCCTGTACTTCGAGCCGCTCGACACAGCCTCTGTGCTCGCGATCTGCGAGCGGGAGCAGCCAGACGGGGTGGTGATCCAGTTCGGCGGCCAGACGCCGCTCAAGCTCGCGCGCGCGATCGAGGCGGCAGGCTTCGCGATTCTCGGCACGCCGTTCGACGCCGTCGACCTCGCTGAGGATCGCGAGCGCTTCGGCGTCCTCCTGCGCGAGCACGGGATTGTCTGCCCGGAGTGGGGGATCGCAACGAGTGGCGCGGAGGCGGTCGACACCGCAGATCGCATCGGCTATCCGGTGCTCGTCCGCCCCTCTTACGTGCTCGGCGGACGCGCGATGCGTGTGTGCCACGACGCCGACCAGGTGCGCGAGGCGTTCGCAGGCGTGCAAGGCCCGACGCTCGTCGACCGCTTCCTCGAGAGCGCGATCGAGATCGACGTCGATGCTCTCTGCGACGGCACGAACACCTATGTCGCTGCCGTCATGCAGCACGTCGAGGAGGCGGGCGTGCACTCGGGGGACTCCGCGTGCGTGATCCCGGCGCAGTCACTCACGTCGGAGACGACCGCCGAGATTCACACGATCGTCCGGCAGCTCGGCCCGGCGCTGGGCGTGATCGGCGTCCTCAACGTGCAGCTCGCGGTCTGCGACGACGAGGTCTTCGTGCTCGAGGTCAACCCGCGCGCGTCGCGCACCGTTCCGTTCGCGTCCAAGGCGACGGGCGTCAACCTGATCGCCGCAGCGTGCAAGCTCGCGGCCGGCTCGACGATCGCCGAGCTCGGTCTGCCGGCCGAGCGGCCGCCGCGCCAGGTGAGCGTCAAGGCGGCCGTGCTGCCCTTCGCCCGCTTTCCGGGCGCTGACCCCGTGCTCGGCCCGGAGATGCGCGCGACGGGTGAGGTGATGACGAGTGCGACGGACCTGCCGACGGCCCTCGCAAAGGCCGAGCGCGCAGCCGGGCGGTCGCTCCCGCGCGACGGTGCCGTCTTCCTCTCGGTCCGCGACTCCGACAAGGCAATGGCGATCCCGGTCGCCGCTGCGTTCGCCGGCCTCGGCTTCCGCCTCTATGCGACCGGTGGCACAGCGCGAACACTGCGCGGCGCGGGGCTCGACGTCGACGACGTGCGCAAGGTGAACGACCCGGGCGAGAGCCCGAGCGTCGTCGACTTGATCCGGCGGGGCCGTTGCAACCTGATCGTCAACACCCCGGACGGCGGCCCGGAACCGAGGTCGGACGGCTATCTGATCCGGGAGGCGGCGTTGACTGCGCGGGTCCCGTGCATCACGACGATTGCGGCCGCAACGGCTGCTGTGCACGCGATCGCCAACGCCCGCGTTGAGACGGCGCTATCCCTCCAGGAGCGGATCGATGTCGAGAAGCGCGCGCGAGCGTCGTAGTGTCGTCGCCGTCGAGCCGGTCGGGCCTTATGCGCTCGTCCGCGTCGAGCGCGGCCGCATCGATCCAGGCACGCCGGGACAGTTCTTCATGCTCGAGGCGCCCGGCCGCGTCCTGCCGCGGCCGATGTCGCTGTGCCTTGCGCCGCGAGGCGAGCTCGCATTCCTCCTCGACCCGGTTGGCCCGGGGACGCAGGCCCTCGCCGAGCTCGAGCCCGGCGACGCGATCAACGTCTTCGGTCCGCTCGGGAACGGGTTCCGGCTCGACGTCCCACGGCCGTTGCTCGTCGGTGGCGGCGTCGGGATCGCGCCGCTGCCGTATCTCTCGGAAGCGCTCGAACACCCGCCGGCGATCCTCGGTTTCCGCTCCGCGCACCACGCGGAGGCTGCGGCGTTGCTGCCGAACGCAGAGGTCGTGATCGATCCCGTATTCGTCACCGAGGTGCTGCCGGCCGGCCGCGACGTGCTCGCCTGCGGGCCCGAGCCGATGCTCGAAGCAGTTCGCGCGCTTGCTCCGGAAGCACAGCTTGCGTGGGAGGCGCCGATGGCCTGCGGGTACGGAGCGTGCTACGGCTGCGTCGTCGAAATAGACGGTGAACTGAAGAGGTTGTGCGTCGAAGGACCGGTTCTGTGCTCCTCCTGAACGCCAGCGGTTGCCTCGACGCGCTCACTGCAGCCGACACCGCCCGCTCTCTCGACGCGTTCGTGACGAAGACCGTGACACCGGAACCGCGCGAGGGCAGCGCGCCGGTTCGGATCGCCGAAACGGAGTTTGGAATGCTGAATGCGATCGGTCTCGCGAATCTTGGACGCGATCGTTTTGTCGCCGAGACGCTGCCCGAGATCGCGCGCGTCGTCGGTCGTCCGGTGTGGGTCTCCGTCGGCGGATTCTGCGTTCAGGATTACGTCGAGACGTGCGAGCAACTCGCACGCGACGACGTCGCGTGCATCGAGCTCAACCTCTCCTGCCCGAACGTCGACGAGGCGCCCGAGTCCGCGTCCGAGATCGTTGCCGCCTGCCGGGAAGTGGCCGCAACCCCGCTCTACGCCAAGCTTTCACCTCATGCGTGGGACATCGGCGAGACGGTGCGCGCCATCGAGGCTGCGGGCGCGGACGGCATCAGTCTCGTCAATACATTGCGCGGCGTCGCACTCGATGCGCGGCTGCGGCCGACGCTCGCACGCGTCACGGGCGGGTACTCGGGACCGGCGTTGAAACCGGTTGCGCTCGCCGCCGTTTACGCGGCGCGCCGCGTAACGGGCCTGCCGATCGTCGGCATGGGCGGTGTGCAGACGGGACGCGATGCGCTCGAGATGATTGCGTGCGGCGCGACACACGTCGCACTCGGCACCGTTCTGTTCGCCGATCCGGACGCTCCGACGCGTGTGCGAACCGAGCTGTCCGACGAGGCAACGCGCGCCGGCTTCGCGACACCGGCGTCCGCATACGGCGCCGCGCTTGAGTCTGTTGCCAAGATGGCAAACTGAGTCGAAAACCACCTAGTTGCACGCGGCTGTGAGGTTGGTAGGATGCGGCGCTCATGGTGCCCCCCCAGACTCAGGTGCAGGCTCCCGTCCGTTCGCTCGACCAGCGGATGGAGGCGCTGAAGCGTGCCAATGATATTCGTGTCAAGCGTGCGCAGCTGAAGAAGGATCTGAAGTCGGGCGCTAGGTCGATCGAGCAGATCCTCGGCGACCCGCCCGAGTTCGTCTCGACCGCGAAGGTCTTCGACATGTTGATGGCGGTGCCGAAGTTCGGTCGCGTGAAGGCAGCTCGCCTGCTCAATCAGTGCCGCATCAGCCAGTCGAAGACGGTCGGCGGACTCTCAGACCGACAGCGTCACGAGCTGATTGCCCTCTTCAACCACCGGTAAGGGCCCGCAGCCCGTCTTCGTCGTCACCGGGCCGTCGGGCGCCGGCAAAGGGACGCTGATTCAGCTCGTCCTGCCGCGCTTCCCGGAGCTCGCGCCAGCTGTCTCGGCGACGACCCGGCCCCAGCGACCGGGCGAGGAGAACGGCGTCCACTACTGGTTTCTGAGCCGTGAGGTCTTCGCCGCGAAGATCGCTGGGGGCGAATTCCTCGAATGGGTCGACTACGTCGACAACCTCTACGGCACGCTGAACTCGGAGATCGACCGGCTGCGTGTCCAGGCGAAGGCTCCGCTGCTCGAGCTCGAGACCGACGGAGCACGGCGGGTCAAGCGGCGGGCCGAGAACGCGGTCACGATCTTCGTCACCGCGCCGGTCGAGGAGCTCGAGCGCAGGCTGCGTTCCCGGGCGACCGAGAGCTCGGGCGTGATCGACGAGCGGATCGAGACCGCCCGCAGACAGCTGGAGCTCCTGCCGGAGTTCGACTATGTCGTCGAAAACGACGACAAGGCGCGGGCAGCCGACGCCCTGGCGGCGATCGTTGCCCGAAGGTTGGACGGTGCCGCTACCATGGCCAAACAATGATCCATCCCCGCATCGATGAATTGCTCGACAAGGTGGACTCGCGCTACGCGCTGGTCATCGTCGCCGCCAAGCGCGCGCGGCAGATCAACAACTACCACCACCAGCTTGGCGAGGGCACGTTCGACGAGTTCGCCCCGCCGCTGATCGAGTCTCGCTCCAAGAATTACCTGACGATGGCCCTCGAGGAGACTGCTGAGGGCAAGATCGTCTACGAGTACAAGAAGTAGCCCCTTTCAGGTCCGTTCGGCATGATTCGACCATGAGTCGGATTCTGCTCGGCGTCACCGGAGGGATCGCCGCCTACAAGGCGTGCGAGCTGACGCGCCTGCTCGTGAAGGCTGGGCACGACGTAATCCCACTCGTCACGCCCGGCGCGCAGCGGTTCGTGACCGAGGAGACCTTTCTCGCGCTTGCGCGCCGGCCGGCAAACGAGGATCTCTACCCCCACCTGACCCGAGCCGACCTGCTCGTGATTGCGCCCTGTACGGCCAACACCCTGGCCAAGCTCGCCCACGGCGTCGCCGACAACGTGCTCACCGAGGCAGCCCTCGCCCATCGCGGGCCGGTGCTCGTCGCACCGGCGATGAACCCACGGATGTGGGCACATCAGGCGACGCGCGCGAACGCCGAGACGCTTCGGTCTCGCGGGGTCGAGCTCGTCGGCCCCGACGAGGGCGAGCTCGCCGAGGGCGAGTGGGGTGTGGGCCGCCTCGCCGAGCCCGACGAGATCGCCGCCCGGATCGCTCAGCTCCTCGCGCCCGGCAGCCTGGCGGGGCGGCGGGTGCTGATCACCGCGGGCGGAACGCGCGAGCCTCTGGACTCCGTGCGGTTCCTCGGCAACCGTTCCTCCGGCCGGATGGGCGTCGCGCTCGCAGAGGAGGCCCGGCGCCGTGGCGCCGAGGTGATCCTGCTCATGGCGAACCTCGCTGTCGACGTCCCAGGCGGCATCGAGGCGATCCCGACTCCGACCGCGGAGGCGATGCTGGACGCGGCGCTCGCCCTGCCCGACGTCGACATCACGCTGATGGCCGCGGCGGTCGCCGACTACCGCCCCGCCGAGGCGATCGCAGCCAAGCGCCCGAAGGACGACGGCGGCTGGACGGTCGAGCTCGAGCCGACCCAGGACATCGCCCGCTCACTCGGCGAGCGCAAGCGCGAGGGCCAGGTGCTCGTCGCCTTCGGCGCCGAGCACGGCGATGCGGGCCTTGCCCGCAAGCGCGAGTTGCTGGTATCGAAGAACGCCGATCTCGTGGTCTTCAACGACATCGGCCGGCCGGGCATCGGGTTCGACGCCGCCGACAATGAGGTCGTGCTGATCACACGCGAGGGCGAGCGCACCGTTCCGCGGGCGCCGAAGGCGGCCGTCGCGGCGGAGATCCTCGACGAGGTCGAGAGGCTCCTCCCGTAGAGGCGGTCGTGATGGCCGCCGGTCCCGGGTCTCGCCTGCGGCCGCTGACCGAGCGCTGGCCGAAGCCGGTGCTCCCGATCGACGGCCGGCCCGTCGTCGTCACACTCGTCCACGAACTGGCCGCCGCCGGTTGCAGCGTGCTCACGGTCGTCAATGCCGCGGGTGATGCAGACGGCGCGATCGCGGTGCACGGGAGCTTCCGTCCGCCGCTCTGGCTGCTGGGCGCCCGCCTGGCGCGCTTTCTCGAGCCGCTGCCGGGGAAGCCGCCGTATGAGCTTGGACATGTGTTCGACAACGCAGTCGCCGCGGGTGTGACCGTCTCCGCGGTCGAGGTCGGCGCGACCCGCGACCTGACCACGCCTGACGATCTCGTGCGCGAGAACTTCGGCTACCTGCGATGAGCGAGGCCTACGACTTCTTTCGTGAAGGGCAGAAGCGGCTCCGCAGCGGGCTGGCCGCTCAGGCGACTGTGCCGCTGGAGAAGGCGAGGCGCCTCGAGCCGCAGAAGGCGTCGATCCGCGAGGCGCTCGGCATCGCCTACTTCCGGATCGGTCGCTGGAAGGAGGCCGAGGCGGA
>JBBQQI010000036.1:0-24438 GCA_038216085.1 Gaiellales bacterium | reverse complement strand
GCGCTCTTCGCCGGGATTCGCACCGCGCATCCCGACTGGCTCGATCGCGCGGTTGGCAGTGACGCAAACGTCGCGTTCCTCTGGCATTACGCGGGCGAGAGCCGGCCGCTCTGGAACAACGAGTTCTTCAATCACAGCGTCGGCACGGTCTACACCGTCGACGGCCCGGATCCCGCTGACGGAGGGCTGCCCGAGACGCCGGTGCACGAGCGGGGCGACGGGACCCTCGTCACTGCGGCGGATGCGACCCCGCGCGTGGGCTACGCCGTCTCCTATGTCGATCTCGCGGGCACGCCGCTCGCGCGTGATGCGCAGATCGGTCTGGCGCTCTACCGCGTCGACGGGCCGATGGTCATTCTGACGCGCGTCACCGGCGTGTATCCCGATACGTGGGCAGGGCGGCACGTCACCTACCGGCGCCTCCGCTGCACCGGCGGAACGCTGTCGGTGCGACTCGGCACCGACGAGCACCTGTTCACGCGCGACCAGACGGTGACGGCCGCAGAAGGCGGACGGATCGTTCGGCGCATCAGCATCGCGCCCGCCGAGCAGCCGACGATGCACGTGCCTCTGCAACCGTCGAGCAGCGGGATCTGCAGCGTCAGCTTCACCGCCGCCGACGTCCGCGTTCCCGGCCGCGGCGACACGCGCCGCCTCGGTGCCCACTACTACTCGTTCGACTTCGCCCGGTGAGGATCGCGTTCGACGTCAGTCCTCTGTCGCACGAGCGCACGGGCGTCAACAACTACATCCGCGGCTCGCTCGGCGGGCTCGCAGAGGTCGCTGCAGAGCACGGCGACGAGGTCATCGCGTTCGCTCCGACCTCGCCGACGGGCAAACGCGTGATTCCGGAGGCGCTCGCGGGCATCGACGTCGAGTTGAAGCTCGTGACGCTCCCGTTCGCCCATGCCTGGCGCACAGCGTGGTCGCTGGTGGGCCATCCGGCCGCCGAACGCTGGCTCGGCGCGTTCGGCGCGCTCCACTACACCGATTGGATGTACCCGCCGCAGCGGCGCGGCGTCCGCGCGACGACGATCCACGATCTCGTCCCGCTGCACCATCCCGAGTGGACGACGAAGCGCACCCAGTCGATGCACGGCCGCAAGTACAGAAACGCTGCGCGGACCTGCGACGTCGTCTTCGCGAACTCGACGTTCACTGCCGACGACTTCGCGGCGACACTCGAGTATCCGCGCGAGCGTGTGCTCGTCGCCTCGCCAGGGATCGCTTCGGAGTTCTCACCCGACGGCGACCGCGCCGAGATCGGCAGTCCCTACCTGCTCACCGTCGCGACGCTCGAGCCGCGCAAGAATCTCGGCTCGCTCGTCGAGGCCTACGCGCTGCTCGGTGAGACGAGCCTCGCTCTTGTCGTCGCGGGCGGAGCCGGGTGGGGCGAGCAGCCCGAGCTCGAACGTCCGGGCATCGTCAGGCTGGGGCGCGTCACCGACGAGGAGCTTGCGCGCCTCTACCGGGGCGCATCCGCAGTCGTCTATCCCTCGCGGTTCGAGGGATTCGGCATGCCGATCACGGAGGCGATGGCCTCCGGCGCGCCCGTCGTCGCCTCGGCGCATCCGTCGATGGACGACGCCGCAGGCACCGCTGCGGTCCGCGCCGATCCCGAGAGCCCCCAAGCAATCGCCGCGGCGATCCAGGAAGCGCTCGCGCGCCACGACGAGCTGCGCGCGCGGGGGCTCGAGCACGTCGAGCGCTTCACGTGGCGCCGCGTCGGCGAGATCTTTCGCGAGGGGTACGCGCGATTCGCGTAGCGCTCGACACGACGGCGCTCCGGCAGACGCGCGCGGGCACCGCGCGCTATGTGCGCGCGCTGCGCGAGAACCTCGATGTCGAGCTCGTCGAGGTTGCGTTCCCGGCAACCTCGCGGCTTCGGTCGGTCGGTGCCGATACGCTTTGGTATCCGCGTCTGCGCGCACCGCGCGGCGCCGACGTGCTGCACTGCCCGACGTTTCGCGGCCCGTTTCGGGCCCGCGGCCCGCTCGTCGTCACCGTGCACGACCTCGCCGTCTTGCGCCATCCGGAGTGGTTCAACCGCTGGACCGCGGGCTACTCGCAGTTCGCGGTGCCGCGCGTCGTCCGCGCCGCGAGCCGGGTGATCGCCGTTTCGGAGTTCACGAAGTCGGAGCTCGTCTCGCTGCTCGGCGCCGACCCCGCGAAGATCAGGGTCGTGCCGAATGCGGTCGAGGATGTGTTCACACCTGACGGGCCTGCGGCCGAAGGCGAATACGTGCTCGCCGTCGGGACGCTCGAGCCCCGCAAGAATCTCGCGCGCATCGCCGAGGCGGTTGACGGCGAGCTGCGCGTCGTCGGTGCGCGCGGCTGGGGGGGTGTCGATCCGCCGGTGAACGTCACGTGGCTCGGCGACGTCAGCGATGCCGAGCTCGCCACGCTCTACCGGGGCGCGCGCTGCCTCGTCTACGCCTCTCTCTACGAGGGTTTCGGCATCCCGGTGGCGGAGGCGCTTGCCTGTGGCTGCCCCGTCGTCACGAGCGCCGGCTCGGCGATGGCGGAGATCGCGGGGGAGGACGCGGTGTACGTCGAGCCTACGGACGTTCAGTCGATCAGCGACGGCGTCGCCCGCGCGCACCGGTCGACGCCGCGGCGTGAGTCGAACTGGGCCGAGGTCGCGGCGCGCACGCGGGCGATCTACGAGGAGCTCGTATGATCGTCCTCGACGCCGACGTGCTCGGTCGAAACCGCACGGGCGAGGAGACCTACGTCCTCAACCTGCTGCGCGAGCTCCCTCGCGTCGCCCCCGATCTCAGCTTCGCCGCCGTCACACGCCGACCCGACCTCGTGCCGGCGGGCATCGAGCCGATCGAGCTGGCTGCGTCGTCCCAGGAACTGCGGATGGCCTGGACGCTGCCGCGACTCCTTCGCCGGCTGCGGCCCGACGCTGCGCATTTCCAGCACGCGCTGCCGCTCGGCTGGCGCGGGCGAAGCGTCCTGACGCTGCACGACCTGCACTTCGAGCGCGACCCAGGCGTGATGGGGCTCGCCGACCGGCTCACCTTCAAGGCCGTCGTCCCCCGCTCGGCGCGGCGCACCGACCACGTGCTCGCGGTCTCGGAGCGCACCAAGCGCGACGCGATCGAGCTCTACAAGCTCGCTCCCGCCAAGATCACCGTCACCCCGCACGGGGTCGACCCCGCGTTCGGTCCCGACGAGGACGAGCCCGGGGACTACCTGCTCTTCGTCGGCGCGATCCAGGCGCGCAAGAACCCCCTCGCCGCGCTCACGGCCGCGCAGGCCGTCGGACGCACACTCGTCGTCGTCGGACCCGAGAAGGAGCCGGCGCTCGCCGCCGGGCTGCGCCGTGGCGGCGCGGACGTGCGCGGCTGGATCCCGCAGGCCGAGCTCGCGGCGCTCTACCGCGGCGCGGCCGCGCTCGTGCTGCCGTCGCGCTTCGAAGGCTTCGGCATCCCCGTGCTGGAGGCGATGGCGAGCGGGACGCCAGTCGTCCTCTCCGACGACGCCGCGCTGCGCGAGGTCGCCGGCGCCGCGGGCTCGTATGCCGAGCATGGCGACTTCGCCGCGGCCGTGGAGCGCGTGCTAGCCGACCGTCCGGCCTACGTGCGCGCGGGACGCGACCGCGCCCGACTCTTCACGTGGGAGCACACCGCGCGCCTGACGGCCGACGCCTACCGGAAGGTGCTGGCATGAACGTCGCCGCCGTCGTCGTCTCACACGGCCATCCGCGCGAGCTCGAGGAGTCGCTGCCTGCGCTGCGCCCCCAGGTCGACGAGCTCGTCGTGATCGCGAACATCCCAGGATCCGTGTCGGCCGGGGTCGAGGCCGTGCACAACGATGCGCCGCTCGGCTTCGGCGCGAACGTCAACAAGGGTGCTGCGCTGACGACGGCCGAGTTGGTGCTCTCGTGCAACCCCGACGCCGTGCCCGAGCCGGGCGCCGTCGCCGGGCTGCGCGCGTTCATGGCCGCGCATCCGCGTTGCGGTGTCGCGGGGCCGCAGATGATCTTCCCCGACGGGCGCTGGCAGCCGTCCCGACGTCGCTTCCCGACGGTGACCGGCACGATCGTGCGCCGCACGCCATTGCGCCTCGTCGTGCCGCAGCGGCGGCACCTTCACCTCGACAAATCGCCACCGGCCGACCCGGTCGAGGCCGACTGGATGCTGGCAGGCTTCCTGATGCTGCGCCGCTCGATGTTCGAGGAGCTCGGCGGCTTCGACGAGTCGTTCCGTCTCTACGGCGAGGACATCGACCTGCAGTACCGCGCGATGCGGGCGGGCTGGGAGCGCTGGTACGTGCCGCAAGCCGTTGTCAGGCACGAGCACAAGGCCGAGACCGACAAGCGCTGGTTAACGCGGCGCACGCTCTGGCACTGGGCCGGCATCGCGCGCTTCGTCCGCAAGCACCCCGAGCGGTTGCGCGCGCTCTAGGACGGTGTGAATGTGTAGGCGACGAAGGCCGCGAGCTCACGCCCGTCGCCTGCCTTGAAGAGGCCGGTCGCCTTCGCGTCGATCCGGAACGGCGCGCGGGCGGGCACGTGCAGGACGGTGCTCGCGCACTGAGCGACGCGCGTGCGCACGAACGCCTCGGTTGCGCGCGGGACCGGCTGGCCGTCGCTGTCGATGCCGAGCCGCGAGACACGGAACGTGAAGCGCGTCGTCGGGATCGACGCACCGCACGCGGCGCCGCGGGAGATTGAGATCGAGACCATTCCATCGACCGGGTGCGGTGCGAAACGCACGAAGCGGCTCGCATCCTGCATCCAGCCGTCGGCGGTGATGCCGGTGACGAAGCTCTGCGCCCGGATCGGGTGGGGCACCCGGTAGAGGTTCAATCCACCCGCAGACTCCGCAATCTTCCCGATCATCGCGATCTCGGGTGGTGTGACGGCCCAATCAACCGGGAGTTGCGGGTCGAGCGCCCCGTCCGTTCGCAGGAAGTTCGGCGTCGTCACGGGGCCGGGCGGCGGTGCGGTGGCGTCGACAGACCAGACGTCCTGGATCGACTGGTTCCAGAACT
This sequence comes from Gaiellales bacterium, assembly GCA_038216085.1. Taxonomy (GTDB): domain Bacteria; phylum Actinomycetota; class Thermoleophilia; order Gaiellales; family Gaiellaceae; genus PALSA-600. The sequence goes on along the minus strand of JBBQQI010000036.1, from coordinate 19,434 downwards.
CGAGCGTCCACAAGGAATCCGAGTTCGCAAGAGCCTTGCCGATGAACAACGTGCGCGCGCGGCCGGTCGCGCGGTCGATCCAATCGGGCGGAGTCGGGATGCGGGACAGCTCGCTCCTGCCCGGCGATACGGACTGGTTGGCAGCGGAGATCTCGCCCGTCAGGTTCCAGGCGATGATCGCCACCCCGAGGACGGCTGCGACGGTCGCGACGACGCGGTGCGCATGCGGCGCCAGGCGGGTAGCGGCCGCCAACGCGGCGCCGGCCGCGAGGATGCCGAAGAGCAGCCAGCGCAGGTCGGTGACCGTCCAGTACCACGTCTGGTTTAGCCACTGGAGAATCGATAATCCATACGCGTCCGAGTAAAGGTGCTCGTACGCGTGATATGGGGTCGACCAGAGAAGCCAGCCGGTCGCGCCTGTCGCGAGAACGGTCGGGATGATCCGCACGCGTCCTGCGACGATCAGTCGCGCCGCGCAGATGAATGCGAGCGGGCTGAGATAGATCAGGTTCCGCTCCTCGATCCGGATCGAGAAGTTCGTCGAGATGTATGACGCTTTCACCGCGGTGTAGACCCCGAAGGCGAACACGGATCCGGCGAGCAGACCCAGCAGCGCGCGATCCTCGACGGTCGCAATGGGTCCGCCGAGCGCCCACGCGAGCGCGAGCAGGACCGGAATCACACCGACGCCGATCGTGAACGCGCCGAGTGCCCACAGTCCGTAGGTGAACGCGCGGTGCCAGAAATGGGTTCCTATGAACCACTCGTATGAGTGGTGGGCAACGAGAACGTCGAGGAAGATGACGCCGCCCACCATGAGGAGCGCTGCGCCGACCGCCTCGTCCCATGCCCAGGTCGTAACGAGCGAGCGAGCTCTCGGGCCCGTCAGCGCGCACACGGCGAACGCGATCAACGCCGCGACGAGGAGCACTTGGAGTTGCGCGCGGATCCCAGGGGCCAGCAGCGTCGCAGCAACAACGAGCAAGACGGTTGCTCGGCGTGGCTGCAGGAGTGCGCGCGCCAGCAAATAGAGGACGAGTGTCGACCAGAAGTAGGCGAGAGACTCGGACATCAGCACACCGGTGAGGGCCAGCGATGGAATCGCCGCGGCTGCCACGCCGGCGCCAATCGCAACCGTTCGAGGCACAAAGAATCGAGCGAGGCCGTAGGCAGGAAAGAGCGACGCCGTCATGACGATGGCATTCAGGTATTTCGCGGCCGCATACCCGGGCGCGGTCGCGCCCGCCCACCAGGCCGGCGCGAGGAAGTAGGAGTAGAGCGACCACATTGACTCCGCGTGCTCTCGCAGTTGAGGGTGACCCGTATGCGCGACTCCGCGCGACAGCAGTGACCACTGAAGCTCGTCCGTGAAGATCCACGGCGACGGGGTCCGCGTCGTCTGCCACGCATAGAGGGTCAGGAGCATCAGGTACGCCACCAGCAACGGATAGGCCGCGAACAGGCGGCCGAGAAGCGTTCGTTTCGCGGCGGTCAAGGGCGTTCGGCGCCCAGGAAGACACGCGGGTCGACATCGACCTCGCGACGCACAAAGCTGCACTCGATCCCACGAGCTCTGCAGGCCTGGACGATCTCGTCCAACCGCTTCGTGGGTGCGTTCGGGATCGTTACGAAGACGATGTTCGGCGGCGCCCGGTCAAGCACCGCTTCGAGGCTGCCGGTGCCGGCGATCACGCGGACGCCGTTCAGGCGCCTTCCGCGCAGTGCCGGATCGTCGTCGACGAATCCCACGACCCGCTCGCCGGGCGTCTCGCGGAGTTCACGCAGCATGCTGCGCCCCGTGCGGCCCGCGCCGACGATCAAGACCCGGCGCTCGTCGCCGCGATGCGCCAGCTCGACGCCGCGGAGAATCGCCCGCTCGGCGAACCGTGCCCCCGTGATCGCGATCGAGCAGATGAAGGCGTCGATCACGAACACGCTGCGAGAGAAGTCGCCAAGCGGTCCCTGGGTCAGAACGACCACGCCGAGCGCCACGACGCCGGAGAGCGCCACGGCGGTCGCCGCGCGCAGAGCGTCGCGCGAGCTCGCGTACCGCCACACTCCCGCGTACATCCCGAGCAGCAGCAACGCGATGTAGCGACAGAAGAGCAGCACCGGCAGCGCCAGCAGGAAGTAGTGCCGCTGGTTCGGGGTGCCGATGCCGTCGAAGCGCAGAAGGTAGGCGCCGAGGAACGAGGCGGAGATCAGCGCTCCGTCGACGACGACCTCGGCGATGCGCCTGGTGTAGACGTAGATGCGACCGGCCGCACCTCGTCCCCGGTCGACGTCGGCAAGGAAGCTTCCGAGCTGGATCAGCAGTGCGAAGGTGACGAGCACCCCGATCGCCGCGATGCGGCCGTTTCCGAAGGCCTCGTAGGCGAGGCTCGTCGCCCCGAGTGCGGCCGAGACGAGCGCGAGCAGCACCACTGCTCCCGTTTCCGAGACCCCGAGCGAGACCAGGCGATGGGAGCTGTGGTCGCGGCCGCCCTGTGAGACGGGGCGTCCGTCGAGCAGCCGGACGATCGTCACGAGGGTCGTGTCGAGGATCGGCACGGCGAGCACGAGCACCGGCAGCACCAGCGTCGCGACGGTCGACGATGCGACGGTGTAGCTCGAGGCGAGCCCGAGGGCAGCGAGCGTGAATCCGATCAGCTGCGAGCCGCTGTCGCCCATCCACGTCAGTGCCTGCCGCCCGGGCCTGAGGTTGAACGGCAGGAAGCCGCCGACGGCGAGCGCAAGCGCGAGCGAGGTGACGAGGACGAGCTGCGTCCCGCCTTGGATCGCTGACGACGATGCGAAGAACGCTGCCGAGATGACCGCAAGGCTGCCGGCGAGACCGTCCATGTTGTCGAGCAGGTTGAACGCGTTCGTCATTCCGACGAGCCAGAGGACGCCGAGCGGGACCGCAACCCAGTGGCTGTGCACGATCTGGACGCTCGTGCCGGTCGAGAGGACGATTGCGGCGCCGGCGAGCTGCGCCGTCAGCTTCGCGAGCGGCGGCAGGCTCCGCAGGTCGTCGACCAGGCCGGCGAGGAACAGGAGGCTCGCGCCGGCGAAGATCCCGATGAGTTGCTTGCTTGCCTCGAGCGGGCCGACGAGCACCGCGAGCCAGAGTCCTGTGCTCAACCCGATGTAGATCCCGAGCCCTCCGACGAGGGGCGTCGCCGCCGCGCGCCAACGGCTCGCGTTCGGGGTCTGCTCGAGTTCGCGCGAGACGCGCGAGTGCAGCAGCGTCCAGACGGCGAGCAGTGCGGCGGGAAGAGCGGCGAGGGCCGCGAGGGTGCTCACAGGCAGCGAGGGTAGAACGTCGGTGTTAGGGCTGTGTTTGCCCACACAACCCGTCCCTAGACTACTGCGACGAGATGACGGTCTATGCCGACCTGCTGCGCTACCGCGAGCTCTTCGCGAACCTCTTCCGCCGGGACTTTCAGGCGAAGTACAAGGGGTCGCTGCTCGGCGTCTTCTGGTCGCTGCTGAACCCGCTCGTCCTGCTCGGGGTCTATCTCCTCGTCTTCGGGATCATCTTTCAGAACAAGGCGATCAGCCACTACCCGATCTACCTCCTCGCCGGGCTTGCGTGCTGGATCTTCTTCTCGGTGTCGCTGCAGTCGGCGGCGAGGTCGATGGTCGACAGCGCGGAGCTGATCAAGAAGGTGCGGTTCCCGCGGCAGCTCGTTGCCTTCTCGATCGTCGCGACGCAGGCGGTCACGTTCGTCGTGATGCTCGGGATCCTGATCGTCCTGTCCCTGATCTTCGTGCCGGAGGCGCGCACGACGGTGTGGGTCGCGATCCCGCTCGCCGTTGTCTTCGCCGGCCTGGTCGCCGGGCTCTCGCTGCTCGCCGCGTGCATCAACGTCCTCTTTCGGGATGTCGAGCACATCCTGACGGCGGCGCTCTTGCCGTGGTTCTTCCTGACACCGGTCCTCTGGTCGGTCGCGAGCCTGGGCGACAAGGCGCGCGGTCATCACAAGCTGCTCGAGGTGCTGCGGTGGGGGAACCCGATCGCCCCGCCGATCTACGCCGTGCGCGACGCGCTCTGGTCGGGCGGCCTGCCGCGGCTCGCCGACGTCGTCTACCTCGTCGTCGCGGCCCTGCTCGCCCTCTCCCTCAGCGCTCTCGTCTTCCGCGCGGTCGACGACCGCATCGCCGTCGAGCTTTAGAAGCAGCACGTCTCCAACGGACATGTCCAGGGGACTGTCCCTGGGACATGTCCCTTCGGACCCAGCCGCGCGTTGGTTTCAGCGGCGCAGGCGCAGGACGATTCGGCCGTCGTAGACCCACGGCTCGTCCGGCGGTGCTGCGAATGCCGGCAGGCCGTGCACCTCACCGAGCGGCTCGAGCTCGATGCCGGGCAGCACCGACGGGCAGAGGAGCGGCGCTGCGAAGCCGGGCACGCGCCCGGGGCCGGGCGCGTACGGCGCGAGCTCGCGCGGCCGCCGGCTGAGGAGGCCGGCCGGCCAGTCGATCGCCCCGGCGACGACGCCGAAGCCTTCCGCGTGCGCTGCGCGGACGCGTTCGTCCCGGTCGGGAGCGGCCTCGATCTCGGGCGGCAGGGCCGTGGCGGGCTCGCCGGGGCGCGCCTGCACGTCGAGGTCATCGGAGAGCATCGGGCTTCCGAGCTCGGAGAACCACGCGCGGTGCTCCGCGAGCATGTCGAAGGCGAGGCGGTAACGCCCGGGTGGGATCGGTGCGCGCACCTGAGCACTGATCGTCGTACGCTCGCCGGGGGCGAGCGCCGGCACCGGATTGCGGATACCGTCCCAGTGGATCGGGTTGTCGCGGTCGTCCAGCCAGTGCGACGCGAGGAAGATCGAGTCGCTCCAGACGACCGTGCCTGCGTTCTCGAGCTCGACCGGCGCCGTCGCGATCGTGCCGGCGTGCAGCACCGCCGCCGGCGGCGTGCCCCAGCGGACAGCGAGAGGTCCTTTCGACATGCGCGGCTAGCCTAACCCGCATGGATCCGCTTCTCGTGCGCGCCGCGCGGCGTGAGCCGCTCGACCGCACCCCGGTGTGGTTCATGCGCCAGGCGGGCCGCTCGCTGCCCGAATACCGGGCGATCCGTGAGCGGCATTCGTTCTGGGAGGTCGCGCAGACGCCCGAACTCTGCGCGGAGGTGACCCTGCAGCCTGTGCGGCGCCACGGCGTCGATGCTGCCGTGATGTTCGCCGACATCATGACCCCGGTCCTCGGCATGGGCCTCGACGTCGATCTGGTCGAGGGCGTCGGGCCTGTCGTCGCCTCACCGGTGCGCACGCTCGCCGACGTCGAACAACTGCGCGTGCCCGATCCCGACGAGGCGTTCGCACCGCTCCTCGAGGCGATCCGAATCGTCCGCGGCGAGCTTTCGGCCGAGCAAGCTGTGGTTGGCTTCTGCGGCGGCCCCTTCACCGTCGCCGGCTACCTCGTCGAAGGCAAGCCCTCACGTGAGTTCGCGAACGTGAAGACGCTCATGTACTCGCAGCCGGGGGTCTGGCGCGCGCTGCTGGACAAGCTCGCCGACTGCTTCGGCTCGTACGTCGCCGCCCAGGCGCGCGCGGGAGCGGATGTCGTGCAGCTGTTCGACTCGTGGGTCGGCGTCCTCTCGCCTGCCGACTACGAGGAGTTCGTCGCGCCGTGGTCAGCGCGGATCCTGGCGGCCGCCGGCGCCCCGACGATCCACTTCGGCACCGGCACCTCCACCCTGCTGCCCGCGATGGCCCGGGCGGGCGGCGACGTGATCGGCCTCGACTGGCGGATCCCGCTCGACGACGGCTGGAAGCTCGTCGGCGCCGACCGCGGCGTGCAGGGGAATCTCGACCCGACCGTCCTCTTCGGGCCCTGGGAGCGTGTTGAAGCGGCGGCGCGCAACGTGCTCGCCCGCGCCGGCGGCCGCCCCGGCCACATCTTCAATCTCGGGCACGGAGTTCTGCCCGGCACGGATCCCGATCAGCTCTCGAGGCTCACGCAGCTGATCCAGTCGCTACCGTCAACGGTGTGACGACCGGACGCATCGTCGTCGACCGGGTGTCGCGGACGTTCCGCGTCTACCCCAAGGCGCAGCGCACCATCAAGGATGTCTTCGTCGCGCGCGGTCGCCTGCGAGCCCGCGAAGTGCAGGCGCTGCGCGACGTCTCGCTGATCGTCGAGCCCGGGGATGCTGTCGGTCTCGTCGGGCGCAACGGCTCGGGCAAGTCGACGCTGCTGCGCCTGATCTCCGGGATCATCAAGCCGACGGCCGGCCGGATCGAAACGGCAGGGCGGATCGCCTCGCTGCTCGAGCTCGGCGCCGGGTTCCATCCCGACTTCACCGGGCGCGAGAACGTCTACCTGAACGGATCGATCCATGGCCTCTCACGCGCGACGGTTCGCGAGGCGATGGACGAGATCGTTGCGTTCGCCGAGCTCGAGAAGTTCATCGACCTGCCGGTGCGCACCTACTCCTCGGGGATGTATATGCGGCTCGGTTTCTCCGTCGCGGCGCACATCCAGTCGGACGTGCTGCTGCTCGACGAAGTGTTCGCCGTCGGAGACGAGGAGTTCCAGCGCAAGTGCTTCGGCAAGATCGCCGAGTTCAAGAATCGTGGCGGCACGATCCTCTTCGTTTCGCACGACGCACAGGCGGTGGAGCGTCTCTGCGACCGCGCCGTCCTGCTGCGCGAGGGCGAGCTCGCCTTCGACGGCTCCACGCAGCAGGCGATCGCCGAATACCGGCGCCTGCTCGCTGCGGACTCCACGCCGGACGAGCTGGACGCGGGCCTGCGCGAGTGGGGCAGCGGTGAGGCCCGGATCGTCTCCGCCGAGCTGCTCGACACGAGCGGAGATGCACGCACGCAGTTCGCGGCAGGCGAGCCGCTGACGGTTCGCGTCGTCGTCGACGCGGATCCCGGAGTCGACGCGCCGAAGATCACCCTCGAGCTGCGCGACGACGGCGGCCTCGTGCTCGGAACGGCGACGCAGCGCACGGCGGAGCTCGGCTGGCACACGGGCGCGGGCGAACGGGAGCTCCGCTTCCACATCGACCGTCTGCCGCTCGCGGACGGACGCTTCCACCTGCGCTTCGCGCTCACCGACGCTGACACCGGCCGGCCGCTGCACACGCTCGACGACGCCGTCCGGTTCTTCGTCTTCCCGTCGGGCGAGGCAACGGGCTCGGTGCTGCTCGAGGGTGCTTGGTCGTTGGAGGAGACGGGCACGGACGCGCCAATTGGGCTGACGTGAGCTCGCGCGCCTGCCCCGACTGGCCCGATCTGATGGAGATCGCCCCCGATCTCCACTTCATGCACTACACGCTTCGCGAGGCGCAGCTCCCCACCGACGCGTTCGTCAAGCTCGAAGGGGTCGACCTGAACACCGTTTCGATCTGCTGCGACCTGGAGTCACACGTCTACAACCCCGATCACACCGACCCCGTGGTCATGGCCGCGCTCAAAGGAACGCACTGGATGAACGTGCACGAGGGCGCCCACCACGGGCCCGCCTCCTCGTCCTAGGTCAGCTTCCGGGGCCTGCTGTCACGGCGGTAGTGTCCATGAGCAGTGACGACCGTCGTCGTTCCGTACCGCGGCAGTGATCCGAAGCGCCGCCTCGAGCCGATGACCGGTCCAGATCGCGTCGAGCTGGCCGAGGCCATGCTCGCGGACGTCCTCGCCGCCGCGATTGCCGTCGGGCGGGTCTTCGTCGTCGCGCCGGAGGAACCGTCGCTGCCGTTGGGCGTGACGTACGTGCCCGACCCGCGCCACGGCCAGGGCGCCGCGGTGCGCGCAGCGCTGGACGCCGCGAGTGCCGACGCCGCGCCCGCGCCGTACCTCGTCGTCAACGCCGACCTGCCGTGCGCGACTGCGCGCGATCTGCTCGCCCTCGTCGGTGGCGTGCCGGACGCCGGTCTGGCGCTCGCGGCGGCGGCAGACGGAACCACGAACGTGCTCGGGCTCTCGGACGAGCGACTCTTCGCACCGCTCTACGGCCCGGGCAGCGCCGAGCGGTACGCAGCGCTGGCGCCCTCGCGGGTCGTCGACGCGCCGAATCTGATCGATGATGTGGACACGCTCGCCGATCTCGCACGCCTCAGTTCGCGCCTCGGCCCGAACACCGCTCGTGTGCTCGCGGCGCTCCGCGTCAGGCAGGCAGCGTGAAGGTCGCAGTCCTCTCGGGCGGCGTGGGCGGCGCCCGGTTCCTGCGCGGTCTGCTCGGTGTCGTCGATCCAGGCAACGTTTCCATCATAGGCAACGTTGCGGACGACATCGAGGTGCTCGGCCTGCGGATCTCGCCGGACCTCGACAGCATCCTCTACACGCTCACCGGGCTCTCGGACGAGGAACGCGGGTGGGGCCGAGCGGGCGAGACCTGGAACGCGCTCGAGACCGTCGCACAGCTCGGCGGCGAGTCGTGGTTTCGCCTCGGCGACCGCGACCTTGGCTTGCACCTCGTGCGCACCCAGTTGCTGCAGGAGGGCGTGCCGCTCTCGGAGGCGACGGAACGGATCGCGCACGCGCTCGGGCTCGAAGCGGCGCTGCTCCCGGCCACCGACGATCCGCTGCGCACCTTCCTCGAGACTCCGGCAGGGACCTTCCCGTTCCAGACCTGGTTCGTCGCGCGCGGCCATCGCGACGAGGTCGACGCGGTTCACTACGCGGGGTCGCCGGCAGCGGCGCCGGCGCCTGGTGTGCTCGCCGCTCTGGACCATGCGGATGTGATCGTGATCGCCCCGAGCAACCCGTACGTGTCGATCGGGCCGATCCTCGCTGTCCAGGAGATCCGCGACGCCCTTGTCCGGCGCTCGGTTCCCTGTGTTGCGATCAGCCCGCTCGTCGACGGCCGCGCGGTGAAAGGCCCCGCCGATCGCATGCTCTCGCGGCTCGCAGGCGGCACGACGCCTGCGCATGTCGCGTCCTGCTACGAGGGGCTGATCGACGTGCTGGTGGTCGACGAGGCCGACGAGCCGGCGGAGCCGATTCCCGGTGTCGCTCGCACGGTCGTCACGCAGACGCTGATGACGGATCTCGCTGCGGCGCGTCGCCTCGCCGCGGCCGCGGTGCACGGGTCGGGAGCGATGGCGTGAGGGTTGCGATCCTCGGCGGCACAGGCAGCTTCGGACGCGCGCTCGCCGGCCGCCTCGCCGCTGTCGGTGCTGACGACGTCGTGATCGGCTCGCGCGAGGCGGCACGCGCGCAGCAGACCGCGGCCGAGCTCGGCGGCGGGCGCATCTCGGGCGCGACCAACGAAGACGCGGTACGCGGCGTCGACCTCGCGGTGCTCGCCGTGAAGGCCGATTCGGCGCTCGACACCGCTCGCGACATCGCCGACGCGCTGGGCGAGACGCCGCTCCTTTCGGTCGCGACGGCGATCGAGTTCCGCAAGGGCGCCGGCGCGTTTCCCGATCCCGACCCACGCAGCCTCGCCGAGCGCGTGCAGGAGCTCGTCCGCGGTCCCGTCGCCGCCGGGTTGCATTCGATCGCCGCGTCGAATTTCGACCAGCGGGCGCCCGAAGAGGACGCTCTGATCTGCGCCGACGACGTACGCGCAAAGGAGCTGTCGCTCGAGCTTGCAGCGAAGCTCGTTGCCGGGCGCGCGTTCGACGCCGGCCCGCTGGCAAGCGCACGCGCGCTCGAGGGACTGACCGCGGTGATCGTGAACCTGAACCGCCGCTACAAGGCGCATGCGGGCATCCGCGTCACCGGCGTCCCCCAGTGATCCAGCTCATCCCGGTGCACGGCCTGCCCGAGGTCCGGGAAGGTGACGATCTCGCCGCGCTGACCGTCGAGCTCGCGACGCTCGAGGACGGTGATGTCGTCGTCGTCGCCCAGAAGGTCGTTTCGAAGGCCGAGGGCAGGATCGTCCGGATCGACGACTTCGAGGCGTCCGCCAAGGCGATCGAGCTGGCGGGCGACGAGCGCGATCCGCGGGAGGTCGAAGTGATCCTGCGCGAGGCGACAGTGATCATCCGGGAGCGCGGGCCGCTCGTGATCGCACAGACCCGGCACGGGTTCATCTGCGCCTCGGCCGGGGTCGACCACTCGAACGCTCCCGAGCACGGAACGCTCGTGCTGCTGCCGCTCGACTCCGACGCGAGCGCGCGCGGCCTCCGGGAGCGGATCGCCGAGCTGACCGGTGCAACGGTCGGAGTGATCATCACGGACTCCTTCGGACGCCCGTTCCGGCAAGGGACGACGGATGTGGCGATCGGCGTCGCCGGGGTGCAGGCGATGCTCGACCTGCGCGGGACGAAGGACCGGATCGGCTACGAGCTCCGCTCGAGCCGGGTCGCGATCGCCGACGAGATCGCCGGCGCTGCCGACCTCGCACGCGGCAAGGCGGAAGGCGTGCCGGTCGTGATCGTGCGCGGCCTGCAACTCGCAGGCGAAGGGAGCGCCCAGGAGATCGTGATCGAGCCCGAGCTCGACCTGTTTCTCTAGCAATTTCGCCGCCAATGTATGGAATTTGCAAGGATTGAGCGGTTTCCCGTAGGCAGCCGAGGCAACAGCCGGGAGCCCTGGCAATTAGCCAAACCCGGACAGCGAGCGCTGCAGAAGAGGCCGGGCGGAGCGCTCGGCCTTAACACTTCCTTGAACTCTAGGCGCCGTGAAGCGGCTGTCCGCTCGCTACCGTGCTCCGGTTGCTGGTGGGCAAGAGATGCCCAGGCGTCTGCCGGCGATGTGAGCCCCCAAAGCCGAACTACTGCGGACCTCGGGCAGAGGAGGACAACCAATCTCATGCGTTGCAAACGGTCGCTGAGACCCCTCAGCGCTGGAATCACGCTTGTTGTGCTCGCCGCCGTGCTGGCGGTGGGCGTCGCTCGCGCCGCCCAATCGCTGCACCCCGGGCAGGCGGCGGCGTCGGTGCCCGCATTGCGCGGGCTCGCCGACCACTACCGACTTGTCACGTGGGACTACCAGCGCGCCGCGAAGGTGAAGCGGACGGCCTCGTCCCTTTCCTACCGGCGCAGCACTGACCGCGCGTACCTGCTGTGGACGATCGACACCTGGACGCGGCGGGCCTACATCGCGCGTCGCCAGGCGCTGACCGCGCTGCACCGGAAGCTTGCCGTGCCGCTCCCGGCCGCCCCGGCCCTGCGCGCGCCGCTCTATCGCCGGGTCGTCTACAGCAAGCGGCTGACGCTCAAACTGCGCAGGATCTACCCGGGCTCGGTCACCCGCTCGTTCGCGAGCGCCCGCGCTCCGACCGACGACAAGACGCTGCGCCTCTGGCAGCAGCGGAGCGCAGAAGCCGCGCTTGCCGTCGCCCTGCATGGGACGCGGCGGTTCGGCGCTGCCCAGATCCGTGCTGTCCAGGTGACCGGCCGGCTGTCGCAGGCATTCCTCTGCATCCACCGCTACGAAGGCTCGTGGACGTCGAACACCGGCAACGGCTACTACGGCGGTCTGCAGATGGACAAGCGGTTCATGCAGACCTATGGCCGCGAGTTCGTCTCACGCTGGGGCACCGCCGACAACTGGCCGGCGTGGGCGCAGATCCAGGCAGCCGCCCGCGCGCACGAGTCCGGGCGCGGCTTCACGCCGTGGCCGAACACGGCCCGCTTCTGCGGCCTGCTTTGAGTTTCAGAGAACCGTGATGCAACTCCCCTATTCGGGGGAGCTCAAGCCGTTCTGACGTCGATCACACTGCTTGGACGGCGGCCACACGCGAGGCGCCCTGCGAGCCGATGACAACCCGGATGGTGCAAACGACTGCTGCGGCACGGTCCCCGCTACCCGGCGGGCCGTCGGCGAACGGCCAGCCCCGGCCGGAAGCCCTCGTTGAGTCCTACCGCCGCCTCGCAGAGGTCTTTCACGACGTCATGTCTGAGCAGAGCCTCGATGCGCTGCTCGATCGCATCGCCGTCACGCTCGCCGAGCTGATGCCCTACGAGGCGCTGCACATCTACGAAGCGGACGAGGCGCGCCGCGAGCTCGTGCCGGTGCTCGCCCGCTCGCCGGAGTACGAGGAAGAGATCATGAACGACCGGCCGCGCTTCGACGCGGGCTTGACCGGCTGGGCCGTCTCGCATCGCAGCCCGGTGTGGACGAACCGCGCCGACCTCGATCCGCGCACCGCGGTCATCCCGGGGACTCCGAGTGAGCCCGAGGCGCTGATCGTCGTGCCGCTGATCGCGCGCGGCGCGCTCAAGGGAGCGCTGAACATCTACCGCCTCGGCGCCGACGCGACGTTCGACGCACACGAGTTCGAGCTCGCGAAGTGGTTCGGAGACGCCGCCGCTCTGGCACTCGACAACGCGCAGATCCGTGCCCGACTCGAGCACCTTGCACAGACCGACTCGCTGACCGGTCTTTACAACCACCGCTACTTCCACGACCGACTTCGGTCGGAGTTGACGCGCGCGTCGCGCTCGCACGACTCGGTGGCTGTGCTGATGTTCGACCTCGATGACTTCAAGCTCGTCAACGACGTCTACGGCCACGGGGCCGGAGACCAGATGCTGATCCAGCTCTCACGACTGGCGCTGGAGACCGTGCGCGGCTCCGACGTCGTCTGTCGCATCGGCGGTGAGGAGTTCGGAGTGATCATGCCGTCCTGTGACGCCGGCGACGCACTCGGCCTCGCAGCACGCCTTGCCGAATGCCTGCGCGAAGTCGACTTCGACCCCGCCGGCCACATCACTGTCTCGGTCGGCATCTCGCAAGGGCCCGAGCACGCGATGAACCCGCGCGAGCTCGTCGCGTGCGCCGAGGCGGCGATGATGACCGCGAAGATGCACGGCAAGAACCAGACGGTGCTCTACGACGACGGCACGACCGAACGCCCGATCATGGTTCACGGCGCTGTGACGACCGCGCGCGATGTTCGTTCGATTGCGCATCTGAAGATGCTGCAGTCGCTTGCAGGCAAGCTGAACCGCCTCAACGACGTGCGCCACATCGCGGAGACGATCTCCACCGAGCTGCGGCTGCTGATCGACTACCACAACTGCCGCGTCGTGCTTCGGCACGGTGACGACCTCGTCCCGATCGCGTTCGTCGGTGACTACGACACGAGGATCGGTTCTGCGGCGGACGCGTACACCGCGAAGGTCGGAGAGGGAATCACCGGGCGCGCCGTCGCAACCGGCGAGGCGCTGCTCGTCCCGAATGCGCTCGAGTGCGAGTTCGCGAAGCGCATTCCGGGGACCGAGGAGCTCGAAGAGTCGCTCGTCGTCGTCCCGCTCCGGTACGGCTCGCGCGTCACCGGCGCAATCGTGATCTCGAAGCTCGGCACCGATCAGTTCGACGAGGACGACGTGCGGCTGCTCGAGGTGCTGGCTGGCCAGGCGTCGGTCGCGCTCGAGAACGCCCGTCTGTACGAGCACCAGCGCCGCGAGGCAGAGGGCGCGAAGGCGCTGCTCGCGTTTGCCGACCAGCTTTCACACGCGCAGTCATTCGACGAGATCTGCTCGCTGACCGTCGAGACTGCGGCCGAGCTCTTCGGCACCGGGCAGGCATCCCTCTGGCTCGGTGAGGCATGCGTGGCCAACGTCGGAGAGCCGCTCGCAGTCGGAGTCTCGGCGCCGCTCGCCGAAGGTGAGGAGATCGACGGCAGGATCGTGATCGGCGAGTGCGAGCTCGACGAGGATCGCGAGCGGCTCCTCGCGTCATTCGCCTACCAGGTGTCCGTTGCGCTGCAGAAGGCCCGGCTCTACTACCGCCAGCTCGAAGCGGCCGAGGTTGCAAACGCACTGCTCGACGCGAGTCGTGAGCTCGCCACCGCCGAGTCGCCCGAGGAGGTACTCGGCCGCAGCGTCGAGGTGACAGCCCGCGTGCTCGGGACGAGGCAGGCCGTGCTCTGGATCGAGGAAGAGGCGCACCCGCACGACCTGGTCGCGCGCGCCTCGTTCGGGTATGCGCGGGACCAGGATCCGTCCGGCGAGACGCGTTTTGCGAAGGCCGTCGCGCACAAATGGCTCGAGCGCTCCGAGCCGTTCGTGCTCGAGCCGGCCGACATCGCCGAGATCCAGGGCAGCGAGCAGGTGGGTAAGGAGCGCGTTGTGATCGCCCCGTTGCGGCTCGAGGGCAATCGCGTCGGCGCCGTCTCCGCGACGATCGGCGACCGCACGCTCGACGATCGACAGCTGGCGCTGCTCGCGGGCCTCGCGCACCAGGCAAAGCTGGCGATCGAAAGCGCGGAGCACTACGAGAGCTTGGAGCGCACGTTCGTCTCCACCGTCGCCGCGCTCGCGAACGCGCTCGAGGCGAACGACGAGTACACATCGTCGCACGCGCGGTGGATCACCGACATGGCGTTGCTCGTCGGCCGTGAGCTCGATCTGGATCGAGACGCGATGAAGCGGCTCGAGTTCGGCGCGCTCTTCCACGACATCGGAAAGATCGGCATCCCGTCGGAGATTCTCCAGAAGGCCGGCCCCTTGACCGACGAGGAGTTCGAGATTGTCAAGGAGCACCCTGAGCTCGGCGAGAAGATCCTCGCGCCGATCGAGCGGCTGGCCGATGTCCGGCCGATCGTTCGCGCGTGCCACGAGCGATGGGACGGGCTCGGCTACCCGGACGGGAAATCGGGTGCACAGATCCCTGTCGAAGCGCGCATCGTGCTCGTCTGCGATGCGTTCCACGCGATGACGACAGATCGCCCCTACCGCAAGCGCCTGCCCGAGGACCTGGCGGTGAGCCGTCTCCGCGAGGCGTCCGGGTCGCAGTTCGACCCGTCGGTCGTCGACGCATTCGACCGGCTTTACGGCTCGGGCGCCGTGCTTCCGCTCGACTGAGCCTGCTGCGCCGGGTCGTCCGCAGCGAGGACGTCGCGCGCCCAGTCGCGCCGCTTCCACGCCGGCACCGGTGTCTCACATTCCCGCTTCGGCACGAACCGCGAGCGTTCGACCAGCTGGTAGTGGTGGATGTAGCGCGGGCAGTTCGGGAAGACCTCTTCGGCCCGCACGCGCCAGAGGAATTGAGCCTCGGGGTACTCCGCGAGCAGCGCGTCGTCGTCGACGTGCTCGGCGGTGCCGTTCAGGCGTAACCGCTTGCGCTCCTCGAACGAGATGAAGAGGATCCCGACGCGCGGATTGACGAGCGCATTCCCCGCGGTGAGGAACATGCCGTTGCCGTCGTAGTTCGGGAACGCGATCGTGCGCTCGTCGAGCACGCGCACGAAACCGGGATCACCTCCCTTGTACGAGCACTGCGGCCGGCCCTGGGCGTCGGCGGTCGCGATGAAGAGCATGTCGCAGCGCTCGATGAACGATCGGTCGTCGGCGTCGATCGTCTCGCGGACGAGGCGCTCGTCGATGCGGTCGGCGAGCCGGCGGGTGTCGAAGCGATCCTGGTAGCCGCGGCTTCCGTCGTTGAAGGACATTCCTAGATGATCCTCCGCTCAACGCACGTCTTCAAGCCGGCGGATCTCGCACACTTCCTCGAAGCCGAGCCGTCGGAGGATCGGATACGACGTCTCCGGGTTTGCTTGGGTCACGAGCGCCGGTGTGCCTCGCTCCACCGCGTCATCCCAGCGCGCCCGCACCAGGGCCCGATACAGGCCCCGTCCACGCGCCCATGGCGCCACCGCGCCCGCGATCAGGAAGACGCCGCGCTCCGAGGGGATCGACATCGCCGTTCCCGCGGGACGGCCGTCGAGGAGGGCGATGTAGCCGACCGGAACGCCAATCGTCATCGACTCGTCGAAGTCCTCCCGCAGACGGGCCCGGTTGACGGCGCGGCGCTCCTCGGGGACCTCGAACGCGTCCCACTGCACCTCGCGTGCGGCGCAGAAGTCGTCGAAGGACTCGACACGGCGTACCGCGATCCCCTCGGGGATCGCGGCAGGCTCCTCCGTGCGGACGAGCGCAAAGAGCCGGGAGACGCGATCGCGCGGTTCGCGCAGGCCGAGCGCCGCCAGCCGCTCGCAGACGTCGCTGGGTAGCGCTGACGGGCCGATCCACCACGTCGTGATCTTGTCCGCCGGAATCAGCGAGCGGATCTGCTCGAGCAGCCCTTCCACCTCGTCTGCTACGACCTTCGGCGTGCTGACGCTCGCCCAGGTCGGGCCCTGGATCACGCAGACACGGCCGTCGTCGAATCGCGACACCGACGTGCCGGGAACGATCGGCGCGAAGCGGTCGGGCGTCTCGGCGTACTCACGCAGGTCGCGCGAGCAACTGGGTCTAGGCGACGAACTCGTCGGCAACCGACAGCGCGTCGTCGAGTGCTGCAAGCGCTTCGTCGAGCTCGTCACGCGTGATTGTCAGCGGCGGGCAGCACATGACGACGTTCCAATGTGTCATCAGATACAGGCCGCGGTCGAGCGCGCGCTTCATCACTGCCGCCATCGGCTTCGCCGCGTCGCCGCCGGCGTTGAACGGCACGAGCGGCTCGCGTGTCTCGCGGTTCGTGACGAGCTCGAGCCCCCAGAAACAGCCGAGCCCACGCACCTCGCCGATAGACGGATGCTTCGCCGCCAGCTTCGCGAGCTCGGTGCGGAAGACCTCACCGGTCGCAGCAGACTGCTCGACGATGCCTTCCTCCTGGAATGCCTCGATCGATGCGACGGCCGAGGCGCACGCGAGCGGGTGGCCGCTGTAGGTGAGGCCGCCGGCGAAGTACTTGTCGCGCACCCAGTCCGCGATCGGCTCGCGAACCACCATCGCGCCAAGTGGCACGTAGCCGGAGTTGATCCCCTTCGCGACGGTGAGGATGTCCGGGACGACGTCCCAGTTGTCGACGGCGAACCACTTGCCCGTGCGCCCGAACCCTGCCATCACCTCGTCACAGATCAAGAGGATCCCGTGCTTGTCGCACGTCTCGCGGATCGACTGCAGGTAGCCGTCGGGCGGCACGATGACGCCGTTCGTGCCTGTGACCGTCTCGAGAATCACCGCGGCCACGGTGTGCGCTCCTTCGTACTGCAGGATCTCTTCGAGGTGCGGTGCGCCGGTGCACACCGGACAGGGATCGGGATGACCTGCCGGGCAGCGATAGGTGTACGGGTCGAACATCCGCACGACTCCGGGAAGGCCGGGCTCGGCGGGCCAGCGGCGCGGGTCGCCGGTCAACGTCATCGCGCCGCCCGTCGCACCGTGGTAGCTGCGGTAGCGCGCGATGATCTTGTGGCGGCCGGTGTACCAGCGCGCGAGCTTGATCGCGTTCTCGTTCGCCTCGGCGCCGCCGTTCGTGAAGAACGACATCGTGAGGTCGCCCGGCGTCACCTCGGAGAGGAGCCTCCCGAGCCGCGAGCGCGACTCGGTCGCCATCGGCGGCCCGATCGTCGCGAGCTTGTCGGCCTGATCCTTGATCGCCTGGATCACCTTCGGATGCGAGTGGCCGATCGAGACGTTGACGAGCTGCGAGGCGAAGTCGAGGTAGCGGTTGCCGTCGTAATCCCAGAAGTAGCGGCCCTCGGCACGCTCGACCGCGATCGGATTGATCGCGTCCTGAACGCTCCAGGAGTAGAGGACATACCGCTTCGCGTCTTCGACGATCTGTTTGCCGAGCTCGCTGCTCGTGAGGTTGGTCTCCGTCGTCGCCATGGGTCGATCCTAGATCAACCCTCTCGTGGGATGCGGTCGACGAGAAGCTGGATCCGGCCGTGGCTCTGGAACCCGAGGCCGCTCAGCACCGGAGCGGACATGTCGCCGGCTTGCACGACGAGGAGCGGCGTACCGCGCGCGACTGCGTGCTCCCAGCGGGCGCGGACGAGCGCGCGGTACACGCCGTGCCCGCGCGCTTCGGGCAGGACCGCGCCGCCGAAGAGCCCGACGGCTGTCTCCATGTCGATCGCGCGGCCGAAGCCGACCAGCTGGTCGTCGAGGAACGCCGCGTAGTGGTGCACGACGCCGGAGGCCTGTTGGGCCTCCCACCGATCCACCTCCACCTGCCGCTGCTCCGCGCGCTTGGGCGCATCGACCTGCCAGACGTCCCAGCCACGTCGAGCGCGGCGAGCAGCTCCTCGAGCGTCGTCACGGGGCGCACGTCGATCCCCGCGACCGGCGGCGCCGGCGCCGAGCAGGTCATGCCCGTCAGGATCGGGACCTCGTCTGGCTCGAGCCCGAGCTCGAGCAGCCACGTGCGGGCGCCTGCAGGGCTCGCTGACCAGCCGAGCCACCACTCGACCCGCGAGTAGCCCCGTCGCCGCGACTCCGCCCGCACCCAGTCCAGGGCGTGCTCGAGCGAGTCGTCTGCGAGCCGGACGCGCTGCACGGTCGCCTGCAGCGGCCCCGCGATGTAGACGAAGTCTCCCCGGTCGACGTGCTCGAAGCTCGGTTGCCTGCGCAGGTGCACTGCGGTGTCCTCGGCGAGCTCGTCCAGGGTTGGGGTCATGCCCCCTGACGCTACCCCGGTAGGCTCTACGTGGCCATTTTTCGAGGAGGACAACCATGACCGACGTCGCCAGTGCACCCTCAATCGGTGCCCCCGCAGCAGTCAAGCCGATCAACCACTGGATCTCAGGGGGACGGTACGCCGGTGAGTCGGGGCGCACGGGCCCGGTCTACAACCCGGCGACGGGTGAGCAGTCGGGCGCCGTCGATCTTGCGACGGCGGCGGAGGTCGACCTTGCGGTGCAGGCGGCGAAAGGGGCCCAGCCTGCGTGGCGCGCGCTCTCACTCGCGAAGCGTGCTGAGCTGTTCTTCGCGATCCGTGAGCTCTTTCACGCGAAGCGCGAGGAGATCGCCAAGCACCTGACGCGTGAGCACGGCAAGGTGCTCTCGGACGCGATGGGCGAGGTGACGCGCGGGCTCGAGGTGATCGAGTTCTGCTGCGGTATCCCTCATCTGCTGAAGGGCGGCATGACCGAGCAGGCCTCGACGGGGATCGACGTCTACTCGATCCGCCAGCCGCTCGGGGTCGTCGCCGGCATCACGCCGTTCAACTTCCCGGCGATGGTTCCGATGTGGATGTGGGCGCCCGCACTCGCCTGCGGCAACACATTCGTCCTCAAGCCCTCCGAGAAGGATCCGTCGGCCTCGGTCTACACCGCGGAGTTGCTGAAGGAAGCGGGCGTTCCCGACGGCGTCTACAACGTCGTGCACGGCGACAAGGTCGCCGTCGATGCGCTGCTCGAGCATCCCGACATCTCGGCGATCTCGTTCGTCGGCTCGACGCCGATCGCGCGGTACGTCTACGAGACCGCGACCTCGAAGGGCAAGCGCTGCCAGGCGCTCGGCGGTGCGAAGAACCACATGATCGTGCTGCCCGACGCCGACATCGAGATGGCCGCGGACGCCGCCGTCTCGGCCGCATACGGCTCGGCCGGCGAGCGCTGCATGGCGGTCTCGCTCGTCGTCGCCGTCGGCGAGGCGGCCGACCCGCTCGTCGCCGCGATCAAGGAGCGAATCCCGAAGGTGAAGCTCGGCGACGGGATGGACCCCTCGAGTGAGATGGGCCCGCTGATCACGCGCGAGCATCGCGACAAGGTCGCCTCCTACATCGACAAGGGCGCTGAGGACGGCGCGACCGTCGTCGTCGACGGCCGCGAGTCGGCGCCAAGCATCCCCCCGGCTGAAACACCCGCCGCGCCCGCGATTCG
>JBBQQI010000035.1:0-24485 GCA_038216085.1 Gaiellales bacterium | reverse complement strand
GACGGCCATCAGACCTCCCTCCGGAACCGGCGGATGTTGAGCGCGAGCACGGGCAAGACGAGGAGGAAGAGGAAGACCGCGATCGCCGAGCCCACTCCGAAGTCGTTGCTGCCGCCGAACGAGGTCCGCCACATGATCAGGGCGATCACGCTGGCGTCGTCCTGCACCGAGCCGGGAGCGACCGACAGCACGATGTCGAACACCTTCAGGACGTTGATCAGCATCGTGATGAAGACGACCGAGAGCACGGGCGCGAGCATCGGGACGGTGATGCGGCGGAAGACCTGCCACTCGGTCGCACCGTCGGTGCGCGCTGCCTCGAGCACCTCGCGCGAGATCGCCGCGAGCCCGGCGCCGATCACTACCATCGCGAAGCCCGCCCACACCCAGATGTAGGCGAGGATGATCGCGGGCGTGATCAACTGCGAGCCGAGCCACGAAATGCCGCCGAACGGCTTCGCGAACGTCGAGGCTGCGATCCCGACCTTGTAGCCCGAGCCTGAGACGTGGTCGAAGGTGAACGAGCCGTCGTCGGCGGTCGTCGCGCTCTGCACGTTCTTGCCCGTGGAGTCGATCAGGTTGACGTGGACACCTGGCAGGCCGAGCTCCCCCTGCTCCGGCTTGCCGACGACACCGCCGCCCGGCTTGAAGTCACGCCAGGCGACGCCGGTGATCGCCTGTGGCTTCGGCTTCGGCGTCGCCACCTGCTTCGCGGAGGCTGGGACCTCGGTCGGTGGGATCGCCGTCAATCCGAGCTCTGCCGTGCCGCCGGCGGAGATGGGCTTGTGCAGCACGTAGCCGGTGTTCGGCGAGCCGGTGAGCGCAGCGGTCGACGGGGACGCGCTCGAGAGTGCCCCTGCGGGTGAGAACCAGCTCTTGACGGCGCCGACGGCGGCGTTGACCGCGCCCTGGTTCGGATCCTTGATGTACATCACGTGCCAGATCACGCCGGTGGCGAACAGCGAGATCGCCATCGGCATGAAGACGACCGTTTTGAAGGCGACGGCCCAGCGGATGCGCTCGGTGAGGACCGCGAAGACGAGGCCGATCGCTGTCACGAGCGCCGGTGCGACCGCGATCCAGATCGCGCTGTTCTTGATCGCCGTCACGAGGATGTTCGTTGTGAAGAGCGCCCTGAAGTTGTCGAATCCGGCGAACTGGCCGCTCGGCAGGAACCCTTCGTGTGCGTCGCGGCCGTAGAAACTGCGCACAAAGGTGTAGATCGTCGGGTAGACGATCATCACGAGCAGGACGATCACGGCGGGCAGCAGGAAGCCGAGCGCCACTGCGTTTCGACGCAGCACGCCCGGCTGTCCCGAGGGTGGAGCCGCCAGGACCGGCGGCTCCACCGCGATTCCACTGCTGCTCAAGCTACTTCCCGGACTTGTACGCCTTCGCGGCGGCCGACTCGAGCTGCCCCGCGATCCCGTTCACGTTGCTCGGGCTCTTCAGGAAGTCCTGGAAGAGCTTGAACTCACCCTGTCCGACGGTTCCTCCGAACGACGCGGGCTGGAGATCGGAGAGGTCGAAGCGGAAGGCCTTCGCCTTGCCGACCGCGGTCGCGGTCGTCCGCGTGATTGCGTCCGGATACGCACTCGCCGACACGGTCTTCGCGGGGGCGGTGTACCCACCACGCTTCGCCCAGATCGTCTGGGCGGCACCGGTCGCCAGGTACTTGACGAGCGCACGCGTTGCCGGCGTGTCCTTGAACATCATCAGCTCGTCCCCGCCGCCTTCAACGTAGCCCTGCGTGTTCCCGATCGCCGGGAACGGGAAGACGTTGTAACCCGTGACGGGCTTGAGCTTGTTCGTCGAGGCCACGACACCCGGCACGAAGTCACCCTCGATCACCTGGGCGGCTTTCGGGGTGCTCGTGAACACGTTCGTGACCGACGTCGGGAAGTCGGTCTGCAGCGCGCCCGCGGTGCCACCGGCGATGTTGCCGCTGTCACCGAGCACGGCTGCCATCGTCGTCAGCGCCTTCTTCACCGACGCATCGGTCCACTTGATCGTGTGGTGCGAGAGCGCGTCGTACTTGGCCGGCCCGGCCTGGCGCAGGTAGATGTTCTCGAACAGGTCGGTCAGCGTCCATCCGTCGGCTCCGCCGATCGAGTACGCCGGTGTGCCCGATGACTTCAGCGTCTTCGCAGCCTGGAGGAACGCCGGCCACGTCGTCGGGACCTTGACGCCTGCGTTCTTGAACGCGGCGACGTTGTACCAGATGGTCGACTTGTTGGCGCCCTTGATCAGGAGGCCGTACACGTGCCCCTTGACGATTCCGATCTTCGCGATGTCGGGCGGGTAGTTGGCGGCGAGCACGCCCTTCGCGAAGTCGAGATTCTTCAGTGCCCCCTTCTTCTGGAAGTCGTTGACGAGGCCGGGCTGCGACACCGACGCGAGGTCGGGCGGATTGCCGCCCGCGACCGCCGTCGACAGCACGGTCGGCGTGTTGTCGCCGGTCGACTTGTACGACACCTTGATGCTGGGGTTCTTCTTCATGAAGCCGGCGAGGACCGCCTCGAACGACTTCTGCTCGTCGCCCGACCATACGCCGACGATCTGGATCTTCGAGGCGGATGTCTTCCCGCTCTTCGTGCTCTTCGCGCTTGCGAATGCGGTGACTGCTGCGAGCAGCACGACACCGACGAGGGCGCCGATCACCATTTTCTGACGGTTCACTCTTGAGCTCCTTTCGGGGAGTCGTAGATCCCGCTGCCTGTTTCCGGATCGAAGAAGTGCAGTGCCCTGGTGTCGACGACGGCTCTGACTTCGTCGCCGACCTTGATGCGGGAACGAGCGCCGAAGCGGCCGACCATGACTGCCTCGTCCTCCTGGATGCCGATCTGCTTCTCGGTTCCCTCGGCACCGACGTCACGGGCGAGCTCGCGCGTCTCATCTGTGTCGGCGTGCCCGCCCTTGATCGCGAAGTGGGCCATGATCTCGGAGCCGAGTGCTTCGCGCAGCTCGAGCCTACCCCTCAGCGTCCGGCCGGGTGGTACATCGGTCTCGAGCGCCGCATCTTCAAGATCCTCGGGACGGATGCCGAGGATCACCTGCCTGCCGGCGAAGTCGCGCAGGTCGGGGTGATTCTGCAGTGTCTCCTCGCCGAGCTCGAGCGTCTGGTCGCCGACCTTCGCGGCGAGACCGCCGTTCGATGCGACCACCTCCGCGTCGAGCATGTTCATCGACGGGCTGCCGATGAAGCCGCCGACGAACAGGTTGAGCGGTCGGTCGTAGAGCGTCTGTGGATCGGCAACCTGCTGCAGTTCGCCCTTGCGCATGACAGCGACGCGATCGCCCATCGTCATCGCTTCGATCTGGTCGTGCGTGACGTAGATCGTGGTCACGCCGAGGTCCTGTTGCAGCTTCGCGATCTCGGCGCGCATCTGGACGCGAAGCTTCGCGTCGAGGTTCGAGAGCGGCTCGTCCATCAGGAACGCCGACGGCTCACGCACGATCGCCCGGCCCATCGCGACCCGCTGCCGCTGCCCGCCCGAGAGCGCACGCGGCTTGCGCTTCAGGTACTCGTCGAGCCCGAGCAGCGCGGAAGCGCGCTTGACGCGGCCGTCGATCTCGTCCTTCGACATCTTCTTCAGCCGCAGCCCGAAGGCGATGTTCTCGTACACGGACAGGTGGGGATAGAGCGCGTAGCTCTGAAACACCATCGCGATGTCGCGATCGCGCGACGGCGTGTGGTTGACGACGCGGTCGCCGATCTTGAGCACGCCCTCGGAGATCTCCTCCAGCCCGGCGACCATCCGCAGCGCCGTCGTCTTGCCGCATCCCGACGGCCCGACGAGAACCATGAACTCTCCGTCCTCGATCTCGAGATTGATGTCGTTGACCGCGCGGGTTCCGTCCGGATAGATCTTGCTCACCCGCTCGAATGCGACTTGCGCCATATCCCGCACCCCACGTTTCCGAATACTCAACGGTCAAACGAGTGGTCGATTCTACGCCCTTGGCTTGCGTTATGCCGCGAGTTGCCGCGCGGACGGTTCGGCGTGCAGCTGCTCGGGGCCGGCCGCGCGGGGGCGGCTGACGGCGTAGGCGCCGGCGCCTGTCATCACGAGCGCTCCCGCGCCGCCGACGAAGAACGCCAGTTCGGTTCCGCCCGTGTCGCACATCCAGCCGACGAAGACGGCTCCGAGTGGGGCGAGCCCGTTCCAGGCGTAGTAATAGAGTCCCAGAACGCGGCCTCGGATGTAGTCGGGGCTCGCAAGTTGGATCGCGGTGTTCGAGTTGGCGCTGTAGCTCGTGAAGAAGACGCCGCAGACGAAGAGGAGGATGCCGACGAGAACGGTCGAGTGGACCGGGGCGATCGCGAGCTCGGCGAGCCCGAAGCCGGCCGCGCCCGCGAACATCCAGCGCCAGCGTGCCCGAGCCATCGCCGCCGCCGTCAACGCGCCCACGAGGGCGCCGCCGCCGAAGCACGCCGAGATGATCCCGAACGTGCGCGGCCCGGCGTCCAGCGTGTTCTTGGCGAGCAGGGGCAGGAGGATGTTGAAGTTGAAGCAGATCGACGAGAACACGACCATCATCCCGAGGATCACGAGCACCGTGCGGTTGCGGCGGGCGTAGCGGAAGCCCTCGCGTGTGCCGCGCCAGAGCGTCGGGCGGCGGCGGTCGGCGAGCGGGAAGAGCTCGGCCACGCGCATCGCGAGCAGGCTCGCGAGCACGGCGAGGAAGCTGACCGTGTTGACCGCGAAGCACCAGCCCGCGCCGACGGCCGCGATCAGGATGCCGGCGAGCGCCGGCCCGAAGATACGGGCGATGTTGAAGAGGCTCGAGTTGAGGGCGATGGCGTTCGGCAGTTCGTCGCGTCCGACCATCTGGAACGTCAGGTTCTGGCGCGACGGGGCGTCGAACACGAGCGCTGTGCCCGTGAGTGCGGCGATCGCGTAGACCTCCCAGAGCTGCACGTGCCCAGCGAGGGTGATCACCGCGAGGACAGCGGAGAAGAACATCTGCACCGACTGCGTGACGATCACGACCCGGCGATTGTCGAACCGGTCGGTGACCACACCCGCCATCAGGCCGAGCAGCGTGAAGGGGCCGAACCGGCAGACGGTGAGCAGGCCGACGGCGAGGCCGCGGTTGTGAGGCGCGAGCTGCACCACGAT
Source organism: Gaiellales bacterium (assembly GCA_038216085.1). Classification (GTDB taxonomy): domain Bacteria; phylum Actinomycetota; class Thermoleophilia; order Gaiellales; family Gaiellaceae; genus PALSA-600. The sequence continues at coordinate 19,362 of JBBQQI010000035.1, read as the reverse complement.
CCACGCCATCGCGATGTTCTGCATCCAGGTTCCGGCCACCGAGGTGAGCTGGCCTGCGAAGAAGAGTCGGTAGTTGCGGTAACGGCGGAGGGAGGAGAAGGTCCGGGCTGACGCCAGCTTGAGCAGCGTCAATGGGTCGGCGCCTCCAGCAACTTCTCGAGTGCGGGCAGCGCGGCTTCGATCAAGTCGCGCTCGTCGTCGGTCAGTCCCTTGAGATGTGCGTTCAGCCAGGCGGTGCGGCGCCGGCGGACGTCGCTGAGCACCTTGTCGCCGGCAGGCGTCATCGTCAGCCCGATCCGGCGCCGGTCGGTTGCGCGCGTGCGCTCGATCAGGCTCGCGGCTTCGAGACGGACGATGTGCCCGGACATCCCGGGGGCCGAGATGCCCTCGCGCTCTGCGAGCTCCGATGCGGTGATCCCCGGTGACTTCTTGATCTGGATCAGCAGCGAGACCTGCCCGCCTGTGACGCCGAGCCGGTGGGTCTCCCGCCGTAGCTCCCGCGCGAGGCGAAGCAGCACCGGCCGCAGCCGGTTCGCAAGAGTCGCTGAGTCGTTAGCCACCTGAACCATTAACCATGTTAACTATAGCCTAAATCTGCCACGTCCCGTCGGTCACGAGGGGGACGCGGCGGCCGTTTTGGCGGATGCCGTCGGCGTTCAGCTCGTCCGTGCCGATCATCACGTCGATGTGCGTCTTCGAGCGGTTGACGCCGTAGCGCCTCTGGCCGACCGGCACCGTTCGCGTCTTTGCGAACCCTGAGCCGAACGCGATGTGCGCAGCCGCGTTCTCGTCGAGCAGGCCGTTGTAATAGATGTGGCCGGTCTGGCCGATCCGCGACGAGGAGTCGACCAGCGCGATCTCGCCGAGGCGCTCGGCGTTCGGGATCGCGGCCAGGTAGCGCGCGAGCCAGTCACGGTCGGCGGCGCGCTTCGCCTGCAGCCGCACGAGCCGTCCGTTGCGGAACTCGCCCGAGAGCTCCTCGATCACGCGGCCGCCGAAGCTCCGGGGCCGTGAGCAGCGAAATGTGCCCTCGGTCGCCGCCGCGTCGGGCGAGATGAAGCACTCCTCGGTCGGCACGTTCATCGCGATCTGCCGCCCCCAGTAGTCCTTCTCGCCACCGCCGCGCCACGTCGAGTACGGCGCGATCCTTAGGCGCAGGTTGGTGCCGCGGTCGTGGATGTGCACTTCCTTCAGGTCGAGCTTCGTCAGGCGCGCCGCGCGCCGCCGCAGGGTCGCGAGGTGCTCGGTCCAACCCTTGTGGCCGGGTGGATCCTTCGGGCCGAGGCGGCAGAACCAGAGGAGGTCCTTCGCGAGCCGGCGTTTCGCCTGCTCGGCGTCCAGGTCGGGGAAGACCCGCAGCGCCCACTCGTCGGTCGGCCAGGCGCAGATCGTGCCCCGCAGGCGCGCCTCGCGGCGGATGCGGGAGACGTACTTGTTGTTGCCGCCCGCATCTGCAGCGATCCGCTCGGGCGAGAGCGGTGCGACGACCTCCAGCTCGTACTCTCCCATCACCTGCACGAGCGCGATCGGCTCGGTGCCGATCGCCTTCCACTGCGCGATCCGCCACGGAGTCTGGTGGCCGAGCGCGTTCCTGGGCGCGCGCCGGATCCTCGTTGCGTAGACGCGGTTGTCCTCGTACTGCACGTCGACGGCGAGCGCGCCGGCGCGATAGGCCGCATCGGCGATCGCGACGGCGAGCTCGCGGTGGCCGAGGCTGACCAGCTCGATCAGGCTGTCGCCGCGGCGAAAGGCGATACAGCCGCGCACGATCATCGCCGCGTAGCGCTGCAGCTCGTCGGGTTTCATCGGCCCTGACATCCCTCGGGACCGTAATGGGTACGGTCAGATCGTGCCGAATCCCCTCGACACCCTGAAGGCGCTCGGAGACCAGCTCCGCGCACAGATCGGCGAGGAGCTCGACTTCGACGCCCTCCGCCGGCAAGAGCCCGCGCGCCCGCTCGAGGACTTGCTCACCGAGCTCGACGGCCTGCCTGGCCTCGACTCGGTCAAGGAGCAGGTGCGCGCGCTCGTCGCATTCCTGCGCGTGCAGGCGCGGCGCAAGGAGGCGGGCCTGCCCGAGGTCGCCACGACACAGCACCTCGTCTTCCTCGGGAATCCAGGCACCGGCAAGACGACGGTCGCGCGACTGCTCGCGCAGATGTACCGATCGATGGGGCTGCTGAAGCGCGGCCACCTCGTCGAGGTCGACCGCGCCGGGCTCGTCGGCCAGTACGTCGGTATGACCGCGATCAAGACCGAGCGCGTGATCCGCAAGGCGACCGACGGCGTGCTCTTCATCGACGAGGCGTATGCGCTCGCGCGCGAGACCGACCGGCTCGACTTCGGCGACGAGGCGATCGAGACGCTGCTCAAGCGGATGGAGGACAACCGCCATCGCCTCGTCGTGATCGTCGCCGGCTACCCGCGGCTGATGCACCGCTTCCTCGACTCGAACCCCGGACTGCGTTCGCGCTTCTCGCGCGAGATCGACTTCCCGGACTACTCGACAGACGACCTGATCGAGATCTTCTCGCAGTTTGCGGCCGAGTCGGAGTACCGGCTCGGCCAAGGCGCCGAGGCTGCGTTGCGCGCGATCTTCTCCGGCGCAGAGCGCGACGAGTCGTTCGGCAACGCGCGCTTCGCCCGCACACTCTTCGAACAAGCGCTGAACGCACAAGCGCTGCGCCTCGGCGAAGGCGATGTCGAGTCACTGACGCATGCCGAGCTCGCCGACCTGAAACCGGAGGATCTGCTCGCGGGCGCGCACGCGCTCGGCGAAGTGCCGCTGCCGCCGCGCACCGAGCGCACCTCCTGGTTCGGCCGGCGCGGTTAGAGACCGCCGATGCAGCCGCTGAACGTCTGGGACTACGAGCGGCTCGCGGCGCAGCGGCTCGAGCCCGGCGCGCACGGGTACTACGCGGGTGGCGCCGGCGACGAATTGACGCTGCGCGACAACGTCGACGCGTACCGCCGCTGGGTGCTGCGACCGCGAATGTTGGTCGACGTCGAGACGTGCAGCACAGCGACGACCGTGCTCGGGGAGGAGGTCTCGATGCCGCTGCTCGTCGCGCCGGTTGCGTTCCAGCGCGTCGCGCATCCTGACGGCGAGGTTGCGATGGCGCGTGCGGCCCGCGAGGCGGGAACGATCATGTGCCTCTCGACACTCGCGACGTCGACGCCGGCCGAGGTCGCGGAGGTCGGAGGCCCGCGCTGGTTCCAGCTCTATGTCTTCCGCGACGAAGGCGTGACGCGCGAACTGATCGCGCAGGCGCGGGCCGGCGGCTACAGCGCGCTCCTGCTGACGATCGACGCACCCGTGCGCGGCAACCGCGAGCGCGACGCGCGAACGGCGTTCTCGATCCCGCCGGACGTCCGCATCGCATCGATCGGTCACGGAGGTGTGACGCCGAAGGACGTGTTCGACATGATCTCGGCGTCGCTGACCTGGCACGACGTCGAACGACTGGCCGGCGAAGCCGGAATGCCGCTCCTCGTCAAAGGTGTGCTGACGGAGGAGGACGGGCGGCTCGCGTGCGAGCACGGCGCAGCCGGGATCGTCGTTTCGAATCACGGTGGCCGCCAGCTCGACGGCGTCGCGGCGTCGATCGACGCGTTGCCGGAGGTGGTGGAGGCGGTCGCCGGCCGCGTCGAAGTGCTCGTGGACGGAGGGATTCGCCGCGGGTCGGACGTCGTGAAGGCGCTGGCGCTCGGCGCGCAGGCTGTACTCGCCGGGCGCGCGCTGCTCTGGGGCCTCGCCGCCGACGGCGAGGCGGGCGCGCGCCACGTGCTCGACCTGTTCCAGGCCGAGATCCTGAACGCTCTCCAGCTCGTCGGGTGCGTGTCGCCGGCCGACGTCGACCGCAACCGGATCGGCCGCGCAAGCAGATAGGGCGTCTACCCTGAAGGCGTGAAAGGGGTGGTCGCTCTGCTCGTCGCCGTCGCAGCGGCGCTTGCCGTCGGGCACGGCCGCTTGCGGGCCGAGGCGTCCGCCTGTGGGATCCCGCCGACAACGCCGATCTGGGTCGACTACGCGGGCCACAACGCGCCGATCATCCCGAAGCCCGGCATGATCCTCGCGGTCTCCTCGGGCACGGTCATCCCGGCTGAGATGCGCACCGCCGGCGCTGCGACCGTCTTCTTCGACCTGCACCTGAACGACCGCGTCGGCACCACCGCCGAGCCGGCCGACCCTGCGACGATCCCCGACAAGGCGAAGCGCCTGTTCGACTTCGCGGTCACCGTGTCGGGCTGCGACCATCCGCTGATCGCCGAGAACGAGCTCTTCGGCGCACAGACCCCGACGCCCTGGAGCACGACGAACGCGCAGTACCGCGCGAACGTCCTGCTCCTGCTGCAGGAGCTCGGCAAGCTCGGCGCAACGCCTGCGATCACGATTGCGAACCCGCCCTACATCGGAGGCGACGCGGCAGACTGGTGGCGCGAGGCCGCGCAGGCCGCGATCTTGATTCGGCAGGTCTACTTCACGGCGCCCGGGCCGAAGGGCCTCTTCAAGCTTGGCCCGGAGCGCGCGAGCCGCTCGATGAGAAACGGCATGCGCGGCCTCGTCGCGCACTTCTCCGAGATCGGGATTCCTGCGAGTCGCGTCGCACTTGAGCTGCAGTTCCAGTCGGCGGCCGGCCAGGGCGGCCGCCAGGGCCTACAGCCGACGTCGGCGTGGCTCGAGCTCGTGAAGCTCCAGGCGTTGGCGGCCAAGCAGGTCGCGGCCGACATGAAGATCTCGGGCGTGTGGTCGTGGGGCTGGCCGAGCTTCTCGGTCGCCGGCAACGATCCCGACAAGGCCGCCGCAGCGTGCGTCTATCTCTGGGCGCGCGACCGGAACCTCTGCAACGGGCCGCTGCTTGCAGGCCCCAGCTTCAACACGTCGCTGACCGAAGGGCAGATCGTGCTGGGACCGGGCGTGCGTTGCACGTTCGGGCCGAGCGTGATCCAGAAGGCAGACGTCGGACGCGCCGCCACGCTGACGGGTGACCTCGACTCCGCGGCGACCGCACTCCTGCAGCGAGCGGTCCTGCGCGACGAGGTGTCCGTCGACCCGATGACAGTGCTCGCAGCCGAGCGCGCGATCATTCGCGACCGGTTCGGCGGGAGTACGGCGAGGTACCGCACTGCGCTCGGCACAGCGCACGTGACGCTGGCCGACGCCCGCCGGATCATCACCGACCGCCTCGCCCGCGATCTCGTCAAGGAGCGCTTTCGGCCGCAGCGCGCGACTGCCGGTCAGATCGCCGAGTTCATGGCGACATACACGGCGACGAACGTTCGCCTTGTCTCGGCCGAGCCGGCCGCGCCGTGGCTCGGCGACGCGCAGCGCGGCTTTGCCGTCGAGACGATCGCACCCGAAGAGGTCTTCACGCTCCCGCCGGGCAAGCGCCGCACGATCGACACGATCGACGGGCGCTTTGCGGTGCGCGCGCTCGGTTCGTCGCTACCACTCTTCGCGCTCGCACCCGCCCGCGCGCAGGACGTCGCGCGCGGCGTGCTCGGCCGGTTTGCAAAGGACGCCGTCTACGAGCGCTGGCTGCGCACGCAGGAGACAGCGCTGCTCGCGAAGGCGGTGTGCTCGCGGGACGAGGTTCCCAGCAAGGGCGACGTCGACCTGACGGCTTGGGCGCCTTTCCTCGGCGCCTGAGCCGTCCTGATGCTTGCCTCCCACGGTCAGTAGAGGTAGATGTCGACGAGCAGCGCCGCTGCGCCACACACGAGCGCAGTGAGAGCAAGCCGGCGTCCGTTGGCGGTGCGCAGCGGGCCGAAGCCGAGCAAGAGCGTGCCGATCGCGGTCGCGAACACCCCCGAGCCGGTGTTTTCGTAGCTGACCGGAAAAACGGTACCGGGAGCATCGACGAAGAAGTTGCCACCCGTGTGGCGCAGAATCAGATCCCAGAAAAGCGGGCCGAGCATGGCGGCGACTGCTGCAGTCGCGATCACGACGGCACGGCGGTTGCGCAGCAGGAATGCCACCGCGGCAGCTGTAAGCGCGCCCGACGCGGCGACTCCCCAAGTAACCGCGCCCCAGGTAGGCATCAGGAAGCCTCTATCACGTTTCGTCGCTCGGAAGCGAGAGCCACACATCGGCCCCGACCGGGCGCGTGTTGATCGCGTGCGCGCTGCCCCCATGGGCTTCGGCAATCGTGCGGACAATCGCGAGCCCGAGCCCGGCACCGCCGTGTCCTCTGGACACATCGGCGCGCGAGAAGCGCTCGAAGGCGCGCTCGAGAAAGTCGTCGGGGAAGCCTGCCCCATCGTCTCGGACGTGCAGATGGATTTCGCCGTCGTCCCGCGTCGCCCCGAGCCGGACCTCGGCGCCGCCGTGGCGAAGGGCGTTGCCGACCAGGTTCGCAAGCGCCTGCTCCAGTCGAAGCCGGTCACCGCGGACGGCGCGGCGGACACCACATCGGCCGTGACCGCCTTCCCTTCTGCTGCAGCGCGCCATTCGACACGGCTCAGCACGGAGGCGAAGAGGTCGTGGACCGCGAGGCTTTCGATGCGCAGCGGCAGCCGGCCGCGGTCGGCGCGGGCGATCAAGAGCAAGTCTTCAGCAAGCTGGCAGAGACGGTCGGCCTCCTGCGACGACCGGCGGACGGCCTCCTTTAGCTCCGCGACGGACTCGGCTTGGCGTAACGCAAGCTCGAGCTCGGTCCGGAGGAGTGCGAGCGGCGTCCGGAGCTCGTGCCCGGCGTCGGCGACGAAGTCGCGCTCCCGCTCGAGCGCTCCTTCGAGCCGCTCGAGCATCTCGTTCAGGGTCTTGGCCAGCCGTTCGATCTCATCGCCGGTCCGAGGAACCGGCAGCCGCTCGCCGGGCGTCTCAGCAGAGATTGCCGACGCTCGACGTCGCATCGACTCGACCTGCTTGAGCGACAGGCCGGCGAGGAGGTAACCGATGCTCGACGCGAGGAACAGAGCGAACGGGCCGGCGATCAAGAGCTCGTCGCGGAAGCTCGCGAGTGTCTCCGCTCGGTCCTGGAGCGTCGCACCGACCGCCAGCACGAGCGGCCGACCGTCCCGTCGCACCGTCGTCGCGAGGAGACGCGACGGCTCGTTCAGACCCGGCACCGCTGGCCGGTCGAGGTAGAGCGGTGCGTGCCGTGCCTCACGAAGCTCGACCCCGCTCAGAATCGGCGCGCGACCGAGTGGAACCGTCGCGTCGAGCACGCGTCCGTTGGGAGCGAGCAGCTGAGCGTAGCTCTCGCCGCGTTCGATGAAGCGGCTGCCGCTCTCCCGCGAGAGCGACGCGTGGGGTTGAGTGACGAGCGCTGCGAGGTCCTGCGACCGGAGCTGCAGCTCGCGGTCGAGTGCGAGCGCAAGATGCGAGGAGAGGCGGAGGTAGAGGAAGAGGCCTGACCCCGCCAGGACGGCGGCCATCGCGAGCGCGCACGCCGCAGTGACGCGGACGCGGATCGGCAGCCGACTCATTCCGCGCCGTCCGCGCGGAGCCGGTAGCCGACGCCGCGAACCGTCTCCAGCGACTCGCGTCCGAACGGCTCGTCCAGCTTGCGGCGCAGTCGCCGAATGTAGACGTCGACCACGTTAAAACGGTTGTCGTAGGCGAAGTCCCAAGCGTGCTCGAGCAGGTGGAGTCGCGACAGCACCTCGCCCGGACGCCGCATGAACGTCTCCAACAGCGCAAATTCCTTTGCCGACAGCTCGACCGGTTTCGATCCCCGCGTGACCTCGCGCGTCGCCGGGTCAAGACGTAGATCACCCACGAGGAGGACTGCGGGCCGTTCGGTCTCGGTGCGCCGCATCAGCGCCCGCAGCCGGGCGAGCAGTTCGGCGAACGCGAACGGCTTGACCAGATAATCGTCGGCGCCACTGTCGAGGCCGGCGACGCGGTCTTCGACCGCATCGCGCGCGGTGAGCATCAAGACGGGCGCCCACACCCCTGCGCCGCGCAACCGGCGGCACGTCTCGAAGCCGTCGAGGCCCGGCAGCATCACGTCGAGCACGATCGCGTCGTAGGGGTGCGCCTGCGCCATCCACAGGGCCTGTTCGCCCTTCGCAGCGACATCGGCCGCGAGGCCCTCGTTGACCAGGCCGCGGTGGATGAGGCTCGCCATCCGCAGCTCGTCCTCGACGATCAGAACCCGCACGGCCTCATCCTCCAACACGCGGATGAACGCGGGATGACAGAGCGATGACACACAGTCATCGCACGTTCATCTGCGCTCCCTAGCGTGGTTCGCATCGAGACAAGGAGAACCTGATCATGAGACATGCTCGCCTCCTGACCACTACGGTCGCGCTCGGCGCAACGTTTGCAGCCGCTGCCACCACATTCGCCGCGCACGGCGGCGTGAGCTCGCAGCGTGGAACCGCGTCGCGGCCGACGGCGTCGGACTTCAGCGCCCGTGTCGACAACCAGTGGTTCCCACTCGTGCCCGGCACGCGGTACGTCTACGTCGGCGTCAAGGACGGCCGGCCGTCGCGCGACCTCGTCACCGTCAGCCACCACACAACGACGATCGACGGCGTCCCGTGCGTCACCGTGCAAGATCGCCTCTACGTCCGCGGCCGCCTGCACGAACGCACCACCGACTGGTACTCGCAGGACTCCCGCGGCAACGTCTGGTACTTCGGCGAGGACACCGCCGAGCTCGACGCGAAGGGCCATGTCACGAGCACGGCGGGCAGCTTCACGGCCGGCGTCGGCGGCGCTCAGCCCGGCATCTACATCACCGCGCAGCCGCGAGTCGGCCAGTCCGGGCGCCAGGAGTTCTTCAAGGGACAGGCGGAGGATCACTTCAAGGTGATCGGCGTCTTCGCCACGGTCATCGACGCCGGCACCAAGAACGCGGTTCTGACGCAGGAATGGACGCCGCTCGAGCCCGGCACGATTGACCACAAGCTGTACGTTCGCGGGATCGGGACGGTGTTCGAGCAGACCGAGCAAGGCGGCGACGAACGCAACGAGCTCGTTTCCGTGACCCGGCCTTGACGGCCGAACGATTGCAGCTCGGCGCGGCGCCAGTGGTCAACGACGCCGTGTGGTATTGCTTCGGCCATGACCCTGAGCCGCCGGTCGTTGCTGGGTGCGTCGGTGATCGCGGTCGTCGCCGTCGCGCTCGCGGCCGCGGCTGCTTCGCCGGGAGTTTCGGCGGCGCCGACCTGGATCGTCTTCTCCGCGCACCCGGACGGAGCGGGCGCCCCGCAGCTGTTCCGCGTCGAGACGACCGGCGCAGGCCTCGAGCAGATCACGAAAGGGGCGCTGCCGGCCGTTGCCCCGTCGTTCTCACTCGTCGGCACGCGGATCGTCTTCTCGCGCCTCGGCTCCGGGATCTTCACGGTGAACCTGGACGGGACCGGGCTGCAAAGGCTCACCGCGAACGCCCGCGACACCTACCCCGTCTGGTCGCCGAACGGCAAGCGCATCGCGTTCATACGGCAGCATCGCGGAGAATGGCGCGTCTTCACCATGTCCGCGTCCGGCCACGAGCAGCAGCGACTGCTCAAGGCGCCGCCCGCGGGCCGGCCGTCATGGACCGCGAACGGCGCGGCGATCCTGATTCCGTCCGGTGGTGACCTCGTGAAGATCGACTCCCAGACCGGTCGCGTCCTGAAGTACTTCGGCATGACGCTCGACATCCAGACCGCCCAGACGCTGACGGTATCGCCCGATCGCCGGACGGCTGCGTTCGTCGGGCCGCGCCGTAGCACCGGCCCGCCGGACTGCGGCGAGGGCCGCTGCCAGCAATTCGGCCTCTATGTGGCCGGCATTCCGAAGCCGCATCGCCCGCGCCTGGTCGTCGGGGACACCGGAGCCGCGGGCTGGTCGCCGGATGGAAAGAGACTCGCCTTCGTCTCCAAGGGGACGCTGACGCTGCGGGTGCTCAGCAGCGGAGCGGAGACGATGATCACGACAGGGCCGCACGTCGCAGACGGCGACGCGCCTCCTGCTTGGCAGCTGCACTGAACCGACTCAGGTGATCTTGAACGTGCCCTTCATGCCCGGCTTCAACCGGTCGGCTGGCAGAGTGCCGAGATACGGGAGCAGGCCGCGATAGTCGAGAAAGAGGATGAGAATGCTTTGTTGGTTCGGCTTGAGCGACTTGGTGAATCCCGTCTGCGCTCCTGTGCCATGCCGAAGGTGGCCGAGCGCAAACGTGTGCGGCTTCTTGCCGACGTTGACCAGAATGAAGCGGGCGATATCGCCTCGCGGCGCGGACTTGGGGCTCACGTGGAAGGCGCTGTCAGTCATCGTGATCTTGACGATCACTTGCTCGGGCGGCGCCGTCGTCTGGGGCTTCGCAAAGCTCTGCCCCGCAAAGCCCTGCGCCGCCGGCACGAGCGCTGCAGCGGAGACTGCCGCGACCGCGTAAAGGCGCAACTGCACGGCCGCTAGCCTAGCAAGGGCCTGTGGCCCTTACCTCGGAACGAGGCGTTGCCGTCGCAGTCGCGGCCCTGGTCGCGAGCGTTCTTTCTGGTTGTGGGGCGCACGGCGGTCGCGGTGCCTGGCAACTCCCCAACGCAGATCTTGCAGGCACGCGCGCCGCGTCCGGAACGGCCATCGATGCGACCAACAGCGCGCACCTCCGCGTGCGCTGGCGGTTCGCGTTGCGGGAGCGCCCAAGCTTCTCGGGCATCTATGCGTCGAGCCCTGTCGCCGATGACACTACGGTGTATGTGCAAGACCTCCGGAGCAACGTCTACGCGCTCGACCGCTCGACCGGAGCGCTGCGCTGGGAACGGCACTACCGCGCGCGGAACGACGGGCCGAACGGGCTCGCGGTGGACGGACGGCGCGTCTACGGCGCAACCGACTCGGATGCGTTTGCGCTCTCGGTCACCGCCGGCCGGCAGGTCTGGCGACGGCACGTGACGAGCGCGAGCGAGCAGCTCGTCGACATCGCGCCCGTGGTCTGGAAAGGCATTGTCTTCGTCAGCACGATCGGCTACCCGCCCGGCGGGCGCGGTGCGATCTATGCGCTCGACGCGGCGACCGGTGGGGTCCGCTGGAAATTTGACACGATCGAGCAGCCGTGGCGATATCCGCGCGAGGCCGGCGGTGGCGGGCTCTGGTACCCGGTCTCGGTCGACGACCGCGGCCGGCTGTACGCCGGCAGCTCGAACCCGTCGCCGTGGGGCGGTACTCCGCAGCGTCCGAACGGAGGTGCGTTTCCCGGCCCGGTGAGGTTCTCCGATTCGCTGATCGTGCTCGACGCGCGAACGGGCCGCCTGCTCTGGCACGACCAGGTCACCCCGCACGACGTTCGCGACTACGACTTCGAGGCGACACCGGTCCTCGCGACCGTCGGACGTACGCGTGTCGTCTTCGGAGCAGGCAAAGCGGGCCGCGTGATCGCCTGGGACCGTGATGCGCGTCGGCGACTCTGGACGGCGATCGTCGGGCTCCATCGAAACGACGTCGGCCCATTTCCCCGGCGTCGCGTCACCGTCTGCCCCGGGCTGCTCGGCGGTGTCGAGACGCCGATGGCGTACGCGGACGGCCGGGTGTTCGTCCCTGTTGTCGACCTCTGTGGCTCGGGCAGCGCCACCGCCGGTCAACCGGTGACTGACCTCGACCCTGCGAGTGGGAAGGGTCGGCTCGTTGCGCTCGGTGCCGCGACCGGCAGGGTTCTCTGGGAGAAGCGCCTGCCGTCACCGGACTTCGGCTGCGCGACCGTCGCGAACGACGTTGTCTTCACCTCCACCTACGACGGAACGGTCTACGGCCTCGCGGCGAGCGACGGCAGGGTCGTCTGGCGCGCCCGTCTGCGGGCGGGGGTGAACGCCTGCCCGGCCGTGGTGGGCGACCTCGTGCTCTTCGGGGCAGGCATCCGTCGTCGCGGAGGTGCGCTGCCGGAACTCGTCGCGTTCGGCCTGCGCTGACCCGCCGCGGTTAGTTCTGCCAGTCGATCATGATCGTGTTCGAGGTCGCGAGGATGCGACCAGAGGGGTTGCGCAACGTCACTCTGTAGGTGACAGTTCCCGGCCGGTTGCCGGAGACGAAATCGCTCAACACGACTCGGAGTTCTGTCTGGTCGGACGTTCCCACGAGCCCCCAGCCCGGGCTATCTGCTCGCTTGACCCCAGGCCCGGGCGGGCGCTGCTCGAGTCGCATGATCGCTCGGAACGGGAGCACGCTCCCGGTCGCCGTCCGGCAAGGTCGTTTCGGGCTGACGCGACTCCACACCGCGCAGACGTAGAAGGGAACGGGCTGTCCTCCTGGTAGAAGCCGCAGGGCCAGTTGGTGCTGCCACGGTCCATCGTGCTGCCGTGCCCCAAGCAGGCTGATCGTTGCGGCCTTTTCGGTGACTGCTGCCGTGGCCTTGCTATCGGCACGTTTTGCGCCGGAGCAACCCGAGAGGAGAATTGCAAGCGCGAGCAAGACGACGAGCCGTCTGCGAGGCCCTGAGTCCCGGATCGTTACGTCAGACAAGTTGCCAGAAGTCCACCGGAGTGACATAGTTGGCCGTTGTATCAGTCGTCACTGCTCGTCGTTCTCGTCAGCCATCCCAGGCGCCGGTCTGTCACAAGGAGAGTTCCGAATGCATCGTCTTGCCGTGATTTCCCTGATCTGTTGCTTTGGATTGCTCGTTGCTGGAGGTGCCGTCGCGGGCAAGTCCTCGTCCACGGCCATCACCCCGTCGCCTCTCTATACGGCCGCCCAGCTTGGCGCCGCCGCGGGGGACGACTGGCTGTCGTACCTCGGCAACTTGAAGGGCTGGCGCTACTCGTCGCTGACACAGATCAACAAGTCGAATGTCGCCACGCTCAAGCAGGCCTGGCATATCAGCCTCGGTGTGTGCAAGACGCACGACGCAGCGTGCGGCTCGATGGAGTCGAACGCGGTCGTCGCGAACGGCATCTATTACACCCAGGTCGCTCCCCTCGGTGACGTCTTCGCGATCGACGGGGCGACGGGCGCCATGCTCTGGAAGTGGACGCCCACCTATGAGGCCGGCCTCTCCGGCTCGGCAAGCCAAGGCTTCAACGTCGGCACGGGCGGAAGGCGGCCCGGCGTCGCGGTTGGTGAGGGCAAGGTCTTCGCCGGCACGACCGACGGCAAGCTCTATGCGCTCGAGCAGACGACCGGGAAGGTCCTCTGGACGGCTGAGGTCGCGCCGTGGCGGAAGGGCGGCAAGGTCGCATCCGCGCCGATCTACGTCAACGGGATGATCATCACCGGCGACGGAGCCGGCGACAACGGCGGCAACAGCGCCACGATGCAGGCCTTCTCGGCAGACAACGGCCGACGCATCTGGGTCTGGAGCGTCATCCCCGGCCCCGGGCAGCCCGGCTTTTCGACGTGGGCGAAGGCCGGAAACGGCAACGGCAGCGTTCTCTACGGCGGCGGCTCGATCTGGGAATCACCGCTGATCGACGCGAAGCGCAACCTTGCGATCATCGGAACCGGCAACACCGAGCCGTGGAACTCGCGCGGCCCGGGCGCCAACCTCTACACGGACTCGATCGTCGCGTTGAACCTCTACAGCGGTCAGCTCGTCTGGTACTACCAGACCACCCACCACGACCTGTGGGACTCGGACCTGCCGAACACCGGCGTCATGTTCACGGGCAAGTTCACCGTGAAGGGCAAGACCGTGTCACGTCCCGGGGTCGCCTACGTCAACAAGCAGGGGATGACCTTTGTCCTCGACCGGGAGACCGGCAAGCCGCTGCTCCCGATCCCCGAGGAGAAGGTCCCGACGCTCCCCAACTCCCCGGATGTGAACGCCTGGCCGACGCAGCCGATCCCGATGGCCGACAACGTCCTTTTCAACAAGCTGGACAGCCATCGCCGCCCGTGCACGGACGGCAAGGTCAGTCTCACCAACGCGTACGTGCCGTACGCGACAGCGACTGCGCCTGATGGCAAGCCGTACAAGATCGGCTGCGCGTATGACCCGTACGACACGACGCAGTACGTCGCGATGCCCTTCGAGATGATGGACTGGCCGGCGAGCTCGTACAGCCCGGAGAATCACACGATGATCACGTGCGGGGTCACGGACCGGGCCAGGGCGATGGAGCAGATCCCGGCGGCTTCGCAGGTTGCCGGCGCCTTCGGCGGCCTCGGCGTCAGCCAGCTTGGCGTCTCGGACGGATCTCCCCCGACCGGCAACACCGGCAACTTCTCGGCGCTCGATGTCACCACCGGGAAGCTCGCCTTCCACCAGCACTGGCCCGCAATTTGTTACAGCGGGTCGGCGAACACGGCCTCCGGGCTCACGTTCGTCGGGCACTACGGCAGCGGCAACGGCTCCGACGGCAGGGGGTGGCTCGAAGCGGTCGACACGAAGACCGGCGCTTCGCTCTGGAATTCGCCGTCGATGAACTATCCGGTTGCCGCTGCGCCCGTCACCTACACGGTGGGCGGCAAGCAGTACGTGTCCGTCGAGGTCGGAGGGGCGGGGCACAACGACGTCACCCGGCCGCTCGGCTTGACGAACCCGACTCGGCTGCGTGGCGACGACATCTACACGTTCGTGCTGCCGTAGCGACTGAGCGTTTGGGGCGGTGGCCGCGCAGTCGCGGCTGCCGCCCTCTTTTTGTTCAGCCGCCCTGCGGGCAATGCGGTGATAAGTTGCAGATGACAATTACCTTGGGGGAATGCTGATGCGCCGTGTCGTGAGTCTGTGTGTCCTTCTAGCGCTGGCGACTGCCGGGATCGTCGCCGGAGTGTTTGCACCCGGCGGAGGCGCGAGCCCGACCCAGTCGAGTGCGACCGTGCGGATCACGGTCAACGCCTCCGAGTTCAAGTTCGGGCTCTCGAGGCGGAGTGTCCCGGTCGGGTCGACGGTGATCTTCACCGTCGTCAACAAGGGAAAGCTTTCGCACGACTTCCAGGTCGCGGGCAAGAAGGTCAAGACGCTCAACCCCGGCCAGAAGGCGACGCTCACCGTGAAATTCACGAAGAAGGGGCGCTTCGCCTACGTCTGCACACTCCCCGGTCATGCGAAGCTCGGGATGAAGGGCACCTTCAGCGTCGGCGTAGCGCCGCCACCGCCGACAGGGTCGACGACGACCACAGCAACGACGACGACAACGCCGCCCCCGACGATCACCGGGCCGGTCGGCAACGCCCAGACGACCGTGACGGTCGGGATGTTCGAGTACCGCTTCGACCTTTCCCAGGCGACCGTGCCCTCGGGGCAGGTCACCTTCGTGATCACGAACAGGGGAGGCGAGGTGCACAACTTCTCGATCGCCGGAGCGAGGTCGGGCACGCTGCTCTCGCCCGGCCAGTCTGAGACGTACACGCTCGGCCTGCCGGCGGGAAACTACACGTACGTGTGCGATGTTCCCTTCCACACCGATCGCGGCATGATCGGGGCCCTCACAGTCACGCCGTGACATTGCGTCCTGGGGGCGAGACGCTCGGCGTTTCGCCCCCAGACGTTCGACGACGCCTGGATTACGATGGTCGAGATGAGGAGCATCGAGCCAGACGAGCGTGATTCGGAGGGGCTCGACGCTGTCAGCCTCCCCGACCGGATGCTCCGAAACATCGAGTCGGTCGTGCACGGCAAGCACGACGAGGTTGCGCTCGTGCTCGCCTCGCTCGCCTGCGAAGGCCACGTGCTGCTCGAGGACGTGCCGGGCACCGCGAAGACGGTGCTCGCGCGAGCGATCGCCCAGACGATCGAGGGCGCGACGGTCGCGCGGATTCAGTGCACCCCCGATCTCCAGCCGACCGACGTCACCGGTCTCTCGATCTACAACCAGAAGACGCGCGACTTCGAGTTCCGGCCCGGGCCGATCTTCGCCAACGTCGTGCTCGTGGACGAGATCAACCGGGCGATGCCGAAGACCCAGTCGGCGCTCCTCGAGGCGATGGCTGAGCGCCAGGTGACGGTCGACGGTGTGACGTGGCCGCTGCCCCAGCCCTTCTTCGTGGTCGCGACCGAGAACCCGATCGAACAGGAGGGCACATTCCCTCTGCCCGAGGCGCAACTCGACCGCTTCGCTCTCCAGACGTCGCTCGGTTATCCCGCCCTCGAAGAGGAGGTGCAGATCGTCCATGAGCAGCGCCGCGGGCACCCGCTCAGAGAGCTTCAGCCGGTCGTGAGCGCCGACGAGGTGCGCACGCTTCAGTCGGCCGTCGAGGAGGTCTACATCGACGAGCTGATCCTGCGTTGGCTCGTCGAGCTCGTGCGCGCCACCCGCGAGGTCGAAGGCGTCTCCACCGGCGCCTCCGTGCGTGGCAGCCTCGCGCTCGAGCGAACGGCGCGCGCGTGGGCGCTCTTCCAGGGGCGCGCGTACGTCGTGCCCGAGGACATCGAGCGGCTCTTCCTGCCGGTGCTCGGCCACCGCATCCTGCTCACGACCGCGTTTCTCGCCGAGACGCGTGGCCTCGGCCGCGAGGCTGCGCTCGAGCTGATCCGCGCCCGGAGCTTCGAGTTGGCGCCCCGGCCCGAGCCGGACTGGCACGAGGGCCGGCCTGTCGCGCTCGGCCCAGTCACCTAGATCCGTGTCAGCGGCGGAGCGGCGAGTGTTCCCGCTCGTCCCGCGGCGGCGGCTGCTGGGGCTGCCGTTCGGGGAGCAGCACAGCGCCCGGCGCGGCCCGGGTGCGGACGTGATCGGTGGCCGGCCCTACCAGCCCGGGGACCACCTCGCCTCGATCGACTGGCACGCGTCGGCGAAGCTCTCGGCGGCGCGAGACATGGATCAGTTCGTCGTCCGGGCCTACCAGGCGGAGGAGGCGCCGCGGGTCGTGCTGATCTGCGACCGCCGGCCCGCGATGGGCATCTACGGCTCGCCGTTTCCGTGGCTCTCGAAGCCGGCGGCACTCCATGCCGCGGCGCAGCTGATCGTGCTCAGCGTAGTCGCGGCACGCGGCGATGTCGGCTCGCTCGACTACGCCGGAGCGGCCGGCGAGCGCGGCGAGCCCTACTGGCTCCCACCGGGCGGGCGCGGCGACCTGTGGCTGATCGAGCAGCGGCAGCTGCCCGAGACAGGTTTCGACGCGCCCGAGGACAACCTCGAGCGCGCGCTTGCCTTTCTCGGTGGAATGCCCTCGGGGATCCCGGCCGGCAGCTTCGTGTTCATCCTCACCGACTTCCTGGTGCCGTTGCCGGCTTCGGCGTGGCTCGACGTCAGCTCCCGTCGCTGGGACGTCGTGCCGGTCGTGATCCAGGAGCCCCGCTGGGAACAGAGCTTTCCCGACGTCGGGTCGGTCGTCGTCCCGGTCGCCGACCCGGCGGGCGGGCAGCCGCGCCCGGTGCTGCTCAGCAGGCGGGAGGCGCGCTCGCGCCGCGCGGCGAACGAGGAGCGGCTCGTGCGGCTGCTCGAGGAATTCGCAACGCTTGGTTTCGATCCCCTCGTCATCGGCACCGACCGCGCCGACGAGATCGACGAGGCGTTCCTGCAATGGGCCGAGCTGCGAGGGGCGGTGCGGTGGCGGCGCTGAACCGGATCGCGGGCATCGCAGTCCTCACCGCGCTCCTGGCCGCGCCGGCAGCCGCCGCCGCCCCGGGGCCGCTCGCACCGGCCACAGCGCTGCAACCGAGCCCGGCGCTCTTCGCGGATCGGATCACGGCCGTCGCGACGGTCGTCGTCGACAGCCGCGCCGTCGATCCTGCGACCGTTCGTGCCGTCGCCGCGTTCGGTCCGCTCGACGTGCTCTCAGGGCCTGAGGTGGAGCGGAGCGATCGCGGAAGGCAGACAGTTGTTCGGTTCCGCTGGCAGGTGGCGTGTCTGAGCGAGCAGTGCGTGCCCTCGGCGCGTCGCCGCCCGCTGAGGCTGCCGCCGCTTCGTGTGAGCGCCAAGGGGGGCCGCGACGGGCACGCGCTCGACTCCGTTGCGGCCTGGCCGGTGCTGACGATCGCCGGCAGGGTTTCGGCCAGGGAGGCGGCCGCTGCTGTCCCCCCGTTCCGGCTCGAGACGGAGTTGCCGCGTCCCACGTACCGCGTGGCACCGGCGAGGCTCGGGGTCGTGCTCGACGCGGTCGCGGCGGCCGGGGTCGCGGCGCTGTTCCTGCTGCTCGGCCGCGAGCTCAGATCACGGCGCCGGCGCCGGGAGGAGGAGCGACTCGCCCTCGTCTCGCCGCTCGAGCGCGCGCTCTTGCTTGCACGGCAGGCGGAGCGGCGCGGTCCTGCCGACCGGCGTAAGGCGCTCAACCTGCTCGCGCGCGTGCTCGGCGGCCCCGGCGCCGGCCTCGCCGGCGCTGCGTCGGAGCTCGCGTGGGCTCCGCCCGAGCCCTCGCCCGCGCAGATCGGGTCCGTCGTCGACGAGGTGGAGCGTGAGGTGGGGGAGCGATGAGCGGCGTCCCCTTGACCGGCGTCCCTTTGACCGATGCGCCGCACCTGCGCAGAACGGCGCGGCGCACCACGATCCTCCGCGCAGCGCTCGCTGTGGGCTTGCTCGCGCTTCTCGGGACGGTCGCGGCGCTCGGCGGGCACGCACGCGGGCGCACGCTCCATCTGCTCCCGGCCGGTTCGACGGCGATCGTCGTGCTCGACCTCTCGGCGAGCGTCTCGCAGGACACGTATACGCGGATCGGCGCAACGCTCTCCGATCTCGTCTCGTCGAATGGACGCTACGGGGTCGTCATCTTCTCCGGCAGCGCCTACGAGGCGCTGCCGCCGAACACCCCGGCCGCAGAGCTGAAACCGTTCATCCGCTACTTCACGCTGCCGGTCCAGCAGACCCCCGGGTTCATCCCCACGTTTCCCACCAACCCGTGGGCACGTACGTTCAGTGCCGGCACGCGCATCTCGTCCGGTCTCGACCTCGCCCGCAGGCTCGCACTCGACGGCAGCATCCGCAGGCCCGGAGTGATCCTGATCTCCGATCTCTCGGATGACCCGGCCGACTTGCGGCGCACCGGTCTGACGATCCTCGCCTACCGTGGCGACCGCCTGCCACTCCGGGTCGTCGGCCTGAACCCCGCGCCCGCAGACGAGGAGTTCTTCCAGAAGCTGATCGGCGGCAACAATACGATCACCGACGCGCGGCTGCCGCAGGAGGCGTCCGCGGTGTCGGGTCGAGGGGGCTACCCGTGGACGCTGGTGGCGCTCGCGCTCGCCTTCGCGCTCGCCCTGGCGGTCAACGAGCGCCTCCTGGCCCGCGTCACCTGGAGACACGGGTCTTGAGGCTCCGGCGGGCAGGTCTCGCTTCGCTCCTCGTCGCCCTCGCGGTGTTTGCTGCGCTGCTCTCGCTGGACGTCGGCGCGTGGCACGACGCCCTGCGCTCCGGGGATGCGCAGTACCGCGCCGCTCCTGCCTCAGCGCACTGGCGCGCCTCCCCGACCCTGCCGTTCGGCGCTGCGAAGCGCCTGCTCGCCGTCGGCGACGACCTCGCGGCTCGACGGGCGATCCGGCTCTTCCGGCAGAGCTACGGCGTGCGGGGGACGCTGGACACGGCCCTGCAGACGCAGGGTGCGCGCGCGGTCGCCGAGCTGGC
>JBBQQI010000034.1:0-25276 GCA_038216085.1 Gaiellales bacterium | reverse complement strand
ATGCCGAGGCGGGCCGCCACGGGTCGCCAGGCGCAGCGGCCGTCGGTCAGCTCCTCGATCTCCTCAAGCTGCACGACCGCGTACTCAGTCATCGGGACCCCTTCAGTGTCGTCGTCGCTTGCCGCGATCTTATGTCTCCCGACGCGCCGAACGGGGCGCTCCCGGCAGGGACAGGCGCTTTGTAGGATTCGTGGCGATGGCTACCCGCGACGCCGCCTGTAGCTGTGGGCAGCTTCATCTGGAAGCAGCCGGCGATCCGATTCGGATCTCGATGTGTCACTGCCTTGCCTGCCAACGTCGCACAGGAAGTGCCTTCTCGATCCAAGCGCGGTTCACAGCAGATCAAGTGCGCATCGTCGGTCGCCACGGCGAGTACGTGCGAGTGTCGGACGAGTCCGACGAGGCGCGACACACCTTTCACTTCTGCCCTGACTGCGGGGCGACGGTTTTCTACACCAGTTCGGACAAGCCGAACGTGGCTGTTCCGGTCGGCGCATTCGCCGATCCATCGTTCCCGCCGCCGACAGTCTCGGTCTACGAGTCACGACGGCATCCGTGGGTAGGACTGCCCGCTGCGATTGAGCTCCAAGACCACGCACTGTGGGCGACGCACCTCGGGCCTCTCTACGAGGCCGGCCGGTACGCCGAGGCGGCCGACGCCGGGCGCGAGTTGCTCGAGGCTCATCCTCAGTACGGAACCTGTTCTACAACGTGGCCTGCTGTGAGAGCCTCGCCGGTCGGACGGCCGACGCGCTCGAGCACCTCCAGCGCGCGACCAACCTATCGGAGACCTACCGCGCCATCGCGAAAGGCGATTCGGACTTCGATCCGATCCGCGACGAGCCCGCTTTCGGCGAACTGATCGGCCGCTAACGCACGATTGCACGGTTAGCATGTCGCCGCGCGCGAGGCGCAGAGGGGTCTGTGGTGGTGGGAGGCCGTGCATCCGGAGTGGACGCCGGAGGATGCCGTCACGGAGGACTGGGGTCCGGAGGTCTCCTCCTATGCGATCGACGACGGGGGCTCGTGTAGCCGCGGATGCGGCCGGGGCGGAGCGGGCGTGCGCGCTCAGCTTTTCGAGCGCTTGACGTTGCGCTTTATTGTTGATAGAACCGCAAGCTTCGTCCTGGCTGATACCCGGCCGGGATTGCTGAAAGGAGGTCAGATGTCCAACACCACGTGCAGCAACATTTCCGGCTTCTGGCTTCCTGTCGCTGCGTAGCTAACGCAGCGCACAGGGCTCGCTAGAGCCTCCCTCTGATACCTCGCGTCCCTAAGGGCCGACACGTGCGGAAGCGCCGCACGGGCGGGACTCGCCGGACAGGCGCGAGATCCATCGACGCCGCTCACGCGGCGCAAAACAACCCATCCGTAGCGGAAGGAGAACGCACGTCCCTATGACGGCAACTGCAAACAGAACCCGCCACAGAAACGCCGACATCACGAGAGGAGGGTCCCATGCTTTCTCACCAACCTGAAGTAAGCCGCCTGCTCCATCAAGAGCACGTGCAGCGGCTGGTCGACGACGCGCAGCAGCCGATGGCTTCGCTGCGGCTGTCTTCGCCTAGCCGGCTGCGGAGGCTGTCACTACTGCCTCGGCTGTCACATGCCGTGCTCGATGCCCGGCACCGGCGGCTGTCCACCAGGGCATGAACGAGCTCGACACTGTCCGGATCGCGAAACGCCTGGGGCTGACGGAGCCCGTTATCCGGCAGCTCCGGGCGCGCGGTTTGCTCGACCGACTCCGTCTGAAAGATGACGAGATCGATGAGCGGCTCCATCGCGCGTACCTCGCCTGGCGCCTGCGAGAGCAGTGCTGCCCCACGCACCCTCGGCCTTGAGCGCGCGGCTCGGTAGTCGAACTGGACTGATCGGCGCTCGTTTGCGCCAGTGTGCGGTAGACCGTCGCGACCCGACAACGAAAACGGGGCCGACCCACAACTCACAGTCCTGTCACTCGACCACAACTCCGCGCTAACGCGGTTCGAAGATGCCGTTCCCGCCGAGCTCGGTCTCGAAGAACAGGCTCGCGAGCTCGAGGTGCTCGTAGAGCGCGCGGGCCGCGGCTTCGGGATCCTGCGCAACGCACGACGCGAGCAGCTGGCGATCGAGCGCGGCGTGGCGATCCTGGAGCTTGCCCGCCGGTGAGAAGAGCGCGGGGCGGAAGCGCTCGGAGCGGTCCCAGGCCGGCCTGATCAGGCCGAGCAGCCACGAGGACTGCGCGGCCTCGTACAGCGAGAAGTGGAAGTCCGTGTGCGCCCGCATCGGCTCGCGGACGTCGCCCGCGCCCCGGCTCGCGTCGAGGCGCTCGAGATGCCGTTTCGCCGCATCGGCATCGGCCTCGGTGAAGCGCTCGGCGGCCCGGCGGACCGCGATCGACTCGAGCGTCAGCCGCACTGCGAACAGGTCGCGCAGCTCGTCGATGTCAAAATCGAGCACCCGGGCACCCTGGTGGGGCACGTGCTTCGCGAGCCCGAGCGCCTCGAGCTGGCGCACGGCCTCCCGGATCGGAGAGATGCTCATGCCCAGAGAGCGGGCGAGCTCGTCGAGGCGCAGGGGCGTTCCGGGCTTCAGCTCGCCCATGATGATCGCCTCGCGCAGCTCCTCGAGCGCGAACTCGGCCATCGTGCGGTGGCGGATCCGGGCCGCCTCGGGTGCACGCACACGTGCCATCTGCCGCATGACGCTCCCACGCTCTTGATCAGATGTCAAACGCTGTGGGAGGATGGGGGCGTGGCGGCTCAGCATCCGCGCGTGTCGGTGTCCCAGATCTCGACGCTGCACGCGACCTTCGAAGACGATCTGGCCACCTACGCGGTGGCCGGGCTCGACGGCATCGGCATCTGGGAACTGAAGCTCGGCGACGGCCCCGACGACGATGCGTTCGCCGCCTTCCACGCCTCCGGGCTCGAGTCGGCCTCCGCGGTGCCGCTCGTTCCGTCGATTCTCCCGCTGCCCAGGCTAGGCGGGCCCGAGGATCCGCGCGAGCGCGTCGATGCGATCCTCCGTTCGCTGCACAGGCTGGCGCCGTTCGAGCCGTCGGGAATCGTCTGCCTGACCGGCACGGGGTTGGGACGCGATCCCGACGACGCCCGCGCCACCGTCGTCGACGGCCTGCGCGAGATCGGCCGTGAGGCGGAGTCGCTCGGCCTGCGCATCGCGCTCGAGCCCTACCAGCGCGCCGGCGGCGCAGAGTGGACGATCGCGAACACGATCCCGGAAGGCCTCGAGCTGATCCGCGAGGCCGGCTCGAGCCCCGCGCTCGCGCTGCAGTTCGACGTCTGGCACCTCTGGAACACTCAGACGCTCTACGACGACATCGCAGACCACATCGACCGCTTTGCCGGCGTTCATGTCTGTGACTGGAGGCAGCCGACGCGCGGCTGGGCAGACCGCGCACTCCCGGGCGACGGCGATGCCGACCTTCCGCGCATCCTCCGCGCACTCGACGAGGCCGGGTGGAACGGGCTCTACGACATCGAAGTGTTCTCCGACGACGGTACGTTCGGCACCACCTACGACGACTCGTACTGGGCATTCGAGCCCACCGAGTTCCTGCACCAGGCGCGGTCCTCACTAGCGGCCGCGTTCGAGAGCGCTCTGACCCCCCGCCCGTCGCTCAGCGGCGGTCGTCCACAAACGAAGGAGACAAGATGAGAGGAGCGAGGTTCCGCGCGGTCGTCGTCATGACGGCCGCAGCAGCGGTTCTCGTTGTGCTCGCCGCCACGGCGGCCGCGCGGACGGACGCCAGTCACTCGGGCAAGCCGATCGTGATCGGCTGGGCGTTCGACAGCAAGGGCGCGATGGCGCCGTTCGACAACCCGGCGCTCGCGGCCGCACAGCTGCGAGTCAAGCAGCTGAACGCGAAAGGCGGCGTCAGCGGACGTCCGCTTCAAATCAAGACGTGTGACACCCAGGGCAACAAGCCGGCGATCGCAAAGGCGTGCGCTCTGAAGCTCCTCAGCGGCGGTGCCAACGTCATCTTCACGACCTGCGACGTCGACTTCGCCGCACCGGTCGTGCAAGAGGCGATCAACCGCGGTGTGCTTGCGGTCGCCCCGTGCATCGGCACCGACCAGATGGGTCCGAAGCGCTTCGGGCCCAAGGGCAGGCTTGCGTTCAGCTACGGCAACGTGGCCCAGGACGAAGGCTCGGCGATGGCGCAGTACGCGTGGTCGAAGGGCTGGCACTCGGCCGGTCTCGCCACCGACACCGTGATCGTCTACTTCAAGAACGTGATCCAGGCCTTCAAGGCCCGCTTCACGCAGCTCGGCGGCAAGATCGTCGACGAGGAGACCTACCAGTCACTCGGCGGCAGCAATGTGCAGAACGCCGTCAGCCGACTCAACAGCAACAAGGCAGACGTGTACGTGACGTCGACCGCGGGTGCGTTCGGGGCGCTCTCGACGTTCATCTCCGGGCTGCGCAGCCTGGCGAACGACACGCCCGTCCTCAACTCGTGGGCCGGCGACGGGACGTACTGGCTTCCGAAGAGCCCGCCGGTGACGAACTACTACTTCGTCACGTTTGCATCGGTGTTCGGCGACGACCCTGTTCCGGCCGTGAACACGCTCGCGAAGCAGGTTCACGCGGGCACGGGCGGCTTCATCACCGGGCCGGCGGCGATCGACGGTGTCGCCACCGCGATCAAGCGGGCGCACGGCTCGACGAACGGCGCGGCGCTCGCCACGCAGATGCAGAACTTCAAGAAGGTGCCGACGATCTCGGGCAACGTGAGCTTCTCCGCGAAGTACCACACTGTCTTCGGCCGGGAGTACCGCGTGATCGAGATCCAGAACAACAACGCGAAGCTCGTCTCGACGGTCACCGCCAAGGTCGTTCCGAAGATCTGACGGATGGTCGAACAAGGAAACGAAGTTGATTCGCAGCGGAGGCCCGGAGACACGCTCCGGGCCTCCGCTGTCTCGCGGTCGTATGACGGCGTGCAGGCGCTCGGCGGCGTGACGCTCGAGCTCCGGCGCGGCGAGGTCGTCGGCCTGATCGGGCCGAACGGCGCGGGTAAGTCGACGCTCGTCAACCTGCTCAGCGGCTTCGACCGTCCGGACAACGGGGCCGTTTCACTCGGCGGACGCGACGTCACGCGCTGGTCGCCGAACCGTCGCGCACGGCATGGGCTGGCGCGGACGTTTCAACACAGCCATTCGTTCCGCGACCTCTCGGTTCGCGAGAACGTCGAGATCGCCGCGCTCGGCGTCGGAGCGGGGCCGAGGCGCGCTGCGCGTCGGGCCAGGGATCTGCTCCGGGTGCTCGGCCTCGAGCGTTACGCAGATGCGCCGGCGGCGGCGCTTGCGCATGGCGACGAGCGCCGCCTCGGTGTCGCGCGCGCACTCGCGCTGGAACCGCGGTTTGTGCTGCTCGACGAGCCCGCCGCCGGGCTGCCCGAGGCCGAGGTGCCAGGGTTCGCTGCGCTCGTGCGCTCGGTGCGCGACGACCACGGCGCCGGAGTCTTGCTGATCGACCACAACATGGCGCTCGTGATGGAGATCTGCGAGCGGATCCACGTGCTCGACCAGGGGCAGACACTGACGGAGGGGACGCCCGTGGAGATCCGCGCGAACCTCGACGTCGCCGCCGCCTACCTCGGCGAGAGCCCGGTCCCCGAAGAGCCGCGTGTCTGAGCCAATGACCCTACGTGTGGAGGATCTCGACGTGCGCTACGGCGCCGTGCACGCCGTGCGCGGGCTCTCGTTCGAGGTCGCTCCCGGCGAGATCGTCGGCCTGATCGGCGCGAACGGCGCAGGCAAGTCCTCGACGCTGCACGCGATCATGGGCGTTGCGCCGGTGACGCTCGGTGACGTGATCCTCGGCGACTCCTCGCTGCGCGGACGGCGCCCCGAGGACGTCGCGCGCTCCGGCATCGCGCTGGTGCCGGAGGGCCGCCGCATCTTCTCCGAGCTGACCGTCGAGGAGAACCTCAAGCTCGGCTTCGCCGCCCGGCGCTCGCGCGGAGACACGGCGGGGGTGCTGCGTGGGGTCTACGACCTGTTTCCGGTCGTCGAGGAGTTTCGCCGCCGGCAGGCCGGCCTGCTCTCGGGCGGCCAGCAGCAGCAACACGCAATCGCGCGCGCGCTCGTCGCCGAGCCGGACGTCCTCCTCCTCGACGAGCCGTCGCTCGGCCTCTCGCCGACGGTGGTCGACGTCGTCTTCGAGGCGCTCGCCGCGATCCGCGGGCGCGGGCTCGCGATCCTACTCGTCGAGCAGCGCGCACAGCGCACCGTCGCACTCGCGGACCGGTCGCACGTGCTCGCAAACGGAGAGCTGCGACTGACGCTGTCGCCGAAGGACGCAGGGAACACGGATGCGCTCGTGGCGGCCTACTTCTCGTGATTGTCGCTCTTCTGAACATCGACTGGCAGACGCTGGCAGACGCAACCGCGCTTGGTGCGATCTACGCGCTGATGGCTGTCGGCATCGGTCTCGTCTTCGGGGTGCTCCGCCTCGTCAACTTTGCGTACGGACAGCTCGTGATGGCGGGTGCGTTTGCGCTCGCTCTCGCATCGGACTGGGGCTGGCCGAACTGGGCCGGCATTCTGCTCTGCTTCGCGGTCACGCTGGTGCTCTCGCTGCTGCTCGACCGGCTCGTCTTCCGGCCTCTGCGCACACACTCGCCCGCGGTGATGCTCGTCGCGACCTTCGCCGTCGCATTCCTGCTGCAATCGATCGCGCTGCTCTGGTTCGGACCGCTCGGAAAGATCGCGTCGTCGCTCGCCACCCTCAACCGCCCGGTGACGATCTCGAACGTCGACATCCGCAAGATCACGATCGTCGCCGTCGTCGTCGCAGTGCTCTGCCTCGTCGCCCTGACCTTCCTGCTCGAACGCACGACGGTCGGGCTGCACATGCGGGCTGCGTCGATGGACTTCGAAACCGCGCGGCTGCTCGGCGTGCGGGCGAACCGCGTGATCGGCGCGGCGGTGCTGATCTCCGGCCTGCTCGCGGCCGTCGTCGCGGTCATGCTGACCGTCCAGACACCGCTCGTAACACCCGACTTCGCGCTGCGCGACACGATCATCGTGCTCGCCGGCGTCGTGCTCGGCGGGATGAACCGTCCCATCCCCGCGACCCTCGGCGGCTTCGCGATCGGCTTTGCGAGCGGAATCCTCGGCGGCGCGCTGCCGACGAACCAAAGTCAGTACCTACCGACATTCCTCTTCGCGGCCGTGATCCTCGTGCTGCTCGTGCGGCCGGGCGGAGTCTTCGCGCGTCGCAGTGCGACGGAGCGGGTATGAGACGCTCGCTCGCACTGCAGGAGCTCGTCGGTCCGGCGGCCCTCGTCGTCGCTGCGGCGCTTCTCGGCACGGCCGTCTCGATCTCGACGCAGACGTACTTCACCGACGCCCTCGTCAAGGTCGCGATCGTCGCCGCCCTCTACGTCTTCATCGGCAACTCGGGCGTGCTCTCGTTCGGGCACATCAGCTTCGTCGCGGTCGGCGCGTGGACGGCAGGCGTGCTCTCGGTGCCGGCCGCCGAGAAGCCCGCGATCATGCCGAACCTCGCCGGGTTCCTTCGCGACCGGACGACCGGGAACCTGTCGTCGCTCGCGCTCGCAGCACTCGTCGGCGGCGCGTGTGCATTCGTTGTCGCGCTGCCGCTGATGCGCCTCTCCGGTCTCGCCGCCGGGATCGCGACCTTCGGCGTGCTCGAGATCACGCACAACGTGCTGCGCTACGAGGAGCGAATCGGGCCGGGGCTGAACACGTTCTCGTCGGTGCCCGAGACCACCGGTCTGCGCCAGGCGGCCCTCGGCGCCCTCGTCGTGATCGTGATCGCCTTCGCGTACGGGCGCAGTCGCTTCGGCCGGTTGCTGCGCGCGACGCGAGAGGATCCCGCCGCGGCACGTGCGGTCGGCGCGTCCGTCTACCAGCAGCGGCTGCTTGCGTTCACGGTCTCCGGCCTCCTGGCCGGACTCGCGGGCGGGCTCTACGTTCACCTGCTGCCGCTGAACACCGAGGCGGTGTATCTCGACCTGACGTTCATCACGCTCGCGATGCTCGTGATCGGCGGTGCGACGAGCCTCTGGGGCGCGGTCGTGGGCGCGCTGGCCGTCAGCGCGCTCGACTCGTACCTCGCCGTCGCCGAGAACGGCACGTCGCTGCTCGGTTGGCACATCGATCTACCGGCGGGCACGCGCGTCGTCGTCGTGGGGGCGCTGATGGCGCTCGTGCTGATCCTGCGGCCGTCCGGTCTCACCGGCGGCCGCGAGTTCCGGCTCTGGCGGGCCTCGTGACGCGCGTCTGCGTCGCCGGCGCCGGCGTGATCGGTAGCCTCTTCGCCGCGCACCTCTCCCGCGTCGCCGATGTCTCGGCGCTGACGCGGCGCGAGGAGCACGCACGAGCGCTGCGCGACGAAGGGCTCCGGGTCAGCGGACGCTCGGAGTTCACCGGCAGGCTCGCCGCGGCGACGTCACCGGACGAGCTGGCCGAGCCCGACCTCGTGATCGTCGCGTGCAAGGGCACCGACCTCGACAGTGTCTCCGCGGGGCTCGCAGGCCACTGGCCGGAGGCGACGCTGATGACGGTGCAGAACGGGATCGGCGCCGACGAGGTCGTGGGGCGCTACGGCGACTGGAAGCTGCTGACGAGCGTCACCTTCATGAGCGGGACACGCCACTCCGACACGCACGTTGCGTACGTGCTCGACACCGCGACGTGGATCGGGCCGTCGCGCGGGACGACGCCTGCCGATGCCCGCGCTGTCGCAGAGCTGATCGCCTCGTCGGGCCTGCTCGCCGAGGCGTTCGACGACCTCCGGCCTGCGCAGTGGTCAAAGCTGATCTTCAACGCGACCGTCAACACCGTGGCGGCGCTGACAGGCCTCCCGCACGACCCGCACTTCGCCGCCCTCGACGGCCCGAGCGATCTCGGCCACCTCGTCCGCCGGCTGATGGACGAGGGCAAGGCGGTCGCCGCCGCCGCAGGCGTGCCGCTCCGCGAAGACCCCTGGGAGATGAACGTGCTCGCCACCCAGCGCGGCAGTGCGCACTACCCTTCGATGCTCGAGGACGTAGAGGCGAAGCGGCGTACCGAGATCGACCTGATCTCCGGCGCGCTCGTCCGCGAGGCCCACCGAGTCGGCGTGCCCGTACCCTTGCACGAGACGATGGTTCGGCTGATCAAAGCGAAGGAGGCATCCTGGGAATAAGCGTTTGTGTCGTTGGCTGCGGCGCGGTCGGCTCGCTCTTTGCAGCGAACCTGGCGACGCTCGACGACGTCGAGGTGTGGGCGTACGACCTCGCACGCGAGCACGTCGACGCGATCAACCGGGACGGGCTGCGCCTGACGGGCGCCGGCGCGGTGGTTGGCCGGCCGCGCGCGACGAGCGACGCGTCCGAGCTGCCTGCGTGCGACTTCGGCATCGTCGCTACGAAGGCGATGCACACCGAGCCCGCGATCAAGGCGACGGCGCACGCCTTCGCCGGCGGCTGTGTCGCAACCGTGCAGAACGGGATCGGCAACGAGGAGGTGATCGCAGCTCATGTCGAGCGCGTGATCCGCGGCACGACGTTCCCTGCCGGCAAGATCACGGCGCCCGGCGTCGTGCAGTGGGACGTGAAGGGCGACACAACCTTCGGCCCGTTCGAGCCGCGTCCCGCGCCCTTCGACCAGGTCGAGCAGCTTGCGGATGCCTGCACCCGCGGCGGCATGCCGGCGCAGGCGGTGCAGGACGCCCGCGGGCCGCAGTGGCGCAAGGTGATCTTCAACGCGGCGACGAATCCGCTCGGCGCGCTGACCGGGCTCACCCACGGCCGCGTCTGCGAGCAGCCGCCGCTGCGCGCGCTCGTCAGCAAGCTCGTCGACGAGGGCAAGGCGGTCGCCGCGGCGCAGGGGATCGAGCTCGACTCCGACCCCGAGGAGCTGATCGACTTCGCAGCGCGGCCCGAGGTCGCCTACGGCCACAAGGCCTCGATGCTGCAGGACGTCGAAGCGCGGCGGCAGACAGAGGTCGACTATCTGAACGGAGGCATCGTCGAGTTCGGCAGGCGGTTCGACGTCGAGACGCCGGAGCACGCTGCCATCTGGGCACTCGTCAAGGGAATGGAGGCGTCGTGGACGCAGCAGTGATCGGGGCCGGTGCGGATTCCGTGCCGCAGGTGGAGATCGAGCGCCGCTACGCGAGCATCCGCGAGGCGATGGCCCGGGATGGGCTCGACGCAGTGATCGTGTCGGGCAACGAGTACACCGGCTTCGAAGGTGCGGTCACCTACCTGTCCGGCTTCGTGATCGTGCACCGCTACTCGTACGTCCTGCTGCCGCTCACAGGCGACCCGACGATCGTGTTCCCGCGCGAGGCGCGCTACGTCGGCGAGCACGGAACGACCTGGATCGAGCAGCAGGAGTTCGTCGACCTTCCAGGCGAGTGGCTCGCGGATCGCGTGCGCGGCAAGCGCGTCGGCGTCTACGGCCTCGACTACGTGATGGCCGTGCGCGACTTTCGCGCGCTCGACGGCGCGGCCGAGCTCATCCCGTGGGACCTCGGCTTCGACCACGCGCGCGCGGTCAAGAGCGACTTCGAGCTCGCGTCGGTGCGCGACAGCGTTCGCATCAACACGGAAGGCTTCTGGATTTTCCTCGACGCATTCGAAGTGGGGAAGGCCGAGCGCGAGATCCTGGCGCCGTGCGAGGAGTACTTCGTCTCGCAGGGCTGCGGCCGGCTGACGATGGACATGGTGCTGGTCGGCGAGAACGGTGCGGCGCTGCCGGAGTTCAAGATCGCGGGCGGCCGGCGTGTCCGCGAGACCGACATGGTGCTGCCGTCGCTCGAGATCGCCGGGCCGGGCGGGCACTGGGTCGAGGTCTCGCGCGCAATCTGCGCGACCGTGCCGAGTGACGAGACCAGGCGGATGGTCGAGGCCTACGACGAGTACTACGACGCGGCGCGCGGTGTCCTGCGCGACGGTGCGACTGCCCACGATGCGCACCGTGCGGTCTCGAAAGGGTTCACCGACCGCGGCTGGGCGCTCGGACACGTCACCGGGCACTCGATCGGCATGACGATGATCGAGTTCCCGAAGATCGGCGAGGGGATCGACACCGAGCTGCGCAGCGGCATGGTGCTCTCGATGCACCCGCACGTGATCTCGGACGACGGACAGGCGTGCCTCTACATGCAGGACACGTGGCTCGTCACAGGCGACGGCGGCGTGCCGCTCGCAGACCTGCCGATGCGGATCTTCGACGGGACGGAGGAACGGCCATGAGTGATGAAGGACCCGGGCTCGCCGAGCCGGTACTGCCGGGCACGGCGCCGAGCGACTACGAGCGTTACCTGCGCACCGAGGATCTGCTCGCGCTGCAGAAGGGCCCCGACGAGTGGGTGCACCGCGACGAGCTGCTCTTTCAGACCGTGCACCAGTCCTCTGAGCTCTGGCTGAAGCTCGCGTGGAACGAGGTCGAGGAGGCGTCTCGCTTGGTCGGCGCGGCCAATCTGGCCGCGGCGCTGCGGCTGCTCCGGCGGGCGAACGATTGCCTGAAGCTCGTCACGCTGGCGCTCGACATGCTCGAGCACATGTCGCCGTGGGAGTACACCTACGTGCGCAAGGCCCTCGGGCACGGTAGTGGCTTCGACTCGCCCGGCTTCCGCGAGATCCGCCGCGTCACTCCACCGCTCGGAGCGGCGTTCCGTGCGGCCCACGAGGGCGCGGGCCTGTCGCTGATCGAGGTCTACACCCGCGGGCGTGAGTTCGAGGAGCTCTACCAGCTCGCCGAGCAGCTGATCGAGTTCGACGAGCGCGTGATCGTGTGGCGCGTGCGCCACCTCAAGGTCGTGCAGCGCGTGATCGGCGCCGGTGTCGTCGGCACGCAGGGCACTCCTGTCGAGGTGATGGGACGCTTGATCCACAAGTCGTTCTTCCCCGAGTTGTGGGATGCCCGGAACGTGATGACCGAGATGAACCCACCGGAATGACGTTCGAGGGGCTCGCGCTCGGCTGCGGCAACTTCGGCGGCATCGGCTCGTCGCCGGCGTTCTTCGGCCAGGGCATCGACGAGGAGACCGCCTTCGCGATCATGGATCGCGCGTGGGCCGGCGGCATCCGCTGGTTCGACACGGCGGATGCCTACGGCGGCGGGCGCAGCGAGGCGTTCATCGGGCGTTGGCGTGCGGCACGGCACCCCGACGAGCTCGTCCTGACGACGAAGGTGTTTCACTCGACCCGCGGAGAGGACGGCGATACCGGGCTCGCGCCCGACCGTGTGCGTCGCCAGCTCGCCTCGAGCCTCGAGCGTCTCGGCGTCGAGCGCGTCGGCCTGTACCTCGCGCACGAGCCCGACGCATCGACGCCGCTCGCCGACACGGTTGCGACCTTCGAGGAGCTGCGGGGCGAGGGCCTGATCGGCGCGTGGGGCCTTAGCAACTACGACGCGGAGGGGATTCTCGAGGCGCTGGCCGTGGCGCAGCCTGCGGTCGTGCAGAACTCGTTTTCGCTGCTCGACCGGGGCGACGAGCACGACGTGCTGCCGCTCTGTGCCGAGCGCGGCATCGCCTACATCCCGTTCGGCCCGCTCTCGGGTGGGTGGCTGACCGGGAAGTACCGGCGTGGGGAGGCCTATCCAGCAGGGTCTCGGATGAGCCAGCGCCCGGGCCCGTATGAGCGGCTCGTCGACGACGCGGTCTACGACGGGCTCGAGCGCCTCGAGGAGCTGGCGGCCGAACGCGAGGTCGAGATGTCGACGCTCGCTTTTGCATGGGTGCTCTCGCATCTCGGCATCGCGGGCGCCGTCTGCGGGCCCGGCCGCGCCGAGCACCTCGAGCCTGTGCTGGCAGCACGTGACCTGCGCCTGTCAGAGGCGGAACATCAACTGATCGGAGGACTGTTCCCGTGAGCGTGCGCATCATCGACGAGCACGACGTGAAACGACTGCTGCCGATGGACGAGTGCATCGAGGTGATGACAGGCGCGCTCGAGGCGCTCGCGCGCGGCGAGGTGTACAACCCGCTGCGTTTCGTCGTGCGGCCGCCGGGCGAGTCGAGCCTGCTCGGACTGATGCCCGCCCACCGTTCGGGGGCGGCGCCGGTCTACTCGCTGAAGACGGTGGCGATCTTCCCCGCCAACTCCGCGCGCGGCCTCGATCCACACCAGGGCTTCGTCGCCCTGTTCGACGGCGAGACGGGCGAGACACGAGCGATCATGAGCGCGAGTGCGATTACCGCCGTGCGCACGGCCGCTGTCTCGGGTGTCGCGACGCGTCTGCTCGCCCGTGAGAACGCGAGCACGCTGGCAATCCTCGGCGCGGGCTTTCAGGCCGGCGCGCACCTCGAGGCGATGCGCGCAGTGCGCGAGTTCGATCGCGTCCTGATGTGGAGCCGCACGCCGGGGCGCGCTGCGGCGTTCGAGGGCGTCGAGGAGGTGGCGAGCGCCGAGGAGGCGCTGCGCGACGCAGACGTCGTCGTCACGGTCACCTCGTCCCTGGAGCCGGTACTCCGTCACGAGTGGCTGAAAGCAGGCGCGCACGTCAACGCCGTCGGCTCCAGCATCCCGACAGCGCGGGAGCTCGACACCGCGACGATGGTCGCGGCGTCGCTCTTCGTCGACCGGCGCGAGTCGACGCTGAACGAGGCCGGTGACTACCTCTTCCCGCTGCGCGAAGGTGCGTTGACGCCGGCCGCGATCAAGGGAGAGATTGGCGAAGTGCTGATCGGCTCGGTCGCGGGACGTCGCTCCGACGACGAGCTGACGGTGTTCAAGTCGCTCGGCCTCGCGGTCGAGGATCTCGCGGCCGCCGAGCACGTGCTGCGTCGCGCCGAGGCGGAGAACGTCGGAGCGGTCGTCTCGCTGTGATCGCGCTCGAGGAGATCGAGCGCGCGCGTGAGGTGATCGCGGGCGTGGCGATCGTGACGCCGCTCGTACGGCTGAACGTCGACGCCGACGCCGAGATCTATCTCAAGCTCGAGACGCTGCAGCCCGTCAATTCCTTCAAGATCCGAGGCGCGGCAAGTGCCGTCCTGCAGGCGTCCGACGACGACCTGCGCGACGGCGTCCTGACGGCAAGCGCGGGCAACATGGCGCAGGGCGTCGCGCTCGCTGCGCGCCTGCGCGGCGTGGCGGCGACGATCGTCGTCCCCGAGCACGCGCCCGAGGCGAAGCTCGCGGCGATCGCGCGCTTCGGTGGCCGCGTGATCAAGGTTCCTTTCGACGAGTGGTGGAACGTGCTCGTCGAAGGCCGTTTCGAGGGCGAGGGCGGGATGTTCGTGCACCCGGTCGCCGACAAGCGCGTGATGGCCGGGAACGGGACGATCGGCCTCGAGCTGCTCGACCAGCTCTCCGGCTTCGACGCCGTCGTGATCCCCTACGGCGGCGGCGGCCTTCTGACCGGGATCGCGAGCGCGGTCAAGGCGCACCGGTCCGAGGTCAAGGTTTATGCGGCCGAGCCCGCGACGGCGGCGCCGGTCACTGCGACGCTCGCTGCCGGCGGCACACCGACAGCGGTCGAGTACGTGCCTTCGTTCGTCGACGGCGCAGGCGGCCGCGCGCTGCTCCCGCAGGTCTGGGAGCACGCCTCGGGGCTGCTCGACGGCGCCTATGCGATCCCGATCGACGAAGCAGCGGCTGCAGTGCGGCTGATCGCGGAGCGCACGCGGGTGATCGCGGAGGGCGCCGGCGCGCTGGCGACGGCTGCCGCAGTGTCGGGCCGCGTCGAGGGTGCACGGAAGATCGTTTGCATCGTGTCCGGCGGCAACATCGACCCTGCGGTCCTCGGCCGCATCCTGAATGGAGAGGACCTATGACAACCACTGCTTTCTCACCCGAGGCCGCGCGCAAGCGCTTCTCGTCGCTCGAGTCCGGCTTCGCGTTCTTCGACGCACCCGGCGGCACGCAGGTGCCCGACGAGGTCGGCCATGCGATCGCGAACGCGCTGCGCGAGGCTTCGGCGAACCTTGGAGCGCCCTACGCGACGGGCCGCGCCGTCGAGGCGATCCTTGCGCGCGCGAAGTCGGACGCCGGCAGGTTTCTCGGCAGCAACGCGGACGAGATCTCGTTCGGCATGAATATGACGACGCTCGACTTTGCGATCTCTCGGGCCGCAAGCCGTGATTTCGGTGCGGGCGACGTGGTGCTGACAACGCAGCTCGACCACGACGGCGGCGTCGCACCGTGGGTTGAGATCGCCGACGACAAGGACTTGGTTGTCCGTGTCGCAGCCGCGAACGACGAGCTGACGATCGACTACGACGACCTGGAGCGGCAGCTGAACGGCCGCACGCGCGTGGTCGCCTTCGCGCTCGCGTCGAACGCGACAGGCTCAGTCGCCGATGCGAAGCGCATCTGCGCGCTCGCGCGCGAGGCAGGTGCGATCTCCTGGATCGACGCGGTGCACTACGCGGCGCACGAGCCGATCGACGTCGCAGAGATCGGCTGCGACGTCCTCCTTTGCTCGCCGTACAAGTTCTGCGGCCCGCACCTCGGGATCGCGTACGTCCGCCGCGAGCTCGCCGAGTCGCTGCGGCCGTACAAGGCGCGGCCATCGGCGAGCACGCCGGTCGGGCGGCGCTTCGAGACGGGGACGCTGCCCTACGAGCTGCTCGCGGGTTTCAGTGCGACGATCGCCTACCTCGACACCCTCGGCGGCATGGAGGTGCTGCGCGATTACGAGCGTGGC
Organism: Gaiellales bacterium; assembly: GCA_038216085.1. Classification (GTDB taxonomy): domain Bacteria; phylum Actinomycetota; class Thermoleophilia; order Gaiellales; family Gaiellaceae; genus PALSA-600. The sequence continues at coordinate 9,659 of JBBQQI010000034.1, read as the reverse complement.
CTGGGCGAGTACTTCATCGCGAGCCTGCCCGAGAACGTGACGCTCTACGGGCCGCCCGGGATGGACGGGCGCGTGCCGACGTTCCTCTTCAACGTCGACGGCGTGCCGGCCGACGAGGTCGCGCGCTCACTCGGCGAGCGTGGGGTCGGGATCTGGTCGGCCGACAACTGGTACTGCGTCTCACTCGCCGAGTTGCTGCCGGACCAGTCGCTGCGCGCCGGGATCATCCACTACAACACAGAGGCCGAGGTCGACCGGCTGATGGACGAGCTGCGCTCGTTCGCCGCTTAGCGGGATAAGCAGCGGCCTCCCGCGCCGGCGCGGGGCAGGTGCGATCCGTACAGGTGCCGAGGCGCGCTCGAACGCCGGGCACGGGACGGGCGTCCCACCCGCAGGATCCTTAGCATCGCATGGGCACAGGCAAACCGGAGCCCTGGGGAGAAAACGTCACACATCCGTCACAGGTGTCAGCCACGCCTAAAACCGGTGCCAGGCACCGTTCTAGGGGGGCTGCAGATGGTGCTCTCGGAAGGCCGCACCCGACATGTTGGTCTTCGACACCTTCTGACAGTTCGAGCTGTTGCGGCGGTTCGAAATGTGTCGAAGACCTGGCCTGACGGACCTCGGCGGCACGCGTCGCCGTATCTGCTCTGTCGTTGTCGCAGACCGGGAGGTACGTCGTGAAGCGGGCCCTGTCAATCGCCGCCGTGTCGTTGTTCGTCGCTGTGCCCGCGGCCCACGCGGACGGTCTGCCCGTGCTCGGGATCGACGTGGGCGCCTCGGGCGTCGCCGCGCCGTCCGGGGACTCGCGCTACGTCACCCTGCCTGCGAAGCAGAGCCCCGCGATCCAGAGCGGGACCGTGGTCGCCCGCGTGCGCCGCTACGGCGGGCAGGTGCTTGCCTCGCGGCTCGTCCCAGGTAACTTCACGATCCCCGCCGTCGCATACGACAGCTCGGCGAGCGGCCTCTCAGGTGACCGGCGGACGCTCGTGCTGATCGAGCCGCGGCGCGCCTTTCCGCGGCGCGAGACGACGCTGCTCGTCCTCGGCGCGCCCTACCTGCAGACGCGGAAGCTCGTGCACCTGCGCGGCGACTTCAGCTTCGATGCGATCTCGCCGGACGGCAAGCGTCTCTTCCTGATCCAGTACACCTCGCCGAACGACCCAACGCGTTACCGCGTGCGCGCCTACGACGTGACTGCAGCCCGGCTCGTGTCGCACCCGGTCACAGATCCGCACGAGACGAGCGACAAGATGCGTGGCAACCCGCTCAGTCGCGCGACGAGCGCCGACGGCCGCTTCGCCTACACGCTTTACAACGGCGGCGGCAATGCACCGTTCATCCACGCGCTCGACACGGCGAAGGCGACAGCGCGCTGCATCGACCTCGACGCGCTCGCCGGGAAGAACCTCTCCCGGCCTCGCCTCCGCATGAGCGTCGACGGCACGTCGGTCGCGGTCCGCGACGGCGCCCGGACGCTGCTCAGCCTCGACACCTCGACGCTCGTTGTTCGTGCGCCGGAGCTCGCGTCAGCCTCGGGCGGCTTCCCGCTCACGACGGTGCTGCTCGCCTGCGTCGGCGCGCTGCTCGCGGCAGGCGCCGTCTCGGCGCTGTGGCTTCGCCGCAGGGCGCCCGCTCTTGACGGTGCTTACCAGTCGGTCGGGCGGTAGTCCTTCAGGAACTGCCCCCAGACGTGCTCGCCGGTGTTGAAGCCGTCGATGATCGGATCCACGATCCGCGCGGCGCCGTCGACGATGTCGAGCGGCGGCTGGAAGCGGTGCTCGGCGGTCTTGCGCTCGGCGATGTGCGCCGGATCCTCGTCGGTCACCCAGCCGGTGTCGACGCTGTTCATATGAATGCCGTCGCTCTGGTAGTCGGCGGCGGAGGTGCGCGTCATCATGTTCAGCGCCGCCTTCGCCATGTTCGTGTGCGGGTGGCGGGTCGTCTTGAACCGTCGATAGAACTGCCCTTCGACGGCCGAGACGTTGACGATGTGCTTGTCGCGGTCGGGTGTCGCGAGCAGCAGCGGCTTCAGCCGTGCGTTGAGGACGAACGGTGCGACGGCGTTGACGAGCTGTGTCTCGAGCAGCTCGACTGACGAGACCTCGGAGAGCAGCAGCCGCCACGAGTTCCGTTCGCGCAGGTCGACCTGCTGTAGGTCCTTGTCGAGCAGGCCCTCGGGGAAGAGGTCGCCCCGGCCGGTCAGGTCCTCGGGCAGCAGCGGCACCTGTGTGAGCTCGGCCGAGTGCGAGGGCAGCATCTCCTGGCGGCGTAGCCCTTCGTACTCACCGAGGAGCGCCCGCACGCCCGCCGGCTGTGCGTGCTCGGCGGCCAGCTCGCCGGCCAGCATGTGCCGGTAGAACTCGGCGGGCCTGCGCACCGTCTGGCAGGCGTTGTTGACGATGAAGTCGAGACGTTCGCGCGTCTCGCCGAGGTGCGTGCAAAACGCCTCGACGCTCGGCGTGTGACGCAGGTCGAGGCCGAAGATCTCCAGCCGGGCGCCCCAAACCTCGAAATCGGCCTCCTGTGCGTAGCGTGCTGCTGCATCGCGCGGAAAGCGCGTCGTGACGATCAGCTGCGCACCGGCGCGGAGGAGCTTGATGCCGGCCTGGTAGCCGATCTTGACCCGGCCGCCGGTGAGCAGGGCGACGCGGCCCTGCAGGTCTGCGCTCTCACTCCGCTTGGCGAAGTTGAAGTCGCCGCACGCGCGGCACATCTGGTCGTAGAAAGGATGGATGTCGAGGTAGAGCTGCTTGCAGACGTAGCAATGCTGCGGCTTGACCGCCTCGCGGAATCCGGGGTCGGTCTCCACCTCGGTCTGATCGAAGCCGGCCGGTGGATACCCGTTCGGCGTCGTGAAGACGGGCCGCTCGCGCAGCACACGGATGCCGGACTCGGCGAGGACGTCCTCGTCGCGCTGGATCTTCGCCGCCTTCTGCTCTTTCCGGACCGCCTTCGCGGCGCGCCTGCGGGTGACAACGTCGGGGTTGAAGACCGCTCCCGCGGCCGCCAAAAGGCGGGTGCGCTCCTCGACGGAGAGCGCGCGCAGGAGCGCCCGATCGCGGACAACCGACTCGAGCGTCGCTGTCGCGGCCCGCAGCTCCTCGGCGGCCTGGTCGGTCGCGAGGCCCTCGTGCTCTCTCATCGCCATCGCGGGGGAGGGTAGCGACCCCCACCTCGGCTGGATTCCGAGCGCCGCGCACCGTAGTCTCCTGGACATGATTCGACACACGCTTCTCGCCGCCGCCGCGGTCGCCATCCTCACGCTTGCCGCCGCCGCCCCCGCGCTCGCAGCCCAGCCCTATCCCCTGAACTTCGAGACTTTTGCGCTCGCCGGCTCGGACGCAGAGCGCAGCGGAACCGTTCTCTCGCATGGAGCGCTCACGCTCGCCTCGAGCGGACTGAGCGGTCCGTCCCTCTACGTCGATCCGCATGCGAACTACAACTCGGACGGCGTCGACGGCTCGGGCTCATACGCGTCCGGCACGTGGACGTCCGCAGTCACGACTCTGTCGTTCCCGTTCAACCAGCTCGTCTCGTCGTGGAACGCAATCACTCCGTCAGGCACGTGGGTTCAGGTCGAGGTGAAGCCTCAGATCGCAGACGGCCACTGGGCCAAGTGGTACGTCCTCGGCCGTTGGACCTCGGGCGACTCGGACTTCCATCGCACGTCGGTCGGCGGTCAGGGGGACGCCGACGGCTTCGTCTCCATCGACACGTTCGTCGCGAAGGATCATCCGGCGATCGCCTACCAGCTCCGGCTGACCCTCTTCCGCCGCGCGGGGTCGACCGCGAGCCCGAGCGTCAGCCGCCTCAATGCGGTCGCCTCGAACCTCACGAACCAGAAAAGCACGTTCCCAAGCCCGACGACGATGCATGGCACGGCGATCGATCTTGCGGTACCGCAGTACTCGCAGGAGATCCACCGCGGCGAGTATCCACAGTACGACAACGGCGGCGAGGCGTGGTGCAGCCCGACTTCGACATCGATGGTCGTCGGCTACTGGGATCCCCTCTTCCCGAGCGCCGGCTATGCGCCGAGCTCCGCCGAGACCGCGTCGATCCCGTTTGCCGACCCGTGGGTCGACTTCACAGCGCGAGCCGTCTACGACTACCACTACAACGGCGCTGGAAACTGGCCGTTCAACGTGGCGTACGCTTCGTCGCGCGGCCTCGTCGGGGACGTCACGCAGCTGCACAACCTGGCCGAGGCTGAGCCGTTCATCAAGGCCGGCATCCCGCTGGTCGCGTCGATCGCGTTCACGTCGAACAAGCTGGCCGGCGCAGACATCAAGAGCACGAACGGGCACCTCGCGGTGATCGAGGGATTCTCCGGAGACGGCACGCAGGTGATCGTGAACGATCCGGCATCGCCGACCAACGCGGGCGTCAGGCACGTCTACGATCGCGCGGAGTTCGAACGCGCATGGATCCCCGCGTCGGGCGGGATCGTCTACGTGATCCGCCCGGCCGGCGTCAACCCGCCCTCTCTGACGGTGAACCACTCCTAGATGGTTGTTGCTCCACGCAACGTGTCGGTAAAACCGCTCTCCAGAGAGCGGCGCCCGGGCTAGGCTGTCTCTGTACGACGAACCCCTAAATCTGAGGAGTCATATGAAGCTCGTAGCACTTGCCGCGATCGTCGCGGCTCTCGTTGTGCCGTCCGCCGTCGCGGCGACGCCGACGCTGAACGGCACCGTGGGCCCCGGCTTCACGATCACGCTCACGAAGGGCGGCGCGAAGGTCACGAAGCTGGCCCATGGCACCTACGTGATCAAGATCGCCGACAAGTCGTCCATCCACAACTTCGTGTTGAAGGGCCCGGGCGTCAGCAAGTCGACGTCGGTAGGGGCGAAGGGGACGTTCACCTGGAAGGTGACCCTCAAGAAGGGCAAGTACACCTACGTCTGCACGCCACACGCCACGATCATGCGCGGAAGCTTCACCGTCACGTAGGACGCTGAAGCTGTCTGCTGTCCAGGGCGGGGCCGGCACATGCCGGCCCCGCCCTTTCTTACGCTGTCCGTGCCGCTGCGACGGCTGCCTGACCGAAGCTGATGCCACCGTCGTTCGGCGGCACTTGCCGATGGGTGACTGTGCGGAAGCCCGCTTCCTCGAGCCGCCTGCGCGTCGAGGCCAGTAGGCGGAGGTTCTGGAACGTGCCCCCCGACAGGACGACCGTGCCGGGCTCGCCTGCTCGGCTGCACGCGTCGGCTGCCGCTGCGGCGACCGTCTCGTGAAACGCAGCCGCGATCTCGTCGCGTGGCCTGCCGGCGTCGAGGTCGTCATGGGCGAGGCCGACGAGCGCCGCGCCGTCGCCGAAGGACCACACATACGGCGCGGCGGCCGTGTCGCCGGCGAGCTGCTCGAGTTCGATCGCCGCCTGGCCCTCGTAGGTCACTTCGTCGCGCACGCCGAGGAGAGCTGCGGCGGCGTCGAAGAGCCGTCCCATCCCGGACGAGAGCGGCGCGTTCACGAGCAGGCTCGTGCGCACCTCCGGCCAGCGCTCCCAGCGGACGGGCCGCCCCGCGCGTTCCAGATGGGCCGCAGCGCAGCGCCAAGGCTGCCGGATCGCGGCCTCGCCGCCCGGCAACGGAACAGGATCGAGATGCTCGAGCCGCTCGAACTCGTGCAGATCGAACCGCAGCAACTCGCCGCCCCACAAGGTCCCGTCGGTGCCGTACCCGGTGCCGTCGAAGATGAGCGCGAGCGCCGGGCCGGTCTCTCCATGCTCGGCGAGGCACGCTGCCGCATGAGCGTGGTGGTGCTGGACGCCGACGAGCTCGGCGTCCTGATCGAGCGCCCACTTCGTCGCGAGGTACTCGGGATGCAGGTCGTGCGCGACGATCTCCGGGCGGACGTCGAGCATCTCCAGGTAGAGGGCGAGATCGGTGTGGAACGCGCTGTAGGCTTGCTCGCTGTCGAGGTCGCCGAGGTGGGCCGAGAGAAACGCGTCGCGGCCGCGCACGACGCAGAAGGTGCTCTTCAGCTCGGCGCCTGCCGCGACGAGCGGCCGCGCGGCTGCGACCGGCAGCGGTAGGGCGTGGGGGACTGACCCGCGCGAGCGCCGGATCGGGAACTGGCGCCTGACGACCGAGTCCTCGCAGCGGCGGTGGATCGGGCGGTCGTGGGCGAGGAACGCGTCGGCGATCCCGGCGAGCCGCTCTCGCGCTTCGCCGTCGTCGTAGGCGATCGGCTCGTCCGAGCGGTTGCCGCTCGTCAGCACGAGCGCACGCCCGACATCCGCGAGGAGCAAGTGATGGAGTGGTGTGTAGGGCAGCAGCAGCCCGATCCACGGCGTCCCCGGCGCAACCGATGGTGCAAGCAGCGCGCCGGCGCGCTTGCGGACGAGCACAATCGGCCGCTCGCGCGAGCCCAGCAGCTCGGCTTCCTCCAGCTCGAGCGTGGCGAGCGTCTTGGGCGCCGTCGTCATGACGGCGAACGGCTTGTCTTCGCGGTGCTTTCGCCGACGTAGCCGCGCGACCGCATCCTCGTTCGCCGCGTCGCAGGCGAGGTGGTAGCCGCCGAGGCCCTTGACGGCGAGCACCGCTCCGTCGAGGAGCAACTCGACCGCTTCGCCGAGCGGCATCGAGAGCCGAGGCCCACAGACCGGGCACGCGATCGGCTCGGCGTGGAACCGGCGATCGGCGGGATCGGTGTATTCACGCCGGCATTCCGCGCAGAGCGGGAAGGCGGCCATCGTCGTCAGCGGCCGGTCGTACGGCACCCCGGTGACGATCGTGAAGCGCGGCCCGCACTGGGTGCAGTTGACGAACGGGTAGCGGTAGCGGCGATCGGCTGGATCGAAGAGCTCACGCACGCACTCATCGCAGGTTGCGACGTCGGGTGGGATCAGCGCACTGCGGCCGCCGACCGTGCTCGCCGCGATCGTGAACTCGCGGTCGCCGCGCAGGGGCAGCGATCCAGCTTCGAGCCGGTCGATGCGGGCGAGCGACGGTCGGTCTCGGCGCAGCGCGTCGGCAAACCGATCGAGTGCATCCGTCTCGCCCTCGGCCTCGATCACGACGCCGCGGCCGTCGTTGAGCACGAAGCCGACGAGATCGTGCCGCCGGGCGAGCCCGAAGACGAACGGCCGGAACCCGACGCCTTGCACGATTCCAAAGATCTGAAATCGACGCCGTTCCATCGTTCCAGTTTGGCGTAAGTGGATACGCTCTGGATCGTCGACCGCGACCGTCAGGTCAGGAGGATGGTTCCTTGAGCGCGACCGTGCACCGCATTTGCCGGCGACTCTCTTGATCTCGTAGGCTCGTCAGGTCAGGCGGCTGTGGTCGGCGAGCACCTCCTCGATGACGTGTCGGGCGCTCAGTCGCCATCCGGAGCGGAGGTTGGCGAGGTCTGCCTGGCCATCGTCCACTTTCAGGGCTTTCACGAGCGTGATCAGCGCCTTCCAGAGCGTCCAGCCCCGGCCGCGCGCCCAGGTGTCTTCGTCCAACGGCAGCCGGTTTCGGAACACCTCTCGACCAAGCTCATCTGAACCCCGATTTCGCGAGTTCGCCGGCACCAACCGCACCCGGGCTGCTGGTCGCGCCCGCCTGCCCGACGGCGGCGTCGCCGCGCCTGAACAGTCCGGGAGAAGAGCACGAAGGTGCCCCACGGCGGAGTGTTTCGCGTGCCGGCCGGACGGCAATCGTGCAAGGGAGCGATGCGAGTTCACCGCAGCCGAGTCCGCGCCCTGATCCTGACCGGGCTGTGCGCGCTCGCCGCTGCCGGTGTGGCCGGATCGGCGCCCGCGGTCGCCCCGGTCGGACCGCCCACCTCGACCGGTACGGGCGGCGCCGCCGCTACCGTCGAACGGCTGGCCACGCAGGCCGCGGTCGCGACCTTGCGCAAGGGTGGCAACGCCGTGGACGCCGCCGTCACCGCTGCTGCGGTGCTGGGCGTCATGGAGCCCTTCTCCTGTGGTGTCGGCGGTGGCGGATTCATGGTCGTCTATACGCCGGGCGGCGCGCGCAGACGTCCGCACGTCTTCACGATCGACAGCCGCGAGAAGGCGCCGGCGGCGATGTCCCCGACTTCCTTCATGGAGAACGGGACGCCGCTCCCGTTCAACGACGCGCGTTACAGCGGGCTCTCGGTCGGCGTGCCCGGGACGGTGCGCGCGTGGAGCGATGCGCTGAAGAAGTTCGGCACGATCACGCTTGCGCAGGCGCTCGCCCCGGGAGCGAAGATTGCCCGCGACGGCTTCGAGGTCGACGCCACCTTCAACGACCAGATCAACCAGAACCTCAGCTACTTCGACGACGTTCCCGCGACCGCCGCGCTGTACCTCGACACCGACGGCACCGCTCGCGACGTCGGCTCCACCTTCCGCAACCCCGACCTCGCCAAGACCTACGACCTGATCGCGCAGGGCGGCGCGAAGGCGTTCTACACCGGCGCGATCGCCGCAGCGATCGTGCAGGCCTCGACGCAGCCCCAGCTGGGTTCGTCGGCCGATCACACGTTCCGCCCGGGCGTGATGACCGCCGCCGACCTCGCTTCGTACACCGCGCCTCAACGCGCTCCGACGCACGTCCGTTACCGGGGGCTCGACGTGTTCAGCATGGGGCCGCCGTCGAGCGGCGGCTCGACCGTCGGCGAGGCGCTGAACATCCTCGAGGGCTACCCGCTCTCGACGTTCGCTCGCGAACAGGCTCTGCACCTCTATCTCGAAGCGTCGCGCTACGCGTACGCCGACCGCGGCGACTACCTCGGCGATCCCGACTTCGTGAAGGTGCCGCTGCGGGGACTGCTCTCGAAGGATTTCGCGAGCACTCGGCGCGCACTGATCGCCGACCGCGCCGCGCCAGGCGCCGTCCCTCCGGGAAACCCGCTGCCGTTCAACGGCACCGCCGCGCTGCGTGGCGAAGCGTCCGTGACCGAGACCCGTCCGGGGACGACGACGCACATCACGACCTCGGACAAGCAGGGCGACATCGTCTCCTACACCTTCACGATCGAGTCGACGGGCGGCTCGGCGCTGCTCGTGCCGGGCTACGGCTTCCTGCTCAACAACGAGCTGACCGACTTCAACTTCGATTCGACGACCCACCCGAACCGGGTTGAAGGCAACAAGCGGCCGCGCAGCTCGATGGCGCCGACGATCGTCCTGCAGAAGGGCAAGCCGCTGCTCGCGCTCGGCTCGCCAGGCGGATCGACCATCGTCACGACGGTGCTGCAGATCCTGGTCGACCGGCTCGACCTCGGCCTGACGCTGCCGCAGGCGATCGCCGACGCGCGCGTCAGCCAGCGCAACGGCGCGACGAGCTCAGCGGAGGCGGCCTTCCTGCAAACGCCCGAGGTCGCAGCGCTGCTCGCGCGTGGGCACAAGTTCGGCGCGCCGGCCGAGATCGGCGCGGCGACAGGGATCGAGTTCCTCGACCGCAACCGTACGCTCGTCGCCGCCGAGCCGGTGCGCCGCGGCGGCGGCAGCGCGCTGGTCGTGAAGCCGTCGGGTTAGGGGCCTGTCCAAGAAGGCGCTTTGTGGAGCGCTTGGGGGTCAGTTGAGCGAGACGGTGTGTTCCCAGCTGGAGGCGGGAGCGGTGAGGACTGCGGCGAGCCAGCCGGGCGCGCCCGCGGATGCTGTTTGGGTCTGAGCGGCGGCGGTCGGGCTCTGCGCCGCGGTCGTCTGCGGTTCTGCCGCGGCCGCGCTCTGT